>CALJLV010000018.1 GCA_937982505.1 uncultured Desulfobacteraceae bacterium | reverse complement strand
GCGCAATCTGGGCCGCATGGTGGGCTATCAGGTTTCCCCGTTGCTCTGGCGAAAGGACAAGGGAGGATTGAGTGCTGTCCGCGTCCAGTCGGTGGCCGTGCGCATCAACTGTGAACGCGAGCGGGCCATCCAGGACTTCACGCCCCAGTAGTACTGGTCAAACAGCGCTGAACTGGCCGCCGACGCCGATCCGGCAGCGATCTTTACGGCCAAGCTGGCCCGCAGGCACGACCGCAAGATCGAGATTCCCGACGCCCAAAGCGCCCAGCAGATCCTCGACGCATTGCGCGGGGCCGCCTTCACGGTGGCCAAGGTGGTCAAAAAAACGGTGCGCCGCAATCCGTTGCCCCCCTTCATCACCAGCAAACTGCAGCAGGAAGCGATCCAGAAGCTACGCTTTTCCGCCAAAAAGACCATGAGCGTGGCCCAGCAGCTCTACGAGGGGATCGAAATGGGCGATGGAGAGCCCGAAGGGCTCATCACCTACATGCGCACCGACTCGACGCGCATTTCGGCCGAGGCGGCCAACGAGGCCCTGGACCTGATCCGCCAGCACTTCGGCCCCGCCTACGCCATCGCCAAACCGAGAATGTTCCCCAACAAGAACAAGGCCCAGGATGCCCATGAAGCCATCCGTCCCACCGCGGTGGCCAACACCCCGGAAAAGCTGGCGCCGTTTCTGAACCCTGATCAGTTGAACCTCTACCGGCTCATCTGGCAGCGCTTTGTCGCCTCCCAGATGGCCCAGGCCCTCATCGATCAGAACTCGGTGACCATCACCGCCGGCGACTGCCAGTTTGCCGCCAGCGGATCCTCCATCCGTTTTGCCGGTTTCATGGCCCTGTACCTGAGTGCCGAGGAAAGCGCCTCCCAGGAACGCGAACGTCAAGGGGCGTCGATGCTCCCCGAACTGGCCGAGGGGCAGGTGCTGATCCTGCGGCGGATCGAGCCCAAGCAGCACTTCACCCAGCCTCCGGCCCGTTTTTCCGAGGCCTCGCTGGTCAAGGAACTGGAAGAAAACGGGATCGGCCGCCCCAGCACCTATGCCGCCATTCTCGGCACGATCCGCGAAAAAGGCTACGTGGAGATGTTCAAGGGCTACTTTCGCCCCACCGAACTGGGCTTCATCGTCAACGACCTGCTGGTGGCCAATTTCAGCGACATCTTCGGGGTGAATTTCACCGCCCGCATGGAGGACAACCTCGACCGCATCGAGGTTGCCGAAATCGACGCCCTCAGCGTGCTCAACGACTTTTACGGGCAGTTCAGGCAAGATCTGACCAAGGCGGCCGAAGAGATGCTGAGCATGCGCGGCATCGGGATGCCGGTGCATCTGGCCTGTCCGGAATGCCAGCAGGGCCAGCTGCACATCAAGGTCGGCAAAAACGGGGAATACCTGGCCTGCAACCGCTATCCCAAGTGCCGTTATACCCGCAACTACCTGCGCGACGAAAAGGGGGGCATCCAGCCGCTGGATCCCCCCAAGGAGACCGATTCCGAGGTGGTCTGCGAAAAATGCGGCCGGGCCATGCGGATCCGCGACGGCCGTTTCGGATCGTTTCTGGCCTGCAGCGGCTATCCCGAGTGCCGCCACACCGCCTCGCTCAACGGCCCGGGCAGCACGGCCGCCACCGGGGTCGCTTGCCCCCAGCCCGGCTGTGACGGCGTCCTGGTGGCGCGCAAATCCAAGCGCGGCAAGGTGTTCTACGGCTGCAGCCGCTACCCGGACTGCGACTACGCCATCTGGGACAAACCGGTGCCCGTTGGCTGCCCGGTCTGCGGGGCCTCCTTCCTGGTGGAGCGCACCACCAAGAAGGAGGGGACCTTCCTGGCCTGCCAGAACCGCGGCTGCGGCCATCGGCAGGCCATCGAGGCCCCCGAGGGTGAGGGTTGAGGGGGGCGGTACAACCCGCCGGCTTCACGGATCGAGATGGAACAGCCGCGGCAGGTTGTAGCGCTGGCGCACCTCCTTATCCACCGCCGCCCTGCTGGCCGCGTCGAGGTAGATGCGGAAGGGCGGCTGGTCAATCTCCAGGCGGTGAAACCCCTTGACAGGGGTTTCCAGGGCCGGCGGCACATCGTCCAGGCGATGGATGGGCCGGCCGTTGATCCGTTCCACCACGGCGCTGCTGATCTGCTCGTAGCCGATAGTGGCCCAGGTGGGCAGCACGGCGTTGAGGATCACGATCCTTTCCCCTGCCGGACGGCGCAGGGTGTACTGGTTTTCATAGTAGTGAAGCAGATGGATGGGGGCGTTGACCCTCCAGTCCCCCCCGAAATCCCTCAGGAAGGGCACGGACAGCTCCTGGAGTACCAGGCCGTTGAGGACGTAGTAGCGCGGCGGCCGATCGTGGCGGTAAGGCGGCACGAGGTAGGCCTCGCTCTCCAGGTGGTCCAATCGCACCAAGACGTCCACGGGGCGCCCCTGGCGCCGCAAGGTGAATTTCACCGCATCGCCCGCCTGGTAACCGCAGCGGATCAGATGGGCGATCTCGATACGCCCCAGCCGCGGGTCCATGTAGTAGCCGCGGCTGTCCACGAGGTGATCGTCGATGGCCACCAGGACGTCCCCGGGACGGATGGCCGCCTGGTCGGCCGGACTGCCCGGCAGCAGGTTTTCGATGAGCACCCCGCGCCCGTCGGGGGGCAGGCCGGCCCAGCGCCGCAGCTGCGGATCATCGGCGGGCACGGTGCGAATCCCGGAAATGGGGAACCCATCGTAGCGCCCGTCGGCCATATCGCTCAGAAAATGGGCAACCAGCAGCGCCGGCGTCATTTCCAGGGTCTGGCCCTGGCTGCCGTCGGGTCTGAGGAGGCCGGCCAGGCGCCCGCCGTGCAGCACCGGCAGGGTGAGATTGCCGTGCCGGTCGTGCACGGATCCATTCAGGCGGTAAACCAGAAACCGGTTGCCGTAGGGATAGTCCGCCAGCTCGACGGTTTCCACCGTGGCCGACGTGGCGATGACCCGACCGCCGGGTTGCACCTGCATCACCTCCAGGCGGTCCTTGGGCAGAATCTCGGACGCCAGGTCCACACCGCCCAGGCCCGCCATGAAACCCGGCGCCGGACAGACCACCAGGGCCAGATCGGCCTCGTAATCCACCGCCGCCACGACGGCCCGGCATTTTTCCCCGGTATCGATTTTTTCAAGCTCCACGAAGCGATGATCCGCCACCGTCTCGGCGCTGACCAGGACCCGCCCATCTGTCAGAACGGCCCCCACGGACGAAACGCTCACGGTCGGCTCCGGCTGCCAGGGGCGGTGGGCGTAAAAGGCCTGGCGGGTGACATTGACCCTCAGCAGACAGGATCCCGCCGGATCGCCGCAGGCCCCCTGAAACCCGGGCAGCAGCGCCTGGCAGCCGCCCAGGATCACCCCCAGCAGGCCCGCCAGCAGCGCCTTGGCCGCCCGTCCGCGAAACCACCCCGTCATGGCGCGCCTCCCTGGGCGGCCCAGTCCCGGGGAACGATGCCGTCCAACAGATGGGCGTCCTCGAGGATCCCGTATTCCGCCGCCATGCGTCCGCGGCTGGCCGCAGCCTCCCTGGCGTCGACCACCAGCGGCCGGCCGCTGCCCAGCAGGCCAATGACATGGGGATCGACCGGCGCATCGAGCAAGGCCTTGAGTTCTTCCAGGCTGCGCACCGGCCGGCCGTCCACCGAAGCGACGATCCGGTGACGGAACTCGCTGAAATAGCGGTTGGCCGGATCGGTGAGGATCTTGCCGATCACCACCACCTCGGGCCGCTCCAGGTACAGGTCGCGGGTCAGAAACTGACTGTAGTGGTAGAGCAGGTTGACATCGCGGGTCTGGGCCGAAAGCATGAAGTCGTGGCCCAGCGACTGGAAGACGATCCCGGCCCAGATCACATAGCGCGGGCGGACCCCGTAACGCCGGGCCTGCATCAGGTAAGGCCAGGGATTGTTCAGCGGCACCTCCACGCGCCGGGGCTGGCCCTGGCGCAGAATGTCGAACCGGACCGTATCACCCCGGAACTTGCGTTCCACCACTTCGTTGAGCAGCACCCGCTCGCCGTCCATGAGCACATAACCGTCGGCGAAAATCGGCAGGCCGTCGATGGCCAGCAGGACGTCCTCGGGCTGCAGCACCCCGTGGGTGGCCGAGGCGCGCATCACGCCGGCCACCAGCACCCCGTCATGGCCCGGCGCCAGCCCGACGGCGCGGCGCAGGACCGGATTGATCAGGGGAAATGAATAAATCCCCAGGTCCACGTAGCGGTCATAGACACCATCGGCCACATCGCCGAGAAAACGCTGGATCACGGGGGTCGGGATCATGTAGCCGACATTCTGGGCCGTCTGGGCCGCGAACACCTGAAAGGCCACGCCCACCACGGACTGATCCTGGAGCACCGGCCCGCCGCTGTTGCCCGGATTGATGGGGGCGTCGATCTGGATCGCCAGGTGGGCATCCACCCCGGAGTGGCTGTAGGTCTGAAAGTCGATGCGCGAGACCACCCCCCGGGTGACCGACAGGCGCTCGCCGCCGATGGGATAGCCCACCACCGCCACGGTGGAATTGAGCGCCGGCACGCCCCCCAATCTCAGGGGGCGCGTATCGCTGAAAAACTGGGGATCGTCCACGGCCAGCAGGGCCAGATCGCAATCATGGGCGATAAACTCCACCCGCGCTTCGTAGCGCCGCGGATCGCCGTCCTTTTCCAGCACGATCATCCGGGCGTCGCTGACCACATGGGCATTGGTCAGAATCCGGTTCCGGGCGATGAGAAACCCGCTGCCCGTGCCGCTGAGAATATCCCCCGGACTCCAGGGCACGGCATAGTTGGGCCGCTGACTGATGACGTTGATGCGCACCAGCGCCTGGCGCACCTGCGCCATGTCCAGAGGCTGGGCCGTTGCCGGCGAAACCGTCCCCATCAGCAAAACCAGCCAGACCACCAAACGCTTCATGATCACCACCGCCGCGTCTCGAGAACCTTCCACGCTGTTTTCCTTCCCCGGTTCTCCTTACTACGGGCAGCGGCCCTCGGACAAGCAAAGGCCGCCAGGTCCGAGTGCAATTTGACAGACACGGCCCTTTTGCCTAAGCTCAGTTATTCTGAAGGTCCGCCCCACGCCTTGCGCAGACCGGGCGGGCAGCCTCCGTTTCGGGCCTTCGGGCCGCCACCGCCGAGGAGTTACACCATGGCCGTCAAGAGCACCACCCGGACAAAACGCCCGCCCCAGGTCAACGCCGGCATCGAGGCCCTGCGCCGCCGCGGCAGCCGCATCGTCACCGAAGGGGCCCCCATGCTGCCCGCGGCCTCCCTGATCAAGGCCGCCGGGGTGATCCGCAGCTTCGCGGACCTCAAAAAGCCCTTTGTCACCGTGGTCAACAGCTACACCACCCAGATCCCGGGCCATGCCCATCTTCACCGCCTGGGCGAAATCGCCTGCCAGGAACTGCGCCGCCAGGGGTTCAACGTCTGGCACGCCAATATCGGCGGCGCCATCTGCGACGGAATCGCCATGGGCCACTTCGGCATGAAGTATTCCCTGCCCAGCCGCGAACTGATCTGCGACCAGATCGAAAGCCTGCTGGCCGCCCATCCTTGCGACGGCTGGCTGGGGATCGGCAACTGCGACAAGATCGTGCCGGCCATGTACAACGCCATGGTACGCCTCAACATCCCGGCGGTCTACGTCTCGGGCGGACCGATGCTGGCGGCCGCCGGGGGCGCGGACCTGATCTCGGTCTTCGAGGGGGTCGGGGCCCATGCGGCCGGCAAGATGCCGGCCAGCACGCTGCGCCGCCTGGCGGAAACCAGCTGCCCCGGGTGCGGATCCTGCGCGGGGATGTTCACCGCCAATTCCATGAACTGCCTGGGCGAAGTGGTGGGCCTGGCCCTGCCCGGCAACGGCACGGTCACGGCTGAAATCTGGGCCGACCGCCAGCGCACCCGCACCAAACCCAACCCGCGCCGGGAGCGGATCGTGCGCGATGCGGCGCGCATGCTCAAACGCTGCGTGAAGGCCGGGCTGAGGCCCCTGGACGTTGTCACCCGGCAGGCCATCGACAACGCCTTCGTGGCCGACATGGCCATGGGCGGCAGCACCAATACGGTGCTCCATACCCTGGCCCTGGCCGCCGAGGCGGGAATCGCCTACGACCTGGAGCGCATCAACCGCATCTCGGCCCGCACCCCCTGCATCTGCAAGGTGTCGCCCTCGCGGCCCGAAGTGCACATGCAGGACGTGCAGCGGGTCGGGGGAATCCCCGCCATTCTGGCTGAAATCCACCGCCACGGCCGCAGCGGGCTGAACCTGGACGCCCCCACGGTCTACGGCCATCTCAAGGACGCGGTGGACACGGCCCGCCCGCCGGACGGGGACATCATCCGCCCGGCGGCCGAGGCCTTCAGCGCCAGCGGCGGCCTGGCGGTTCTCTTCGGCAACCTCGCCCCGGCCGGGGCGGTGGTCAAAACCGCCGGCGTGGCCCCAGACATGATGCGCTTCGAGGGGCCCGCCAGGATCTTCGAGTCCCAGGAAGACGCGCTCAAGGGGATCCTTGCCGGGCGGGTCAGGGACGGCGACGTGGTGCTGATCCGTTTCGAAGGCCCCCGGGGCGGACCGGGAATGCAGGAAATGCTCTCGCCCACGGCCGCCATCCAGGGCGCCGGGATCCGTGCGGCCCTGATCACCGACGGCCGTTTCTCCGGGGGAACGCGGGGCCTGTGCGTCGGTCACATCTCCCCCGAGGCCGCCGCCGGCGGCCCTTTGGCCGCCGTGCACGAGGGCGACACCGTCTGCATCGACGCTGTGGCGCGCACCATCGATGTGCGGCTGTCCCCCGAGGCGCTGGAGCGTCGCATGCACGCCCTGCCGCCCTTTACGCCCAAGGTGGCGCGCGGATGGCTGGCGCGCTACCTGCAGCACGTGACCTCCGCCGATCAGGGCGCGGTCCTGGCCCTCTGAAGACGGCGAACCGCAGGCGTCCGGTTTTTGCTTGACTTGGCTGGCCTCATGGCCTAATAGGAAAAGTTCAAACGCCATCTACCGAAAGGCAGACGATGTCCGGTTTTTCCATTATCATCCTCATTCTTATCGGCGTCCTCGTAGGCCTTCTCATCGCCTGCGAGGCACCCCGGGGGCTGATAATGGCCTGACGACCCATTACCCGAAAATCAAAAGATCCGTTAGCGGCCCCCAACACCGCTGACGGATTTTTTTTTGAGCGCTTCAAACCGCACGAAAGGAAAATGCCATGGACGCCGCCCGGCTCGAACCTCGGGTCCCGGCTTCGAGTGCCGACCCGGCGCCGCTGCTCAGCGGCGCGCAGATCCTCATGGCCGCCCTCAGGGCCGAGGGAGTCGACACGATTTTCGGCTACCCGGGCGGCGCGGTCATCGACCTCTACGATGAGCTGGCCCGCAGCGCTATCCGCCATGTCCTGGTACGCCACGAACAGGGCGCCGTGCATGCCGCCGACGGCTACGCCCGCGCCAGCGGTCGCACGGGCGTCTGCCTGGTCACCTCGGGACCCGGCGCCACCAACACGGTCACCGGCATCGCCACGGCCTATGCCGATTCGATCCCGCTGGTGGTCATCACCGGGCAGGTGCCCACCCATCTCATCGGCAACGACGCCTTCCAGGAAGTCGACATCGTGGGGATCACCCGCCCCTGCACCAAGCACAACTACCTGGTCGCGCGCACCGAGGACCTGGCGCGCATCGTGCGCGAAGCCTTTCATGTGGCCGCTTCGGGCCGGCCCGGCCCGGTACTCATCGATCTGCCCAAGGATGTCGTCAACCGGCGCATCGCCCACGCCCCCCTGACCGATCCGATCCGCCTGCGGGCCTACCGGCCCAACTACCGCCCCAACAAGAACCAGCTGCGCAAGGTGCTGGCCCTGGTGGCCGAAGCCCAACGCCCGGTGATCTTCGCCGGCGGCGGGGTGATCCGCTCCGGCGCCAGCGCCGAACTGACCGCCCTGGCCCGGCGCATCCAATCCCCGGTCACCGGATCCCTCATGGGCCTGGGCGCCTTTCCCGGATCCGATCCGCTCTGGCTCGGCATGCTTGGCATGCATGGCACCTACCGGGCCAACATGGCCGTCAGCCATGCCGACCTGCTCATCGCCGTCGGGGTGCGTTTCAGCGACCGGGTCACGGGCAAGACCGACGCCTTTGCCGCCCAGGCCCGCATCGTCCACATCGACATCGATCCCACCTCGATTCGCAAAAACGTGCCGGTGACCATCCCGGTGGTGGGCGACTGCCGTCTGACCCTGGAAACCGTCAACCAGATGATGGGCGCTGAGGCCCCGGACGGCCTGGCGGCGGCGCGCCGTCCCTGGCTGGATCGGATCGGCGAGTGGCAGCGGGCCCACAAGCTGGCCTACCGGCAGGGGGAAACCATCAAGCCGCAGTTCGTGGTGGAAACCCTGCACCGGCTCACCGGCGGGCGGGCCATCGTCACCACCGAGGTGGGCCAGAACCAGATGTGGACGGCCCAGTTCTTCCACTTCGACCGGCCCGGCCAGTTCATCACCTCCGGCGGTCTGGGCACCATGGGATTCGGTCTGCCGGCGGCCATTGGCGCGCAGATGGCCTTCCCGGACCAACTGGTGCTGGACATCGCCGGGGACGGCAGCATCCAGATGAACATCCAGGAACTGGCCACCGCCGTGCAGTGCGGCCTGCCCGTCAAGGTGGTGATCCTCAACAACGGGTACCTGGGCATGGTGCGCCAGTGGCAGGAGCTGTTCTACGACAAGCGCTACGCCTGCACTCGAATGGACCACCAGCCCGACTTCGTCAAGCTGGCCGAGGCCTACGGCGCGCTGGGGCTGCGCGCCACCCGGCCCGAGGAGGTCGAAGCGGTGCTGGCCCGGGGACTGGCCGCACCGGGGCCGGTGCTGATGGATGTTTTGGTGGAACGCGAGGAGTGCGTCTATCCGATGGTGCCGGCCGGGGCGCCCATCACGGAAATGCTGCTGGTCTAGCCAGCGCCGGGGCAAGCGTTGCGCGTTGCCTGTTGAACGCTGTCAGGCCGTTCGGACCGGCCCGGCCCGTGCAACTGGTCCGATTCGAAAACCAAGCCAAGGGAAACGACAGACCATGACCGCCGAACGCCATATCTTCACCATGCTGGTGGACAACGAACCCGGGGTCCTCTCCCGGGTGGTGGGACTCTTTTCCGGCCGCGGCTTCAACATCGAAAGCCTGTGCGTAGCCGAAACCATCGACCCCAAGATTTCGCGCATCACCCTGGTCACCATGGCCAATCCGCCGGTGATCGAGCAGATCGAAAAACAGCTCAACAAGCTGATCAACGTCATCAAGGTGCGCGATCTGAGCGGCGACGACGCCGTCAAGCGCGAAATGGCCCTGATCTGCGTCCAGGCCAGGCCGGAACACCGGGCCGAGATCCTGCGCATCGTGGACATCTTCCGCTGCAAGGTGGTGGACGTGGGCCTAGCCCACTACATCATCGAGGTCACCGGCACCGAGGGCAAGCTCACGGCCCTGCTCAACCTGCTCAGACCGATGGGGATCAAGAAGATCGCCCGCACCGGCACCGTGGCCCTCCTGCGGGAGCCGAACTGATGAAACCGCATACTGGAGACTTGAAACTCGACATTTGACAATGGGAAATACAAAGAATTCTAAAACTTACCCTAAGGAGAAGAAGGCATGGCACAGATCGATTTTGGCGGCGTTGTGGAAGAGGTGATCACCGCGGACGAATTTCCCCTGGACCGGGCCCGGGAGGTGCTGGCCGACGAGACCGTCGCGGTCCTGGGCTACGGGGTCCAGGGCCCGGGCCAGGCGCTGAACCTGCGCGACAACGGAATCCGCGTCATCGTGGGCCAGCGAGAGGGGGGCAACTCCTGGCAGCGGGCCCTGGACGACGGCTTCGTTCCCGGCCAAACCCTCTTTCCCATCGAAGAGGCGGCGCGCCGGGGCACCGTGGTCCAGTACCTGCTCTCGGACGCCGGCCAGGTGGACATGTGGCCCCGGATCGCCCCTTGCCTCCAGGCCGGCGACGCCCTGTATTTCTCCCATGGATTCGGCCTTGTGTACCAGGACCAGACCGGAATCCAGCCGCCGGCGGATGTGGACGTGATCCTGGTGGCCCCCAAGGGGTCGGGGCGCACCGTGCGCCGCAACTTCATCGAGGGCAGCGGCATCAATTCCAGCTTCGCCGTCCACCAGGACGCCACCGGCCGGGCCCGCCAGCGAACCATCGCCCTGGGGATCGCCATCGGCTCGGGATACCTCTTTCCCACCACCTTCGCCAAGGAAGTCTACAGCGACCTGACCGGCGAGCGCGGCGTCCTCATGGGGTGCCTGGCCGGGGTGATGGAAGCCCAGTACAGCCTGTTGCGGCGCAACGGCCACAGCCCCAGCGAAGCCTTCAACGAAACGGTGGAGGAGCTGACCCAGAGCCTCATCCGCCTGGTGGCGGAAAACGGCATGGACTGGATGTACGCCAACTGCAGCACCACGGCCCAGCGCGGCGCCCTGGACTGGGCCCCCAGATTCCGGGACGCCGTGGCGCCGGTCTTCGATGACCTCTACCGGAAGGTCACCCGCGGCGCTGAAACCCGACGCGTCCTGGAGGTCAACAGCGCCCCGGATTACCGGGCCCGCCTGGAAAGGGAACTGGCGGCCATCCGTGACAGCGAGATGTGGCGGGCCGGCGCGGCGGTGCGGGCCTTGCGGCCGGAAAACCGGCGCGTTTGATCGGGCCGGGCATCTCGCGGCGCCCGGCCGACAAGGGAGGCAAGGATCATGACACCACCGGTATGGCTCTACGACACGACCCTGCGCGACGGCACCCAGGGCGAAAACATCAGCTTTTCGGCCGACGAAAAGCTGATGATCGCCAAACGCCTGGACGAAATCGGGGTTCATTATATCGAAGGCGGGTGGCCGGGGTCTAATCCCCGGGACATGCAGTTTTTCGATCTGGCCCGGCGCGAGCGCTTCTGCACGGCCCGCATCGCCGCCTTCGGGGCCACTCGGCGGCCGGGAATCCGGGCCGAAGCGGACAGCAACCTCAAGGCCCTCGTCGACAGCGGGGCCCCGGTGACCACCATCTTCGGCAAGAGCTGGGACCTGCACGTGGACCGGATCATGGAGATCGAACGGGAGGAAAACCTGGCCATGATCCGCGATTCGGTGGCCTTTCTCAAGTCGCATGATCGCGAGGTGGTCTACGACGCCGAGCATTTCTTCGACGGGTATCGCGAAAACCCCGATTACGCCATGCAGACCCTCATGGCGGCGGTGGCCGGCGGGGCTCAGCGCCTGGTGCTGTGCGACACCAACGGCGGCGCGCTGCCTTTTGACGTGCAGAGCGCCGTGGAAAAGGTCGTTGCCGCCCTTGCCGGCCATCCCCGGGTCAGCGCCGGCATCCACACCCACAACGACAGCGGCCTGGCCGTGGCCAACAGCCTGATGGCGGTGCGCGCCGGGGCCACCATGGTCCAGGGTACCATCAACGGGTATGGCGAACGCTGCGGCAACGCGGACCTGACCAGCATCATTCCGCTGCTGTGCCTCAAGATGGGGCGTCCGGTCATTTCGGACGAAAACCTGCGCAAGCTCAAACAGGTTTCCCGCTTCGTCAGCGAAACGGCCAACCTGGTGCCCCTGGGCAGCCGCCCCTTCGTGGGCCAGAGCGCCTTCGCGCACAAGGGGGGGATCCACGTGCACGCCATCAGCAAGGAACCGCAGGCCTACGAGCACATGGATCCGGCCCGGGTGGGCAACCGCCGCCGGGTCCTGCTCTCGGATCTGAGCGGGCGCAGCAATGTGGACTACAAGGCCCGGGAGCTGGGCATCGATCCGGACGGGTTCGACAGCCGCGAGATCGTGCGCCACATCAAGACCCTGGAGCAGTCCGGCTACGAGTTCGACGGCGCCGACGGATCCTTCAAGATCCTCCTGGAAAAACACCTGCACCGCTTCACCCCCTATTTCGATCTGGAATCCTTCCGGGTCTCCATCGAAAAGGACCAGCAGCAGCCCTGCTCGGCCCACGCCACCATCAAGATCAACGTGGGCGGCCAGAAGGAGATCACCGCCGCGGAGGGCAACGGCCCGGTCAGCGCCCTGGACAACGCCCTGAGAAAGGCTCTGGACAAGTTCTACCCCGAAATCCGCACCATGCGTCTGGTGGATTTCAAGGTGCGGGTCATCGACGGCCGCGAGGGCACCGCCGCCCGGGTGCGGGTCTGGATCGAATCGCGGGACCACGACGACATCTGGCAGACCATCGGGGTCAGCGAGGATATCATCGAGGCCAGCTGGCAGGCTCTGGCCGACAGCTTTCAGTACAAGCTGGCCAAGACCGTCAACGGCAACGGCCGCCATCCCCTGAAGACCGGCGCGACCTGTCCGGCGGCCGTCTGAAGATCCCCGCCGACACCCCAATCACGGAGGAGATCCACATGTCCCATCGAGGAGGATTCAATGCCGCAGGACGCGCCCGTCACCACGGCCCGTTCCTGCGGCCCATGCTCGCCGCCGTCCTTCCAGGTTTCCTTTTGGGCGTCAGGCGACGCGTCGGCGCCCCGATTTGCGACAGTCGCCCCAACGGCCCGGCCCGGGCCCAAAGCAGAGGAGCTTCGGCACCATGAACGACCGCTTGATCATCTTCGACACCACCCTGCGCGACGGAGAGCAGTCCCCCGGCGCCAGCATGAACACCAACGAGAAGCTGCGCCTGGCGGTGCAGCTCGAAAAGCTGGGCATCGACGTCATCGAGGCCGGATTTCCGGCGGCCAGCGACGGCGATTTCGATGCCGTTTGCCGTATCTCCGGCCGTCTTGAGAAAACCTGCGTGGCCGGGCTGGCCCGGGCCTCCAAGGCCGACATCGACCGGGCCTGGGAAGCGGTGCGCCAGGCGCGCCGACCGCGCATCCACACCTTCCTGGCCACCAGCGACATCCATCTGCAGTACAAGCTCAACATGACCCGTGAAGAGGTCATCAAGACCACCGTGGAGGCCGTGCGCTACGCCAAGAGCCTGACATCCGAGGTGGAGTTCAGCGCCGAGGACGGCTCCCGGTCGGACCGCGACTTTCTGTGCCGGGTCTTCGAGGCCGCCATCGCCGCAGGGGCCACCACGGTGAACCTGCCCGATACGGTGGGGTACGCCGTTCCGGACGAATTCGGGGAACTGGTGCGCTACGTGATGGCCCGGACGCCTAACATCGGCCAGGCGGTCCTGAGCGTTCACTGCCACAACGACCTGGGCCTGGCCACGGCCAACACTCTGGCGGCCATCCGGGCCGGGGCGCGCCAGGCCGAGGTGACGGTCAACGGCATCGGCGAGCGGGCCGGCAATACCAGCCTCGAAGAGGTGGTCATGGCCCTGCACACCCGGCGCAACCACCTGCCCCTGGACTGTGCCATCCGCACCGAGGAGATCCACCCCACCAGCCGCTTGGTGAGCATGATCACCGGGATCGTGGTCCAGCCCAACAAGGCCATCGTGGGGGCCAACGCCTTCGCCCACGAGGCCGGCATCCACCAGGACGGGGTCCTCAAGAACCCCATGACCTACGAGATCATGCGCCCGGAAACCATCGGCCTGAACCGCAGCGCCCTGGTCCTGGGCAAGCATTCGGGGCGCCACGCCCTGCGCGAACGGCTGCGCCAGCTCGGCTACGAGCTGTCCGACGAGGAGATCAATCTGGTCTTCGTGAAGTTCAAGGAGCTGGCCGACAAGAAGAAGCACGTGGTGGACGAGGACCTGGAGGTCATCGTCACCGAGGGGATCCTGCGTACATCGGAGATCTTCGAACTCGAATACCTGCACGTGACCGCCGGCACCACCGTCATGCCCATGGCCAGCGTGCGGCTGCGGATCAACGACCGTGAAAGGCGCGGCGCGGCCTACGGCAACGGTCCCATCGACGCGGCCTACAACTGCATCGCCCAGCTCACCGAAACCGACAGCGAGCTGCTGCGCTTTACCGTCAGCGCCCTGACCGGGGGGACCGACGCCCAGGGCGAAGTGACCGTGCGCCTGCGGGAAAACGGACTGGTGGCCCTGGGCAAGGGAGCCGATCCGGACATCATCACCGCCTCGGCCAAGGCGTACATCAACGGTCTGAACCGGCTGGAGTATCTCAAGACCCACCCGGTGCACAACCGCGGGGTCTGACCCCCCCGGCGGACGCTTGCTCCCTTCCGGGTCGGACAGCGCCCGCACGGCACTGCCCGCCCCGGAAAAGGAGCGGCGGGGGTTATTGTTGCTGCAGGTCCTGGACGAGCTGGACCAGGGAGGCAACCTTGTCGTCGGGCACCCGGCCGCGCACGATGGCCTGGCAGACGCGGTGCTTGTCCAGGATGACGATGTTGCTCGTGTCCTTGGCCAAGCCCCAGGCGTTGCGCAGGCTGGCGTCGTAGTCGAAGAGAATCGTGGTATTGTACTTTTTCGCCTTGTTGCCGGCAATGGTGCGGATGAGCGCATCCGGCTTCCAGGTGGCGGCGCAGTCGGCGATCCCGAAGCCTTTGTAGTGCTCTTCCTTGAGGCGCCCCTCGTCCTTGGCCTTTTTCAAGGCCTCGGTGAAATGCTCGTTAAGATCCGATTCGTCCGGATCGACGTAGGTGATGCTCAACACCTTGCCGGCCCAGGTCTCCATGGTAAACGCCTTGCCGTCGGCATCGGGAAAAGACCAGTCCGAGGCCTTCATGCCCACCTTGAGTTCCTCGGCCCCCGCCGGGCCCGCCGCCACCAGGGCCGCCAACACCGCCACCACCAGCCATCGCTTCATCGCTCGACTCCTCTCTTGCGGTTCAGGTTGAACTGTCCTTGGGGTCAATCGCCCATCTTGGCCATGTAGTCGTCGTACATGCTCTCCAGCGCCAGCTTGTGCTTGGCCTCTTCCTGGCACAGGATCTTGAACACCTTGCGCTCGGCCTCGCCCCTGGCCTTTTCCTGGAGCAGGTTGTAGAGCTTGAGGGCTTTTTCCTCGCGCTTCATGGCCACCATCAGCAGTTCATGGTACCCGAGGCCGGGCCGGTAGGCGATGTCGGCCACATAGTCGCTGCGCCGGATGTCCGGAATCCATTTGAAATCGTATTCCGGCAGGACTGCCGTGGCCCCCTGCGCCAGCATCCGCTGGAGCATCTCCCCGTGCCTGTGCTCCTCTTTGGCGAAATCGAGAAGCATCTGCCGGCTTCCGGAAAAGATTTCCTGGCCGGCGCAATCGACGTAGAAATCGGCCGCCTCTTTTTCCTTTTCGATGGCAAAGCGCACCACATCTTCAAAGTTCTCAAAACCCGTCATGGCGATCCTCCTGGAAAATGTTGCGCTTCCGGTGGGTCAGGGGGAATCCGGAGAGTGCCCACCAGATCGCGGATGCACGTCATCCCGTGTTGGCGCAGATAGCGGGCGATGCCGTCGACAATCTCCACCGACACCGCCGGATGGACGAAATTGGCCGTGCCCACCTGTACGGCCGTAGCGCCGGCGATGATGAATTCGAGGGCGTCGTCGGCCGTCATGATCCCGCCGATACCCACTACCGGCACCGTCACGGCCCGGGCCACCTGCCAGACCATGCGCACCGCCACCGGACGGATGGCCGGCCCTGAAAGGCCGCCGGTGACGTTGGCCAGCCGGGGGCGGCGAGTATGGATGTCGATGGCCATCCCCGTCAGGGTGTTGATCAGGGAGATGGCATCGGCCCCGGCCCCCTCCACCCGGCGGGCGATGGCAACGATGTCGGTGACGTTGGGCGAAAGTTTGACCATCAGCGGCAGGGCCGTGGCCCGGCGCACGGCCGCCACCACCCGCGCCGCCATTTCGGCATCGACGCCGAAGGCCACCCCGCCGGCCTTGACGTTGGGACAGGAAATGTTGACCTCCAGCCCGGCGATCCCCTCCTGGCCGTCCAGCCGCCGCGCCAGGCAGGCGTACTCGTCCAGGCTGCGGCCGTAAAGGTTGACGATCGTGGGGGCCTTCAAGGTGCGCAAAAAGGGCAATTTTTCCGCGATAAAGGCCTCTAGACCGACGTTTTCCAGCCCGATGGCGTTGAGCATCCCGCAGGGGGTTTCCACGATCCGCGGCGGAGGATTGCCCCTTGCCGGGGCCAGGGAAAGCCCCTTGACGATGATGGCCCCCAGGCGGTCCAGGTCCACCAGGCCTTGAAACTCCCGGGCATAGCCGAAGGTTCCCGAGGCGGTCATCACCGGGTTGGCCATGCGGATCCCGCCCAGCTCCACCGTCAGATCGAAAAGAGGGGCATTCGGTGGATCCAGTGGGGGGCGATGGTCGTGCATGGGGCCCTGACTCCGTCTTGATGGGAAAACGCCTGCGCTGGGCGGACAGGCTCTGCATTACCATACTTGACCGGTTCAGGCCAAGACCTGGTTGACATCGGCATCCGGCCTGGCCTACAGACGGATGGGATGCCGCCTGCGCGCGGTGCCAGGAGAGGCGAAATTGACGACGTTCAGCAGAGGAGGTCCGGGGAGGATGAAGGTTCGGATTCGGGAGGTGATGGCCCAGAGCGGTGTCGCCTTCGGTACCAGCGGCGCCCGGGGCCCGGCCGCGCAGATGACCGACCGCGTCTGCTACGCCTACACCCTGGCCTTTCTGCAGCACCTGCAGGCCTCCGGAGGGCATCCCTGGGATGAGGTGGCCATTGCCGGCGATCTGCGTCCCAGCACGCCGCGCATCGCGGCGGCGGTGGGCCAGGCGGTGCGGGACACGGGGGCCGCCGTGATCCACTGCGGGGCGATCCCCTCGCCGGCCCTGGCCCTTTTCGGGCTCGCCCGCCGGATCCCGGCCATCATGATCACCGGGAGCCACATCCCCGAGGATCGCAACGGGATCAAGTTCAACACGCCCGGCGGTGAAATCCTCAAGGCCGACGAAGCCGCCATCCGCGAACAGGTCGTCGCCCTGGACCCCGGACGCTTCGATGAGGCCGGGCGGCTGCAGCCGCTCCCGCCGTCGCTGACGGCCGTGGATGACCGGGCCCGCCAGGCCTATATGGCGCGCTATCGACGATTTTTCCCCCCCGGAGCCCTGGATGGCCTGCGCATCGGCGTTTATCAGCATTCGGCGGTGGGCCGCGACCTGCTGGCGGCGCTGCTGCCCTCACTGGGCGCGCACCCCACCCTGCTGGGCCGGTCGGACCGCTTTGTTCCCGTGGACACCGAAGCCATCCGCCCCGAAGACACGGCCCTGGCGCTGGAATGGTCCGGCCGGATGAAGCTGGATGCCATCGTCTCCACCGACGGCGACAGCGACCGACCCCTGATCGCCGACCAGGCCGGCCGCTGGCTGCGCGGGGACGTGGCCGGAATCCTGTGCGCCCGGTTTCTGGAGGCCGACTGGGTCTGCCTGCCGGTGAGCTGCAACACGGCCGTGGAACAATGCGGCTGGTTCCGGCACGTCGTGCGCACCCGCATCGGGTCGCCCTACGTCATCGAAGCCATGATCCGGGCCCAGGCCGCCGGGGGACGGCGGGTGGTGGGCTACGAGGCCAACGGCGGGTTCCTGACCCAGACCGACATCGCCCGGGAAGACCGGATCCTGCCGGCCCTGCCCACCCGCGACGCCCTCATCGGGATCCTGGCCGTTTTGGCCATGGCCCGCGCCACCCATCGGCCGGTGGGCGCCCTCCTGGAGGACCTCCCCCGCCGCTATACGGCCAGCAACCGGCTGAAAGATTTTCCGGCCGCCCGCAGCCGCGAGATTCTGGCCCGTTTCGATGGAAGCGCGGCCGGCCGGGCCCGCATCGCGGCCGCCTTCGGCCTCCTTTGCGGAACCCCGGCAACGGTCGATCGTACCGACGGGGTGCGCATCACCTTTGCCAACGGCGACATCGTCCACCTGCGCCCTTCGGGCAACGCCCCGGAATTCCGCTGCTACAACGAATCCGATACCCCCCGGCGGGCCGAGGCCCTCAACGCGGCCTGCCTGGAAATCCTGTCCCGGATGGCCTGAACGGGGTCGAGGCCCCTCACCCGCCGCCGTCGCGGCACCCTTCGTCGTCCAGCCGGACGGTATCGGCATCTTCCAGGTAGCTGCCGGTTTGCACCTCGATGACCTCCAGGGGGATCCTGCCCGGGTTTTCCATGCGATGGATCACCCCGGCGGGGATGAAGACCGATTCGTCGGTGCGCACCACGATACGCCTCTGGTCGCGGCTGACCAGGGCCGTGCCCTGGACCACGATCCAGTGCTCGCTGCGGTGAAAATGCTGCTGGCGCGAGATGGCGCTCCCCGGACGCAAGGTGAGCCGGTTGACGCGGAAGCGATCCGCCTCCACGATCCCCTCGAGCACGCCCCAGGGGCGATAATGCCGGCGATGCACCGCCACTTCCCGACGCCCCCGGGCCTTGAGGGCATCCACCAGCAGCTTGACCTCCTGGGTACGCTCCCGCGGAGCGATCATCACCGCATCGGCGGTCTCCACCACCACGTGCGCCTTGAGTCCCACGGCCGCCACCAGCCGGCTGGTGGCGTTGATGTAGGAATCGGCCACATCGTGAACCACCACGTCCCCCTGGAGAATGTTGCGCGCCGGGTCCTTTTCGCCCACCTGCCACAAGGCTTCCCAGGAGCCCACATCGTCCCAGCCGACATCGAGGACCAGCATGGCCGCCCGGGCGGTTTTCTCCATGACGGCGTAATCGATGGAATCCGACGGACAGGACGCGAAGGCGGCCCGGTCGAGACGAAAGAAATCCATGTCCTGGCGGCCGGCTTCCACCGCTCTGGCGGTGGCCTCGAAAATTGCCGGCGCCTGGACTTTCAGCTCGTGGAGGAAGGTCGAGGCCCGGAACATGAACATGCCGCTGTTCCAGTAATAGTCTCCCGAGGCCAGATAGCCGCGCGCCGTTTCCAGGTCGGGCTTTTCCACGAAGCGGGCCACCGCCATCACCTCTCCGGCGACGTCCAGGGCTGCGCCCTTCTGCAGATATCCGTAACCGGTTTCAGGCGATCCGGGCACGATGCCGAAGGTGATCAGGTGCCCCTGGTCGGCCAGGGGGCGGCCGGCGGCCACCCGGCGGCGAAAAATGTCCGTGCGGCGAATGAAATGATCCGAGGGCAGCACCAGCAAAATGGGATCTTCTCCCCGTGCGACCACCAGGTGGGCCGCGGCCGCGATGGCCGGAGCGGTGTTGCGGCCCACCGGCTCGAGGAGGATGGCCCCCGGGACCACCCCCATGGCCCGCAGCTGCTCGGCCACCATGAAGCGGTGGGCTTCGTTGCACAGGATCAGCGGCGGCGCGCTGGCGCCAGTGCCGGCCACCCGGGCCACCGTGTTCTGGAGCAGGGAGCGCTCGCCCCAGAGACTGAAGAACTGCTTGGGGTGCAAACGCCGTGACAGGGGCCAGAGGCGGGTGCCGGAACCGCCGGCGAGGATCAAGGGGAGCATCAGGGTCCCTCCTGTCGGGGATCTTGAAGGGAAAACCCACTCGGGGTATGGTAAGCGGGTTGCCGCCCTGGCGACCGGATCGATGGCACCACCGCCCTGGGCGACTCATCCTTATTTTCAGGGCGCCCCGGCCGTTTGGCCGGCCTCGAGAAGGAGACCCCCGCCGTGAACACCCAAACCCTGGTCGTCACCATTTTAACCCTCTGGCTGGTCATGGGGCTCGGTTTCCTGGCCACCTACGCCAAGATGCGCAAAGCCCACCGCACCTTCATCCAAAGTCTGGGCACCACCGAGGGATTGCTTTTCATCGGCACCCTGGCCGGATCAGTGATCTATTTTTTCGCCGCTTCCTGATCCGCCTTACCGGGACGCTCAGTCCGGGCGCTCCGTGCTGGGACATTCGGCGGCGCCGGTCACGAACGGCTTTAGATCGACAATCGGAGTCCCGTCGAACATGTCCAGCCCCCGCACCCGCAGGATGTGGTCCGCCACCGCCAGTACCTCCACCACGCTCAAGCCGATGGGGTTGGGCCGCCGCGGCGAACAGATGGAAAACACTCCCATATCGGTCTGACGATGGGGCGGGCGCTGCACCAGCAGATCCGGCGTAAAGGGGCCGCTGCGGTGGAAATGAAACAGAACCACGAGGCGGTCGCCCGGTGCGATGGAGCACAGGCCGCGACGGTAGACCGGATCGATCACCAGGTCCCCCTCCACATCCGAAACCGACCAGTGCCGCGGCACGCTGGCGGCCTCGTGCCGGACAACGCCGATGGGATGAAAGCGAATCGATGGACTGTCGGCTGCGTCGTCGTTCATGATCCGATCTCCGAAAAAGCCAGAGCGCCCCGACCTCGCCTTTCCAGCCGGGCCACGGCCTCGATGTGAAAGGTGTGGGGGAACATGTCCACGGGCTGGACTTCCGCCACCTCATAGGCTTCCTTGAGCAGGGCCAGATCCCGCGCCAGGGTCGCCGGATTGCACGACACGTAGACGATGCGGGGCGGAGCCATGGCCAGCAGCCGTGCCACCACCGCGGGGTGCATGCCCACCCGGGGTGGATCGACGATCACCAGATCCGGCCGTTCGGGAAGGGCCGCGCCAACGGCGCGAATATCGCCCTCGATGAAACGGCAATTGGCCACGCCGTTGTGGGCGCAGTTGCGCCGGGCGTCGGCCACCGCGCCGGGCACGATCTCCACCCCCACGACGCGCCGGGCCGCCCCGGACAGGAAAATGGGAATCGTGCCGATCCCGCTGTACAGATCCAGGACGGTCTGGCTCCCGTCGAGCCCGGCGTAGTCGGCCACGATGCCATAGAGCCGTTCGGCCCCGCGGGTGTTGGTCTGGAAAAAACTGTTGGCCGAGATGTCAAACTCCCAGGGGCCGATGCGGTCGGTCAGCACCGGCACCCCGGCCAGGCAGCGTTCGATCTCGCCCACCGCGATGGCCGCCGGCCGCGCCGTGATGTTGTTGACCACTCCGGCCACCCGGGGGTGGGCGGCCATCAGGGCGTCGGCCAGCGGCTGCACCGCCGCCGGATCCTCGCTGGCGGTAATCAGGTTCACCAGCCAGCGATCCTGGGCCAGGCTGTGGCGCAGCATCACGAAGCGCCAGAACCCCTCATGGCTGCGCAGGCCGTAGGGGGGGCGGAGCGACTGGCGCAGGAAACGGCGGATCTCGGCCAGCAGGGTGTTGCCCAGGGCCGGCATCAGCCGGCAGGCGGCCACGTCCAGAACCTTGTCAAAAGTGCCCGGCACATGCAATCCCAGGGCGAATCCGCGCTCCACCTCGGGCCGATCCAGGTCTTGGGGCATCACCCAGCGACGATCGGTGCAGGAAAACTCCATCTTGTTGCGATAGCCGAAGATCGGATCGGCCGGCGACACCGGATGCACGGCCACCCCTTCCAGCCCGCCGATGTGGGCCAGAGCTTCGGCCACATGCCGGCGTTTGTAGACCAGCTGGGCCGCGTAGGCGAGGTGCTGCCATTTGCAGCCGCCGCAGATCCCGTGGTAGGGACAGGGGGCCGGCACCCGGTCCGCCGAAGGTCGCAGCACCTCCAGGACCCTGGCCTCGGCGTACTGTTTCTTGCGCCGCACGACGCGGGCCAGAACCCGGTCGCCGCCCACGGCGCCGTCCACGAAAACCGCCATCCCCTCGACCTTGGCCAGTCCCCGACCGCCCAGAGCCACGTCCGTGATGTCAAGTTCAATCGTCTGGCCCTTCTTGACCGTCACCGTTTCCCCCATGCCGCAAAAAATTTGCAAATTGTCCCCGATTGGACTTAAATGGGAGCCTATAGCCTCATCATCCTTCAAAGTAAAGCGGCTGCGGGCCACGAAAGGATCCGCAAACGACCCCAGGGGACCCATGAACCGACCGACACGAATCGGCGCCATGGATGACGGCCGGGGGGAGCCGATCCGCGTCCACATCGACGGATCGGCACTGGCCGGGTGGCTGCATCGCCCGGCGCGGCACCCCTTCCCGGTGGTCATCGGGGTCCATGGCCTGCTCAGCAGCGCCGATTCGCCCAAGCAGCTGGCCCTGGCCGAGGCCTGCCGGGCGATGCGGATCGGCTATCTGCGCTTCGACCAGCGCGGCTGCGGCCGCAGCCAGGGGCGGATGGCACAGGCGCCCTTCGCCGCGCGGGTCCGGGACCTGCTGGCGGTGGGCGCCCAGGCCCGGAAAACAGCCGGCAGCGACGGCCGCATCGGCTTTTTCGGATCCAGTCTGGGCGCCGCGGTCTGCATCGCCGCGGCCCGAGACCTGGATCCGGCCGTCATGGTCCTGTACGCCGGGCCTCTCAAGAGCCGCTCCATCGCCCCGGCAGCCCTGGCCGCCGCCCCCCGGCTGGCCGGCCTGCGGCTGGCCTTTGACCTGAGCGACCGGCTCGCCGGTTTGCATCATCTACTGGTGATTCACGGAACCGCCGACTCCATCGTGCCGGTGGCCGACGCCGAAGCACTTTACGCCGCCGCCGGCCATCCCAAAAGCCTGTGGCGGCAGGCCGGCGGCGACCACCCGATGAGCGATCCGGTCCACCAGACCCGATTTGTCAGCCAAGCGGTGGATTGGTTTGCCAGGGGTTTCGCTGCCGGCCCCCGTGACCTGTCCGACAAGTCCGGCGGGTCTGACTGTTTTCTCTGAGCCACGTTTGACTTCGACTTCAAAGGAGGCCGGTGATGCCGGATCCCACCCCCACCAAACTGGTCCGCAGGGCCTTTGTCAAACGGGTCCTGCGCCGCACCCTGGCGTTGATCACCCTGGCCAGCCTGGTCTACGGACTGGCGGCGGCGGTCTATTCGACGCGCACCATCTTCAAGGTCAAGATGAACTACGCGGTGGTCCTCGAACGGCTCAACGGGGAGCGCATCGCCGTCACCGATGTGGGCTGGCACGCGCGCTTGCCCTTCTTCACGCGCATTGAGCAGGAGGTCACCCTGATGAACCAGCGCCTCTTTCTGGGCGGCACGGTGGAGCCCATGCGCATCATCTCAAAGGAGAACGTGGCCCTGTGGACCTCGGCGGTGCTCACCTTCCGCATCCGCGATCTGCACACCTGGGCCATCGAGAACAAGGAGGCCATGAGCATCCTCCAGGGCGACTACGACGCCATCGTCAAGGACATCCTCCAGGCCAAGGAAGTCAACCGCCTCATCAGCGACCGCGAGTCGATCAAGGAAGAGATCTTCACCGCCCTGGCCTCGCGGCCGATCAACATCGGCGGGCCGACCCTGGCGGGCAAATACGGCATCGAGGTGGTCAGCTTCGTGCTCAAGGAGACCCATTTCGGCGAAAAGCTGGTCGAAGCCACCGAGGAGAAAAAGCGCCGCGAGCTGATCGCCGAGGCGGAAAACTACGCCGCCGACCAGGAGGCCAGCCGCATCCGCAAGCTCTATGCGGCCTATCTGGAGAGCATCCAGGCCCTGCAGCAGGCCCTGGGCCGGCCCGACGGGTCCACCGACACGGCCCTGCTCGAATTTCTGGTCCAGCAAAAATGGGCCTCGGCCTACGAAAAGAACGACAGCGGCCAGAATACGGTGGTAATCCAGAACACCGCGTCAGCCCCAGCGCTGACCCTGCCCATGCCGTCGCCGGCGGCGGGAGAAGACCATGGCGCGAAGGTTAACCCGTGAGATTCACTACGTGCGCCTGCCCGAGGGGCGGCTGCGCGAAATCGAAGCCCTGGTGGCGGCCTGGCCCTATGAGACCAAGGCCTTCATGCGGGCCCGACTCAACCAGTACCACCCGCCGTCGGACTGGCTCAACAACCTTCTGGAGGTCTTCCTGTCCCTGTTTCTCGACGCCCCCCAGCGGCAGTTCAAGATTCTGCGCGACCCGGCGATTCTCACCGACTGGCAGCGGCGTTTCGAGCTGTCCGGGCAGACCAACCCCCAGGAGGCCTGGCACAAGATCCTGGAAAAGGAGGTCTCGGCCCGCGACTACCGCTACCTGCTGGCCCTGCTGGATCGGGAACTGACCGACGTTCACGTTCCCGACGAAATGGCCGAGCTTTTCGAAAAGGTCTACCGGGCCCATGTGCGCAAGGAATACTTCAGCGATCCGTCCGTGCCCAAGGCCCCCCTGCTCCTGGTGGTGGGCCCCAGCGGCAGCGGCAAGACCGCCACGGTGACGGAAACCATCGAGCAGGTGATCTTCCGCAGCGAGGTACGCCCCGAGATCGACCTGGATCAGAAGAAAGAAGAACTCCTGGCGGGCGAGCCCTTCTGGAAGAGCATCGAGGAGATCGATCCGACCCTGGCCGCCGAGATCCGCCGCCGCCAGAAGCTGCGCTTCTACAAGCGGCTCTCACGGCTTCCCCTGGTGAGCCGCCTTTTCAAGCAGCGCATCGGCAAGCACCTCTCCGAACTCGAGGAGCAGGGCCTGTGGGTCGATTATGCCATGGTGACCCCCAACGACTACCAGACGGCCCTGGCCGGCGAGCCGGGCAACTACTTCAAGAAAGCCCTGGGCGACCCGCGCAAGACCACCATCCGCCACGTGGAGGAAGCCCACAGCGCCTTTGGCAAGGCCGGGGGCCGGGACGGCGGACCTGAACGCCAGCAGCGCACCCTCATCGACACGGCCAACATCGTCATCGACGAGATCATCAGCGGCCGGCGCGATTGCCTGCTCATCGCCACCACGGACCAGCCCGAACGTTTCGACGCCACCATCTACCGGCGTTTCGTGGAAAAGGGCCGCATCGTGGACATCAGCCAGTTCTGGACCAATCCGGCCAACCTGCGCGAACTGGTGCGCCTGGAACTGCAGCGCAACGACATCCGCCAGGCCGTGGCCCCGGACCCGGCCTGCGCCTGGGCCGAACGCTGCCTGTCGCCCGAACGCATCGAGGCGGCGGTGGCCAGGATTTACCGCATCTTCGACGATCGGGCCCTGAAGGTGATCCCCTCCTACGTGCGCAAGCTGATCGGCTCGGTCATCGAGCTCAAGGGCCACTTCGAGGCCGAACACCTGGACGACCCCCTGCTGGTGCGTCAGGCTTTCGAGCTGGTGGCGCGCAACAGCTACGGCGACCTGTTCAACCGGGTGGTGGACCGCATGGATCGCAAGGTCCTCTGGGAAACTTATGTCGGCGGGGTCAAGAACACCTTCTCGGAAATGATCAACAACTGCCTCTACTACGGGGTGGCCGACGAAAAAGGGGTGGTCCTCAACGGCCCCCCGGGCTCGGGCAAGACCTTTCTGGTGCGCGCCTGGCTCAGTGAGAACAAGACCGTCCACGACATCAGCACCAGTCCCACGGCGCTCCAGGATCCCCTCAACCCCATCGACGGGGCCATCGAAAACCTGGAAAAGGTCTACGACATCGCCAAGATGATTGCCCCCACGGTGGTCTTCTTCGACGAGGGCGACGCCCTCGCGCCGCGCCGCAGCCCCTCGGGGGGCAATCCCAGCGACAAGCTCACCAACCGCTTTCTGAACCTCATCGACGGCGAGGTGCCGCTCAACAAGGTCTTTACGGTCCTGACCACCAACCGCCTGGACATCCTGGATCCGGCCCTGATCCGCTCCAAGCGCCTTAAAGTGCTTGAAATTTCCGGCCATCTGACCCGCGACGACATCGCCGAAATCGTAACCAAGGCCCTGGAAGGGGTTCCCCTCCAGGAGGGGCTCGCACCGGCCGCCATCATCGAGGCGGCCAAGGGGATCTGCCACACCCCCGCCGATTACGCCGCCTTCGTGGAAAAGGCCCGCGCCCTGCGCAGCACCGAGTACGAAGTCATCCAGCGCTTCAAGGCGCTTTTCCCCAAGGGACCGGCCGGCCTGGAAAACTTCGTCAAGTTCAACTTCAAGACCCTCAGCGGGGTCCTCGAGGCCGCCGGCGCCCCCCAGAGCCTCAAGGGGGCCATCAAGGGCGACGCCGGCCTCCTGCTCGAGCACGCCGCGGCGGTCATGGCCCTGATCGCGGGGGTGGACCGGACCGAAGAATACCCTCTGACGGCGTCCCACCTGCACTCGGCGCGCCACGAGATCTCCGGCAGCCCCATCAAGAAAGGCAAGGTCCAGCTGGACGAATTCCTGGAAGCCGAACTGAGCCAGGAGCCCCAGATCGGCTTCATCATCGGGGTGGGGGCCAACGACGTCACCGGAGTGCTCTTGCCCATCGCCACCAGCCTGACCTACAGCCTGGGACCCGAGAAGGTGCTGGTCACCGGTGCGGTCTCCTCATCGGCCCCGGCGGCGGCCGAGATGGAGATGGCCGTCAAGATGACCCAGCAGTCCGCCCAGGAAGCGTTGACCATGGTCAAGAACTACCTGCAGCAACTGGCCCCCAAGACCAGCGTGGCCAAGCTGCTGGGGGAATTTCTGGGCAACTACACCATCCACCACCAGTTGCTGTCGGCCTCCTACAACGTGGGCGGCCCCTCGGCGGGCTACGCCCTGGCCATCAACACCCTCTCGGCCCTGCTGCACATCCCGGTCTACCATGATTTCGGCATCACCGGCGCCCCCTGGACCAAGGGGGTCAAAACCGGTGAGGTGGGTGGTTCGGTGCTCATCGGCGGGCACAAGAAAAAGACCGAAAAGGTGCTCCAGTACCTGCGGCGCATGTACATGCCGCTGCAAAACTACAAGGACCTGGAGCTGGAGTTTCTTCTGGGGTACTGGAGCCAGGGCAAGGATATCCTGGGGGTCAACCACTTCGGCGACCTGGTCCCCGAAGTGGTCTGGCTCGGGGCGGACTATGAAAAGATCCTGCTGGATCTGATCGGCCAACGCATCCGCTACAAGATCGCCAAGTACCAGGGCAGCGTCTCCTCGCAGGCCGACAAGCAGCAGATCATCGATCTGAAGGCCATCCTGCGCGAAGAGGTGGAAAAGACGATCATCACCCGTCTGGACGCCCTGCGGGCCTATCAGCGCAACCCCATGCACGATCCGCACATGTCCCTGGACGAAATCTTTCGCATCTACCGCAAACCCCACCGGCGCATGCTCTCGCCGCTGCTGGGGCGGCTGCGCCAGCGCCTGGCGGCCCTGCGCGGGCCGCGGGAGCAGGAAGGGGCCTGATCGCGCCTTAAAAGGGAGAGTGACCCGTGCCCGTCACGGCGCCGTGGAGGCCCTTTCCCAGACCACCGCCCCGGCCACCACCACGGCCGCGGTGCGTTCCAGGCTGGCGGGCAGATCGGCCGGCGTTCCCGGAACGAGAACAAAATCCGCCGGCGCCCCCGGCCGCAGCTCGCCGCCGCGGGCCAACCCGAGAAGCCGGGCCCCGTTGACCGCCGCGCAGCGGATCGTTTCGGCGGGGGGGTACCCGGCGGCGCCCATCAGCGCCATCTCCACGATCATCCCCCGGCCGTGGCGCACTCCGGGACTGCCCGCGTCGGTCCCCAGGGCCAGCGGCACCCCCATGGCCCTGGCCCGGGCCATCTGCTCAAGCTGGTGGTCCAGGTGGCGGCGGGCCCCCCGGGCATCGAGGCTCGAAGGGTCCAGGCAGCGGGCATAGCCGGCCATGGTACCGCAAGTGGGCACCCAGACGATCCCCCGGGCCGCCATGGTCTCCAGGTTGGCCTGGCCCATAAAAAACCCGTGTTCGAGGCTGTCGCAGCCAGCTGCCAGGGCCTCGGCCACGGGCACAGAACCGTTGGCATGCACCATGACCGGAAGGCCCCGGCCATGAGCCACGGCCACGGCCCGGCGCAATTCTTGGGGGTCGAACTGCGACCGGCTCGGCACGCCGAAACGGGTCAGGTGATTGATTCCCGAGTGGATGATCTTGACATGATCAACAGGCGCCCCATCGGCCTCCAGGGCCTGGGCCAGCGTCTGGCCAGGCTCCGGCGGGCGGCCGAAGGTGCGCCCGTAGCGCCCGGCCTGGTGCCAGGCCCGGCCGCAGGTGCGCAGGGAAAACCCGGGAAGAAGCCGCTGGGCCTGGCGGCGGGCCAGATCGGCAACCCATCCCCGGCTGTCGCCCCCGTCGCGCACCGCCAGGACGCCGCGGCGAAAATGACGTCCCGTGCGCAGTGCCATCTCGTCGAAGGTTTTTTGACGGTCGGTCGCCAGCTGTTCCCTGCGCAGGGCCGCGTCGCAGCGTCCGGAAAGCGACAGATGCACGTGGGCATCCACCAGAGGCGGGATGACGGTGAAGCCGCGCCGGTCCAGCCCGGGGGCGGGACCATCATGGCCGTCCGCCGGCCGGATGGCACGGATTCGACCCGCCTCGATGGCCAGCACCATCCGGGCCTGGGGAGCCCTGCCGCTGCCGTCGATGAGCCAGCCGCAGTGAAGGGCCCATCCGCCGGGCGGCGAACCGGGGGCTGCGATCATGCCCCGTCCCCGCCGGCCAGGTCCTCGGTGCCCAGGCGGCGGGCCCACAGGGGCATGGCCCGGGCGGCCAGATCCGGACGAAGGCCGTCTTGCAGCACGATCCGCAGCAGGTTCAGGGCAGTGGCGGCAAAGGCCCGTTTATGGGCCAGGCGATCATCGAAGACCAGCCGGTAGCCGACCCCCCGGGCGCTGTCGGGACCGGCCACCCCGATGCAGAGGCTGCCCACCGGTTTGGCCGCGCTGCCCCCGCCCGGCCCGGCGATCCCGCTGGTGGCCAGCCCATAGGTGGTCCCGGCCAGTCGGCGCGCTCCCACGGCCATCTCCAGGGCGGTCTGGGGATCAACGGCGCCCCGGCGGCGCAACGTGTCCGGATCGACCCCCAGGATCGATTGTTTGGCGGCGTTGGTATAGGTTACGGCTCCGAAATGGAAATAGGCGCTGCTGCCGGCCACGTCGGTGATCCAGGACCCCACCAGTCCACCGGTGCAGCTTTCGGCCAAGGCCAGAGTGGCCTGGCGGCCGATCAGTTCGGCACCCACCACCTGGGCCAAAGACAGCCCCCGGGCCGAAACCACCGCCGCTCCCAGCCGGTCCGCCACCCAGGCCGCGGCCGCCGCTTCGCGTCGGTCCAGGTCCGTAGCCGAGGTGCCGGCCAGGTAGAGCCGCACATGGATTTCGGGAAAGTGGGCCCGCAAGCCCAGCGATATGTCGGCAAAATGCGCCGCGAATCCTGCCAGCCGATCGTCTACGGTGGATTCGGGCATCCCGAAGGTGGTCAGCACCCGCACCCGCCGGATCTGGCCACCGACGGCGGTATCACCGGTTATCCGCGGCAGGACCGCCTCAGCCAGCATGCGGCGCATTTCCCGTGGCACCCCGGGCAGAAAAAAGAAGCGGCAGCGGCCCAGGCTCAAGACAAACCCCGGGGCCGTACCCACCGGGTTGTCCAGGCAGACGGCCCCCCGGGGCAGAAAGCCCTGCTTGCGATTGGTGTCGCTTACCGACCTGGCGCGGCGGGCGAAAAAACGCTCCACCACCGCCATGGCCGCAGGGTCCGGCGCCAGTTCGACGCCGGCGGCCCGAGCCGCGGCCGCGGCGGTGACATCGTCCCCGGTGGGCCCCAGTCCGCCGGTGACCACGGCCACATCGGCCCGGGCAGCAATCTCCCGGAGCACCTCGCCGATGGTGTCGACCCGGTCGCCCACGCAGGTGTGCCGGATCACGGTCAGTCCCACCCCTTCCAGGGCGGCGGCGATGTGGGCCGCATTGCTGTCCACCACGGCACCGGTGCGCACCTCGTCTCCGGTGGATAAGATTTCTGCCCGCATGGCGTGTGGCTCTCCATTGATGCTTGGGGGCCCTTGAACGGGGCGCGTCACGGCCGAACTGAGACCGCTTCTTTCCGGCAAAATCCACGCCGGGTCAAGCAAAAGATGAGAGCGGCATTAGTTCACAGGCCGGTTGTCGTGCGCATCACTGCCATTGACCCCGGTCCCTGGCATCATACGCTCAACATCAGGCGCTACCGGGCACCTGGGATCCGGATCTCGACAGTGCATCACACGGCCCTGAAAGACCCCAATCGCTATTGTGTTTTCGGCCAAAAAAGCCTAATATTACGGAATCAGACCGCCGACCACACGGGATCGGCACCGCCAAACCCAAGGGACCAAAGGGAGGGAGACCATGAAAAAGATCGCCGTCATCACCATCGCCATCGTCTTCGCATTCACCGGCCTGGCCATGGCCCAGAGCAACGTTCAGGGGGCCGTGGTCAACAAGTCGGATGTCGCCGGCAGCGCCAACGTCGCCGCCGGCGTGGGCAACAACGCCAACATGGGGGCCACCGAGATTGGCCAGTCCAACGTCAAGGGAGCCGTCATCAACCAGTCCAACGTCAAGGGCAGCGCCAACGTGGCCGCCGGCGTGGGCAACACCGCCAACATGGGCTCCACCGAAATCCAGCGTTCCAACGTCCAGGGCGCAGTGATCAACCAATCCAACGTGGCCGGCAGCGCCAACGTGGCCGCCGGCGTGGCCAACACCGCCAACATGGGCGCCACCCAGATCCAGGGATCCAACGTCAAGGGGGCGGTCATCAACCAGTCCAACGTCAAGGGCAGCGCCAACGTGGCCACCGGCGTGGGCAACACCGCCAACATGGGCGCCACCCAGATCCAGAGGTCCAACGTCCAGGGGGTGGTGGTCAATCAGTCTGACGTCAAGGGCAGCGCCAACGTGGCCGCCGGTGTGGGCAACACCGCCAACATGGGCGCCACCCAGATCCAGGGGTCCAATGTCAAGGGCGCCGTGATCAACAAGTCCGACGTGGCCGGCAGCGCCAACGTGGCCACCGGCGTGGGCAACACCGCCAACATGGGCGCCGTTCAGGTCAAGGGGAGCAACGTCAAGGGGGCGGTCATCAACCAGTCCAACGTCAAGGGCAGCGCCAACGTGGCCGCCGGCGTGGGCAACGAAGCCAACATGGGCTCGGTGGTCATCAAATAGTCCAGCTCAAAACCGTTCTCCGTCCTGTGCGGGGGCCGGCCCAATCCCGGGCCGGCCCCCTGAAACCGCCTGGCGTCAGGAGGTTTTACCGATGGTTACCAAATGTTTGAAATGGGTCCTTCCCCTGCTGGGCGCCGCCTTGATCGTCACCTCGGCGGCAGTGGCCGACGACCTGGACGACGGGATCTCCAAACAGACCGACGACGCCGTTTCCGGTTACGATGAACTGGGCAGCAAGGATCGCAACATCAAATTCATCAAAATGAACGCCAAGAGCCAGGCCAAGGTCCGCTCCAACAAGGATGGCCAGGTGGCCGGTGCCAGCGGCGGCGCCAACATGAACAGCGTCGTGATGGGCCCGGGCTCCAACATCAAGGGCGACATCATCATCATCGACGAATCCAAGGGGCCCAAGACCATCGTGGCCGACTAGCCGCGCCGCCGGCGGCCCCAGGTCCCCGCACAGAGCGCGGACCCGGCACCTCAATGGCAACCCGCGACCGAAGGATGCGTGCCAAGATGAAAAACAACGCGAAGCCCAGATTCTTTCCCGGTGGTTTAGGACTTCTGACCCTCCTGATCGGCGCGGCATTGATCCTGGCCGGTTGTGCCGGAGATCCGGCCAAGGTGGACGTCCAACTGGAGGAAACCGCCCCCGAGGTGAAGGTGACCTCCTACACGGCGGCCCTGGACCGGCTCGGCATGATGACCGAAATCTATGATACGGGCATCGTCAAGATTCAAAGCCAGGGGATCGGTGACGACACCGGCACATCGGCCACCACCGGCGGAGAGATTCAGCGCGATATCACCGAGATCATGAAGAGCACCCTGAACGCCATCGGCGGCAATGTTCAGTTCATCGAATACGATCCGGCCTTCATCCAGAACCAGATGGTCACGGGATACTCGAATTTCGAAGAGAAGCTCATCCCGGACGTGGTGGTGACCGGCGGTATCACCGAATTCGACCGCGGCCTGGAAACCCGCGGCCAGGGAACGGACGTGGGCGCCGAGGCCGATTTCACCGGTCTGCCGGGCTGGCTGCCCTCGCGAACCGTCGGGATCGAATACGGATCGGACAGCAAACAGGGCAAGGCCCGCATCACTCTGGATTTCAACCTCAAGGATTTCCGTACGCTGGCGGCCATCAAGAAGATGACCACCACCAACTCCATGGTGGTCAACAAGGCCATGGCCAACGAAGAATTCGGCATCACCCTCTTCGGGCCGACCTTCGGCCGCAAGGGCTCGGTGAAGAAGGTGCAGGGACGCCACAACGTGGTGCGCCTCCTGGTCCAGGTCAGCATGATCCAGATGGTGGGCAAGTACCTGGTGCTGCCGTACTGGCGGCTGCTGGGGGACGACACGACCCCCGACGACATGGTCGTCGGCCACCTGAACCGCAGCTTCTTCCAGATGAGCCCGCCCGAACAGATTCTCAAGTGCCAGGAGCTTCTTTATCTGCACGGGTTCGAAGTGCCCCTCACCGGGACCCTGGATGCCGCCACCGTGGCCGCCCTGCAGCAAAAGAGGCCCAACTTCAATCCGGCCAGCGGCGCCGTGGATCTGGACACCTTCATGCAGCTTTACGTCAACGTGCCCACCGACCAGTCCGCCCTGGGCCGCCGCTACCAGTTGGCCCGCCTCTATCCGCAGGGAACCGATTTCGCCGAAGCGCTTCCCTCGGGTCGCACCGTCAGCGCCCCGGCGGTGGTCGTCGCCCAACCGCCGGCCCCGAGCGTCGCGGCCCCCGCTCCGACCTCCTCCGCACCGGCACCCGCCGTAGCGACCTCGGCGCCGGCGCCCCGCCCCGCAGCCGCCAAGGCCGCGGTCAGCAGCGCCGCTCCGGCGCCCAAGACCAGCGCCCCGGTCTCCTCGCGCAAAAAGGGCATGGTGGGCCGGATGCTCAGTGACGATGAATGGTAACAGGAACCACGGCGGCTTCCGCCCTGCCGGACGACGCCGAAAGCGGTTCCCCGAGAGGTGTTGCGATGAAGCGCGAACGGATGGTTCGACTTTTGGCCGCGATGGTCGCCGCCACGATGATCCTGGCAGGTGTGAGCTGGGCCGGCAACAAGAAGATCATGAGCATCCGGGCCGCCAAGGTGCTGGCCGAGAGAGCCCTGGTCGAATCCATGTACGGCCTGAAGCTGCGCGCCGCCGAAGAGGTTCAGGACCTTGTGGCGGCCAGCTTCGTCGGTTCCACCGAATCCAAGACATCGGCCACCATCAGCGGGATCAGGTTTGAAGAGGTGGTCTATGATCCGGACCGGGACATTGCCAAGGTCACGGCCTCGGCGTCCCTCAGCAGCATCACCAACATCGACGGCGATACCATCGATCTGCAGGGCAAGACCTTCCGGCGGGTGGCCTTCGCCACCAGCACGCCCGGCAGCGCCGGACCGTTGAAAGCCATGCGGGCCGCCGAACTGGACGCCTATCAGCAGTTGGTGAAGCACATCGTCGGCTTTACCCTGGAGAGCCAGACCACGGTGGAGAACTACATGCTCAAGTCGGACGTGGTCAAGACCAAGGTGCTGGCCACCATGTACATGGCCGAGGTGATCGAATACGGCTGGGATGAACAGGGCGACGCCTTTGTCAAGATGGTTCTGAACGTGTCGGACATCGGCAACATGCTCGGAGAACAGGTGGTCTCCAGTGACCCGGTCATCGAGGTCGAGGGAATGGGCGCGGCGGTCGACGACTTCAGCGGCGCCAAGTCCGGCAAGAGTTGACGCGCCCCCGCGGCGCGGCAAGTCCAAGCCCGCCGCGGCCCGGCGACAGGCCCCATCCCCTTTTCCACGCCCGATCCTGTTGGAGAAGGGGATTTCTTTGTCCGCCAGCCAGGCGCTGGAAACAAGCCCAAAGGAGGTCTCCATGGACGGCAGAGCGGTTTGGCGCGAGCGATTGCGTTTCTTCTTGCTGGGCATGCTGGTGGTCATCGGGTTTCTGATGCTGACCGGCGGGGTGGACAACACCCCGCCCCTGAACTCCGGCCGCTATCAACTCAGCGCCTGGTCCGGGGCCCTGGGGCCCCAGGGCGGCGGGGTCGGCGCCTTTGTCATCGATACGGTCAGCGGCGAGGTGCGGACCGCCTACAGCCGCATCTATGGCGCGCCCGGAGAGGGAGACCTCATCAAGAACAATCTCAACAAGCCCTTTTCCGCGATGAACTAGTCCGCCCATTTTCGGGAGGGATTCCCATGCGCAGGACATCGATTCTTTGGATCGCACTGCTTTGGATCGCACTGCTGGCCCTGCTGGCGACCGGCCTGCCGCCGCAAAAGTCCTTCGCCGGCCGCCCGGATTGCGTCGAGGGCAGCGGCGTGGTGCGGGAAGAAGCCCGCGCCCTCCAGCCTTTTTCCCACCTGGCCGTCAGCGGGGTCTACCAGGTGCGGGTGAAGGTCGGCCCGGCGCAGCGCGTCAGGCTCCGCGGCGACGACAACATTCTGCCCCACATCCGCACCGAGGTGCATGACGGGAAGCTGACGGTGGACAGCGACCGTTCCCTGTGCCTCAAGACCGACTTGCGCCTGGAAATCGATGTACCCCGGCTGACCGGCCTGGAATCCGGGGGAACCGTCGACGTGGAAGCCGACGGGATCCATGGGGACCGGTTCGCGCTGAAACTGGATGGCACCGGCAATGCCCGCCTCTCCGGGCAATGCGAGCGCTTTGAAGCCGCCCTCATGGGCGCCAGCGAACTGCGGGCCGAACAGCTGCGGGCGCAAACGGTGGTGGTGGCGCTGGAGGGGGCCGGCAGCGCCGCCGTGCATGCCGACCAGCGCCTGGACGCCGTCATCAGCGGATTGGGGACCGTGACCTACAGCGGTGATCCCGAGCAGATCAACCCGCGCATCACGGGGCTGGGGGAATTGATCGCCCGCTAGCGGCCCTCGATGGAGCGCATGTCCGGGCATCGCGGCAAGACCTGCGCCCCCGCGGGCGCTGGCCGCCAGAGCGAGGTCAGCCGGCCAGGACGCCCGCGATTTGTTCCAGGGCCCAGTCCACCTCGCTTGCGGTGATGACCAGGGGCGGGGCCAGCCGGATGGTATCCCGGTGGGTATCCTTGCACAGCAGTCCGCGCATGCGGAGCCGTTCGCAGTAGGTGCGCGCCCCGCCGGCTGCGGGCAACAACTCCATCCCGATCATCAGGCCCCTGCCCCGCACTTCCTTGATCAGGGGATGGCGTATCCCTTCCAGCCCCTGTAGAAACCGGTTCCCCATGACGGCGGCATTCTCGATCATCCCCTCTTCCACGAGGACTCGCAGGGCCGCGCGGGCCACGGCGCAGGCCAGGGGATTGCCGCCGAATGTGCTGCCGTGCTCCCCGGGACGCAGCACCCCGAGCACTTCGCTGTTGGACAGAACCGCCGAAACCGGGTAGAAACCGCCCGACAGGGCCTTGCCCACCAGGGTCAGATCGGCCTCTAGGCCCTCGTGCGCCTCGGCCAGCAGTTTTCCCGTGCGGCCCAGACCGGTCTGGATCTCGTCCAGGATCAGGACCACATTGTGGGCGGTGCAGATTTCGCGCACGGATTTCAGGTATCCCGGCGGCGGGATCTTGACGCCGGCTTCACCCTGGATCGGCTCCACCAGAAAGGCCACGGTGTGGGGGGTGATGGCCGCGGCCAGGGCCTCGGCATCGCCGAAGGGGATGGTCCTGAACCCTGGAGGAAAGGGACCGAAGCCTTCCCGCGCCGTCGGATCGGTACTGAATCCGACAATGGCAATGGTACGCCCGTGGAAATTATCGGCGCAGACGATGATCTCGGCCCGGTCCAGGGGCACCCCCTTGACCTGATAGCCCCACTTGCGCACCGCCTTGATGCAGGTCTCCACCGCCTCGGCGCCGCTGTTCATGGGCAGCACCTTGTGGGAATGGGTCAAGTCACACAATTCCCGATAAAACAGTCCCAGCTGATCGTTGCGAAAAGCCCGCGAGGTCAGGGTGAGCCGTGCGGCCTGATCGGTGAGGGCCTTGAGAATCCGTGGATGGCAGTGGCCCTGGTTGACGGCGGAGTAGGCCGAGAGGCAATCCAGATAGCGACGGCCGTCCACGTCCCAAACCCAGACGCCCCGACCGCAGGTCAGCACCACGTCCAGGGGCTTGTAATTGTGCGCCCCGAAGGTCTCTTCCAGTTGAATATGGTCCTGGGCCTTCATGTGTCCCCCTCCCTGGTCACGGCTGGCTGCGTTCCTGGCAGGCGGCCGGATCCCCCCCCCGGGCCCGCGAGGCCTGGAGCCTTCGGGCGTCCGGATCCATATTCCCCAATCACGTGATACATGTCGATGCGGCCCTTTCCCTTGACCTCGATCTTTCCGCGGTATTCACACTCAAAATGCTCCCTCACCAGATCGTAGGTGTAGGCCGAAAGGTTGACGCGCCCCGCGTGGGCGGCCGCCTCCATGCGGGCGGCGATATTGACCGCGTCGCCCCAGATATCATAGGCGAATTTGCGCTTTCCCACCACACCGGCCACCACCGTGCCCGAGTGGATGCCCAGGCGGATGCGCCACTTGATGGCCGAAGCCTGGTTGCGGACCTCGACAAAGGCGGCCATTTCCAGGGCGGCGCGCACGCAGGCCCCGGCATGATCCGAACGGGCCTGGGGCAGTCCGGCGACGGCCTGATAGGCATCCCCAATGGTTTTGATCTTTTCCAGGCCGTGGTGTTCGACGATGTCGTCGAAGGCCCCGAAAATGGCGTTTAATTCGCCCACCAGCTTCTGGGGGGGGATGGTGCCCACGGTAACCGTGAACCCCACGAAGTCGCCGAACAGGATGCTCACTTCATCATGACGGCAGGGGGTTGTCTGCCCGTAGCGCCGAAGCTCCCGGGCCACTTCCCGGGGCAAGATATTGTACAGAAGGCGCTCGGTTTCTTCCTGCTTGCGCTGCAGCTCGGCGGTGCGACGGGCCACCCGCAGCTCTAGCTCGCGATTCTGGGCGGCCACCAGTTCCTGTTCGAAACGGGCCTTTTCGATCTCCTGACGCGCCAGGCGGCGCCGCAGCCGGGCGACGCGGTCCGCGATGCCCAAAGAGAAGAACCCTACCTGAAAGGCGATCCCCACCTGGGCCAGGTCACGAAGCCAGATCCTTCCGGGAACCAGGTCCAGAACGCTCAAGCCGTAGCAAAAGCCCCCCACGCAGAAAAAGGTGTTCCCCGCCAGATAGGCCCGGGCCGGGGCATAGCCGCGATGCTGGCAGATCCGGGCCAGGACGATCACCGATACGAAAACGATCAGGGCCAGGGAGGTGTTCCACAGGAATCCTTCCCGCCGCCAGTCCAATCCGACGACCGGCGCCCCCAGGAAGGGGCCGACCACCAGCAGGCCCATCAGCAGGTTGAGCCAGCGGTGCCCGCCGGGAATGGTTTCGGCGGTATTGAGAAAACGCTGGGTAAAACGGACAAAAACTTGGACGGTCACCATGACCAGAATCCAGGAAAAAATACTGTCCCAGCGGGGCCAGGACGGCCAGATCAGTTCACTCAGGTACTCCTGGACACTCAGGGCGTAGAGGGCGGCGAGGATACCGTAGAGAGCGAACAGCAGATGGGTTCGATCGCGGATGAAAACGAAGAGCACCAGGTTGTAGCTCGCCAGGCTGAGGACCAGCCCGGTCAGCAGGCCGTCGCAAAAAGAGCGGCAGCGGCCGGCACCGTCCTCGGGGACCGCGGGGGACCCCCGGGACTGGGGTTCGGCAACGGCCTGGACGAGGCTGCCCCCCCAGGCCTCGCCCGCCGCCACCTGGGCGCCCCCCGGGATGCCGGCCCAAAGGGCCAGGACGGCGCAGAGGACGGCCGCCGCCAGGGGAGCCGGCGACAGCCACCGGACAGGCCACCATCGGGGTCTGAGTCGGCGTGCCAAAGCGCAAGTCCCTGTCACTTAAGGAGTGTCGTGGATGGAAAGGCGACGGATCGAACACCAGGGCACTAAAGTCGTGCCACAATCGAAGCGTCCACGCAAGTTTTTTTTTGCCGCCTCGATCAGAAGTCGCGCCCGGGAATCACGATCCGGGAATCCTCCTGGGACGGCCGGGAGGTGTTTTGCTGCATCGCTTCCAGTTCGGCGAGGGTTTGCTGCAGCGCCGCCTGCATCGTGTAGGGGTAGGCCGCCAGGGCCCCCTTGAGGTTGTCGGCTTGCAGGGCCGCCTGAATCGGCAGGGCGCCGTCGGGGGTCAGAATCTGGGCGGTGCCGATGAAAATCGGCGTGCGGCCAGGATCCGGGCTTCCATCGGCATGCACCGGCACCAGCCGCCGCACGGCCCCCGAACGCAAGTCGGTGAAGCTTTCCTCTCGATAGAGGTTCTGGGTATCCAGGGAAAAATCGATTCTCTCGGAAGATTCATCTTTCATCGGCAGACTCGCTCGGTGTGGGGTTGGGCATCGCTCATCGCTGGAGGATGCCGTATTTTCTCAGATTCAGCAGAATGGTCCCCCGGTGCCACCAGATATGGACACCGATGGCCACCAGGAATAAAAGCGCCCCGGTGCGGTGCGCGGCGTGTAGCAGGCGGCGCCCTCCCTGAAGCGCCGCTCCCCCGCCGTGCGGCAAAAGCCATGCCGCAACGCCCGTCAGGGCCAGCAGTGCCAGCAGAATGAAACTGATCAGGTTGACAATCCAGCCCCCTGCTCCGCCTTTCATGACTGGCCTCCTTTTTCCTGGTGCGGCCACCGGCGCCCGGCGCCCCGGACAGGACCCGCGGCCATGGAAACCCTGTTCCGCGATGCGGCAAAAAAGAGCCCCCCGGCTGGACCCGCCGGAGGGCTTTCAATACTGGACGGCGCTACCTTAGCGGCGATTAGAGCTTCTGGACATTGCGGGCCGCCGGACCGCGCTCTCCATCGACGATGTCGAAACTCACGCGGTCTCCTTCGGCAAGCGTCTTGAAGCCGCTACCGTTGATGGCACTGTAGTGAACGAAGATGTCCCCCTTGCCATCTTCCTGTTCGATGAACCCATACCCTTTCTTGTCACTGAACCATTTCACAATCCCATTGGCCATCTGACTACACTCCTTTCATGGTGGTCCTAGTGCCCTTGGCAGGCATACCATCATACGCTGCGAAGACCTCGGCTTTTCAAAGAGCCCGGATTGACGTACATCGGGGCAACGAATAATGGTCCTGCATCGCCAAATCACACCGCTTCTCTTGGCAGCGCCGTATCTTATACCATTTGCCGCGACAACGCAAGACGGGAGTTAGTCTGAGGGCTGGCCGGTATCGGCGGCCACCAGGGTGTTGTAGAGTCGACTGGCGGATTGGGCACGCCACCGTCCCTTGCCTGAAAGCGTGGGAATCTCCTGTTGGTTGAGCAACTGGGCGATCTGCTCAAATTCCTGTCCCCGGGCCCGCTGGGTCAGGATCAGTTCGGCGGCCGTCTGGCGCGGATCGGCCTCCGCGGTCTCTTCCGGGGTGTGATCGCCGCCCTCGCCGGCGGCGAGGGCGGCGCTGTCCGGCGCCGCCGGCCCGGGGGGCGGATCCGGTTCGGGGGCGGCCGGCGCCGGGCGGTCACTGGCCGCCGCCGACAGGCTGCCGGCCGGATGGATCCCTCGGGCGAGGCCTTCGAGCGCTTCGGCCAGCCGTTCGGTGGCCCCCGCCGTGCGTTCACCAAGCTCCACCAGACGCCGCTGCTGTTCGAGCAACCCTTCAAGCAGACGCTTGATGGACTGCAGCTGGTCGGCGTCGGCCGGCTTGCGCTGGGGGGCGCCCTTGCGGTCCCGTCCGGCGAAACGGTCATTGGGCCGAAATTGACCGTCAAAGGACTTGCCGCGGTTCCGGTCGAAGCGTTTGTTTCCTTGATTGCGCAGATTGTGCAAAAAGTTGTCGGTCATCCCTTCCTCCCTGGGCCTCATCGTCAAACGGGCGATACACCCGGCCATCTTCCTTGCCGAGCGGCAGCGGTTGTCGTCTAGCAGTGTCGGTGCGGATCGATCTGTACCGTCGTCAAGGTCCTGAGGCCTGCCTTCGCGCGAGTCGGCAGCCGGCGGCGGGCCCACGGGGGCGGCGCTGGGATCGGGGCTGCAACAACCATCGACTCATGGCAAAAAGGAAGGTGGCCAGAGCGAATGTTCCGGTCTAACGGTACGGTCCGTTGGGAATGGCTTGCGCTGGCAGGGGCGGAAACCTTGCCATCCAGGCGCAGTTTCTTCCGTAGCGAAGGGCAGAAGGAAAGTCAAGGCGGATTCCACGGCCTTGACCGGCTGCGAAAAATCTCTTTTTTCCCCTCCGGTTCGTGCCGATCTCGCCGGGGGCACGCAAAACCCTTGGCATCCACTAAAACCTTGTGGTACCGTGCCCGGACGCTTACCGCGGCCGCCCCGGCACCAGGGGAAAAGCCGCCCTCCAGGAACCCCTTGGCCACGGCCGGACCTTCCGCCGTGTGGATCCGGGAAAGCAGGCCATGCCATCATCCAACCCGCTTCAGAGCATCGCCGCACCGGCCAGCATCGGCTTCGTCGGCGCCAGCGGCAATCCGGCCAACATGGGCACCATGCAGCTGCTCAACCTGCGTTACAGCGGGTATCCGGGCAAGGTGCTGTGCGTTCATCCCCGGGAGCGGGAGATTTTTGGGCTCCCCTGCCATGCCCGCATCGCAGACCTTCCCGAGCCCCCGGAGATCTTCATGCTGGTGGTCCCGACGCGGCTCGTGCCGGAGATGATGGAATCTTTCGGGAAACTGGGCACGCGCAGGGGGGTGATCGTCAGCGCCGGATTCAGGGAGACGGGGGCCGAAGGCGCGGACCTGGAAGCCCGTCTGGGGGCGATCGCCGACCATTACGGGATCCGCTTCCTGGGGCCCAACTGCATGGGGGCGATCAATACCCGCCTGCCGCTGAACCTGACGGCGGCCCCGGTCCTGGCCCCGCCCGGCGGCTTGTCGCTCATCAGCCAAAGCGGAACCTACATCACCCAGACCCTGGGATACCTGCACGCCCGCGGCATCGGCCTCAACCAGGCCTTTTCGGTGGGCAACGAGACCACCATCGATCTGGTGGACGCCCTGGAGCATCTGGGCGCCGATCCCCACACCCGGGCCATCGCCCTGTACATCGAGGGAATCCGCCGTCCGGCGCCTTTCCTGGAGGCCGCCCGCCGCATCAGCCGGCACACCCCCATCGTGGCCCAGTACGTGGGGGGCACGGCCGCCGGAGCCCGCAGCGGCGCCAGCCATACCGGTTCCCTGGCCGGACCGGACAACCTCTACGAGGGGCTTTTGGCCCAGGCCGGCATCATCCGCGCGGAGAGCATCGAGGCTCTCTACCAGATCGGACACGCCCTGGCGACCCAACCGGCCCTCAAAGGGCGGCACATCGCGGTGCTCACCAACTCGGGCGGCCCGGGCACGGCCATGGCCTCGCGGCTGGATGCCGAAGGGCTCCAGGTGCCCGAGCTGAGCCCTGCCCTGCAGGACCGGCTGCAGTCCCAGATGCCCGGGCACGCCAGCGTACGCAACCCGGTGGATCTGACCTTCCATACCGACATGACCCGCCTTGCCCAGACCCTGCCCGAGATCCTCCTGGCGGCCGACGAGATCGACGGGCTGCTGATTCACGGCATCATGGATACCGGCTGGGCCGAATTGACGTTTCCGATCTTCCAGAAATTTTTCGGCGCCGATCTGGAAACCTTCCGCCGGATGCTCACGGTGCCCCTTGACAAGCTGGTCACCATGCCGTCCCGATACGGCAAACCACTGCTGATATCCTCTTTTTTCGGCCGCGAGGACCAGGCGGTCTGCACTTTTCAGGCCAATGCCATTCCCACCTTCGACGGCCCGGAAAAAGCCGCCCGGGCCATGGCCGCCCTGTGGCACTGGGCCCAAATACGCCGCCGGCCCCTGCCCGTCCAGGCGACCGCAGCGCCGTTGGAGGGCCTCGGGCGGCAGGTCCCGATCGCCGGCCCCGTCGACGAGTACGATGCCAAGCGGATTCTGGCCGCCTGGGGCATCCCCACGGTACGCGAAGCGCGGGTCGAGACTCCGGCAGAAGCCGCGGCGGCGGCCGTAAAAATCGGCTTCCCGGTGGTGGTTAAAGGATGCAGCCGCAGCCCTGAAATGGCCCACAAGACCGAAGCCGGCCTGGTGCACCTGGGGCTCTGGGACCGGGAACGGGTCCTGGCCGCGGCCGGCGAGATCCAGGCCCGCCGCCCCGGCACGCGCCTGCTGGTCTGCGAAATGCTCGATGCGCGGCGCGAGGTCATTGCCGGCGTCACCCGTCCGGCTGGATTTCCGCCTTGTCTGCTTTTCGGTTTGGGCGGGATCAGCGCCGAAGCCCTCGGAGACCGGGCCATGCGACTGACCCCCCTCGATCAGGCCGACGCCCTGGAACTTCTGGACGCCATCCGCGGCCGCCAGGTCCTGGGCCCCTGGCGCGGTCTGCCGCCCGCCGACCGGCTGGCCCTGGCGGACATTCTGGTACGGCTGGGACAGTTGGCGCGCCAGTGCCCCCAGATCCGGGAAATCGATCTCAACCCGATTCTGTTCCAGGACGGTCACCCCAAGGTCGCCGATGCCCTCATGGTGGTCTAGCGCACTGCCGGATTTCAGCCCTCATGCGGTGGGCCTGATGGCCGACAGCCACGGGGTCCCGAGCCTCATCCAAGGGGGCCTGCAGCGGCTCACCAAGGCCGGATGCCGATTTATCCTGCATCTGGGCGACATCTGCGATTCGGACCGGCCCTGGACCGCCGCGGCCTGCGTGGCCCTGCTTGAACGCCATGCCGTCCTGGCGGTCTGCGGCAACAACGACCAGGCCCTGGTGGCCGCCGGCGGCGCCATCGCCCGGGAGGCCCGGAGGTGGCTGGCCGGTCTGCCCCTGATGATCGAAACCCCTTCGGCGCTCTTCGTCCACAGTCGGGCGGATCTTGAACGCCTGGGTAAAGCGGCCATGATCCGGGATCTGGATGACGAGAGCGCCCTGGGGTTTCTGAAGCGCTTTCCCGGCCGGCTCCTGTTTCGCGGGCACAGCCATCACGCCGCGATCCGCTGCCGCTCCGGCGGTGGACTGACCCGGTTGCCGCCGCCCATCCTGGACGGACCGGCGCTGCGCCTGCCCCCAGGCGCCGTCGTCACCTGCGAAAGCCTGCTCAGCGGGTCGGTCTGGGTCTGGGAGCCGCTGCCCAACACGCTCCGGCGCCTGTCGCCGGGCGGCCCTGGCTGAAGCGCCGCGCAACCGGTCGGACGGCACCGACACCGCGGCAGGGCCCGTTGCATCCGGGTCCGTGTGTGTTATACTCCGTCGCACGGCTTGAAACGTCACGCCGCAATCGCTGCCATCGTCCCCTCCAACGGAAAGGTGTCGATCTCGATGAAGGACGCCCGCGGTCTGTACTATTATCCGAACCCCGGCAACAAGCAGGTGCGAACCTATGTCCGCCGGGAGCAGGGAACCATCTGGTTTCGCCTCTGGAACGCGGCGGATCCCGAACTGTGGGAAGCCCACGGATGGATCCCCTGGGCCTCGATCCAGAAAGCCGCCGACATCTACCAGGGCAAGACCTTCGATCCGCGCCAGGCCTATGATCTGCAACTGGCCCGCGCATTACTGGACGAGGCCTCCTGAGGACTCGGGCCGGCGCCGGCCTCCCAGGCCGGTAACAGACGGAAGGAGTCACGCATGCAGGAACACGTTTTGCTCCACCAGATTCCCATCTTTTCCTGCCTGGACGAAGAGGAGCTCGATCGCCTGGCGGCCGTCGGGATGCGCAAACGCTTTCCGCGCAACACGATTCTGCTCAACGAGGGGGACATCACCGATTCGCTCTATGTGATTCTCAGCGGCAAGGTCAAGACGGTGATCACCGACGAAAACGGTCGGGAAATCATTCTCTCCATCTCCGGACCGGGGGAGTACTTCGGCGAAATGGCCCTCATTGACGGCGAGCCGCGCTCGGCCACCATCGTCACCCGCGAGCCGTGCCACCTGATGATCTTTTCCAAAGAGGACATCAAAGGAGTGCTGCGCGCCAATCCAGACATGGTCTTCACCCTCTTGAAGGGGCTGATCAAGCGCCTTCGGGAAACGGACAAAAAGATCGAGAGCCTCGCCCTGATGGATGTCTACGGCCGCATCGCCCAGCTGCTGATCCAGATGGCCGAAGCCCAAGGGGATGTTTTGGTGATCAACGAACCGCTCACCCACCAGGAAATCGCCAACATGGTGGGGGCCTCGCGCGAGATGGTGAGCCGGATTCTCAGTGAGCTGATCCGCGGCGAGTTCATCCGCGTGGACAAGAAGATTATCACGATCCTGCGCAAGCTGCCCTACTCCTGGTAGGCCCCCGCCGCCCCGAGCAAGCCCCGCCGAACCTGATTCGCACACAAAAAAAGAATCAAATTCAGGCGCTTCAGATTCCAGAAGACGGCTTCCGGGGTCTCATCTTTTCCCGTGACATCCTCGGTGGAATGGGATAGGGAAGGAACCTTTTTCCCGGCCCGGATGAGCCGCGAGGCGCACCGGGACGGGTCCATCACCGAACCTGGCGGGCCGACCGCGAACTGGAGAATGCAACCATGCGAATCTTACTGGGCCTGGCGATCTTGCTGTGGATGCCGTCGGCCGCCCTGGCCGCCGAGGGTCACGGGATCACGGTGGCCGACCTCACCGCCACCGTCTACGGGTATATCGGCGTGCTGGTCTTCGTGGCGGCTTACGGTCTGGTGCCGCTGGAGAACAAGATCCATCTGCGAAAGAGCAAACCGGTGCTCATGGCCGCGGGGATCATCTGGGTGTTGATCGCGGTGGCCTACCTCCGGATGGGCGAATTGCACGCGGCCCATGAGGCCATCAAAGGAAACCTGCTCGAGTATGCCGAGTTGTTTCTGTTCCTGCTGGCGGCCATGACCTACATCAACGCAATGGAGGAGCGCAACGTCTTCCAGACCCTGCGCGCCTGGCTGGTGTCGCGGGGCTTCTCCCTGCGCGGCATCTTCTGGATCACCGGGCTGCTGGCCTTTTTCATCTCGCCGGTGGCCGACAACCTCACCACGGCCCTGCTCATGGGCGCGGTGGTAATGGCCGTGGGCGGCGACAACCAGAAATTCGTGGCCCTGGCCTGCATCAACATCGTCATCGCCGCCAATGCCGGAGGGGCCTTTTCCCCCTTCGGGGACATCACCACCCTGATGGTCTGGCAGAAGGGGAAGGTCGAATTCCACGAATTTTTCCGAATTTTCATGCCCTCGGTGATCAACTGGCTGGTGCCGGCCGTGGCCATGAGCCTGGCGGTGGGCACCGCCCCGCCCAAACACCTGGAAGAGTCGGCCACCCTGAAATACGGCGCCTGGGGGATCATCGCCCTGTTTCTGGCCACCATCTCCACCGCGGTGAGCTTTCACAACTTTCTGCACCTGCCGCCGGCGGCCGGGATGATGTTCGGCCTGGGGTACCTGGGGATCCTCTCCTATCACATCAAGCGCCACGAGGGCCGCTCGGAGCGCTACGACTACATCCTGGGCGCCCGGGGCAGCGAGTCCATGTACCCCCTGTTCTGGATCATTCGGCGCAAGAAGACCCTGGACCACGTTATCGACGCCATCCCCTCGGCGGCCTTCGCCATCGACACCAACCACATCATCACCCACTGGAACAAGGCCATGGAGAAGATGACCGGAGTGCCGGCCGCCGAGGCCATCGGCACCAACCGGCACTGGTACCCCTTCTACAAGGAGGCGCGCCCCGTCCTGGCCGATCTGATCCTCAACTACATGCCCAGCAAGGAGGTCGAGCACCACTACCACGGCGACTACCGCAAGAGCCCCCTGGTGGAGGATGCCTACGATGCGACCCGCTTTTTCAAGGACATGGGTGAAAAAGGCCGCCTCATCTCCTTTTCGGCCATGCCCCTCAAGGACAAGCAGGGAAACGTGATCGGGGCGGTGGAGGTCCTCGAGGATTTCACCGACCGCCAGGCCCAGGCCCAGCACTTCGACCTGATGAAGAACATCGCCCGGGCCGAGTGGGACACCCTGCTCTTTTTCTACGGGGTCATTCTCTGCGTGGGCGGGCTCAGCCAGCTGGGCTACCTGGCCAAGATCTCCAACTATTTCTACCTCGACCTGGGACCGACCATCGCCAACACCATGGTGGGCCTCCTGTCGGCCATCGTGGACAATATCCCGGTGATGTTCGCCGTGCTGACCATGGATCCGGCCATGAGCCACGGCCAGTGGCTCCTGGTGACCCTCACCGCCGGGGTGGGCGGCAGTCTGCTCTCGGTGGGCTCGGCCGCCGGGGTGGCCCTCATGGGCACGGCCCGGGGCACCTACACCTTCGGGGTCCATCTGAAATGGACCCCCGTCATCGCCCTGGGCTACGCGGCCAGCATCCTGGCCCATTTGTGGATCAACGCCAGCCTCATGTAGACCCGGCGGGGCCGGCCGGAAAAAAGGCCGGCCCCATCCGCTTCACCCCGTTTCAAGTTCCCCGTTTTCAGTTTCTTCTTTCCCCAATGCCATGCTCTTGGGAAAGAGGCTGGCCACCTGCCCCTGATCGGTGCCGAAAAATCCCAGCCCCAGCACGCTGTCGTGGTAGCGCACGAGCACATAGCCGGTCCCCTGGCAGTCGGCCAGTTGACGGGTGTCGGGCGTGAAGGGGGCCCGGCGCAAGTAGGCGTCGCGCTGGCCGGCGGTCACGGCGATGACGTTGCGGGTCGCCAGGGGACCGAAGGCCGCCGCGGCCCCGGTGGTCAGGATGGGAAAGCGCGGCCGCAGGTGCATGAACTTCAGTCCGCTGGTCTGCTCGGGAAGATGGGGCGGCCTATGGCCGCCCACCACCAGAAAGGCCACCTGCGCCCCGTTTTCCAGCATTTCCAGCCCGTCGAAGGCCCCGCAGGGGATCCCGAATCGCTCGGTGACCTGTTCCAGAATGGCCTGGGGCCGGGCTGAACGGTGCTGCAGGGCACCCACCGGGGCCCCACGGGGCCGTTCAGCAACGGGCAAAGCCGGTTCCAGGTCTGGATCGTCTCCGAAACGCTCGAACAGGGCGATGTAAAAACCGCCCGAGTCGTTGTGGTGCGGCCAGACGCGGCGGGTCCGGGCCAGAGAGGCGTCAAAGGTCTGCCCCTGCCAGGCCGTCAGCCCGGGGGTGGTCTTCAAACCGGGTGCATCGAAGGGGATCAGCCGCACCCGATGCTCGAAGCGCTTCAGCGTTTCGTCCACCACGGCCTCGTTTTCCTCCGGGGCATAGGTGCAGGTGCTGTAGACGATGCGTCCCCCCGGCCGGCAGCGCCGCACCGCCTGAGCCAGCAGCAGGCTCTGTTTGCGCCGGAAGCGGTCATAGGGGACCGCCAGCCGCTGGTTGACGTCGGCATGTCGCCGGCCGGTGCCTTCGCACGAGCAGGGGGCATCCACCAGGACCCGGTCGAAGAGACCGCCGCGGCCCGGGAAATTGACCCCGTCGTGGCAGGAAATGGTGACGTTGAAGAGCCCCAGCCGGTCCACGCTCTGGCGCAGGGGGCTGAGCCGGCCGCAGACCAGGTCGTTGCCCACCACCGTGCCGCGGTTGCGCATGGCCACGGCGCATTGAACGGTCTTGTTGCCCGGAGCGGCGCAAAGGTCCAGCACCCGTTCGTCCGGCCGGGGCCCCAGCGCCAGCACCGGGATCATGGCACTGGCCTCCTGGATCTGAAAATGGCCGGCCAGATAGGTCCAGTGGCGTCCGAGCCCCGCCTGATGGGCCGGAACGCGGAAGGCCTCTGGATTCCAGGGCAGCGGGGACGGCTCGAAGCCGTCGGCCCGCAGCCGGTCCGCGAGGGCCCCGGGACTGGTGCGCAGGGTGTTGGTCCACAGAAAGTGGGGCAGCGGACGCCGGCTGGCCTCGGCAAAGGCAAGCGGGTCGTCGACGATGGCGGCGTAGCGGGTCGCAACGGCTGGCAGATTCATGAGTCAAGGCCCATAGCACCGACGCCGCCACGGTTCAAGGCCGGCGGCCCCTGCCACCGATTTTCTCAGGAATCAGCTTGAAAAAAAATTCAAGAGCAGTCAAGAATACCATCCTTGCGAGGCCGACGCGCATGCCAGCGTCCGATGCCGTGCCGACCGAAGAGACGATCGATGAAAGCCTTGGGTATCTGCCTGGGGGCCTCCACGGTGACCGCCGTGGGGCTCGAACGCACCGACCAAGATCCGGTCCGCATCACGGAGCGCCGGATTCACGCCCATGAGGGCAACCCGCGCCAAACCCTCCTCACGGTTCTCGAAAGTCTTGGACCCCAGGGCTTCGAGCGCATCGCGGTCACGGGCCGCAAGTTCCGCCACTTCGTGAACCTGACCACCATCGGGGAACCCGAGGCGGTGGAGGAGGCCTATCGCTGGGCCAGGCCGCCCGGCCGGAACTGCCCGGCCATCGTCTCGGCCGGCGGCGAAACCTTCATGGTCTACGTCCTGGACCGCCAGGGCCGCATCGGCAATGTGGTCACCGGCAACAAGTGCGCCTCGGGCACGGGCGAGTTTTTTCTCCAGCAACTGCGCCGCATGAACGTCTCGCTGGAAGAGGCCGCCCGCTGGGCGGCCGACGAATCTCCCTACCGGGTCTCCGGCCGCTGTTCGGTCTTCTGCAAGTCCGACTGCACCCACGCCACCAACAAGGGAGTGCCCAAGTCCCGAGTCACGGCCGGACTGTGCCGCATGATGGCCGACAAGATCCTCGAACTGCTCAAGCGCATCGCCCCGCGCGACATCATGCTGGTGGGGGGGACCTCCCGCAACCGCATGATGGTGTATTACCTGACCCGGGCCATCCAGGACCTCATCGTCCCCGACGAGGCGGTCTGCTTCGAGGCTCTGGGCACGGCCCTCTGGGCCCTGGACCATCCCACCGCCCCCTGGCCTGGAGTCGCGGCCCTTTTTCGACCCGAGGCGGTCTCCTTCCAGCGCCTGCCCCCCCTGGCCGATGCCGCCGGCCAGGTCACCTTCCGCACCCTGGGCCGCGGCCGGCTCGCCGCCGGCGATGGATGCATTCTGGGGCTGGACGTGGGTTCCACCACCACCAAGGCCATTTTGCTGCGCACGGTGGACAACGCCTTGTGCGCCGATGTCTACCTGCGCACCAACGGCGATCCGGTGAGCGCCTCGCGGCAGTGCTACGCCGCCATCGCGGACCAGATCCAGGACCAGGGGGTAGAGATCGCCGACATCGCCATCCTCGGCCTGGGGGTCTGCGGTTCGGGACGCCAGATCGCCGGACTGCATGCCATGACCGAAGGGGTCATCAACGAGATCATTGCCCACGCCACGGCGGCGGTCTTCTTCGACCCCGAGGTGGACACGATCTTCGAGATCGGCGGCCAGGATGCCAAGTACACTTACATCACCAACGGCGTGCCGTCCGATTACGCCATGAACGAGGCCTGTTCGGCCGGAACCGGATCCTTTCTGGAAGAGTCGGCCCTGGAAACCCTGGGCATCCCCATGGCCGAGATCGCCCGGATCGCCCTGGCCGGACCGTCCCCGCCCAACTTCAACGACCAGTGCGCCGCCTTCATCGCCTCGGACATCAAGAACGCGGTGCACGAGGGCCTCTCACGGGAAAACATCGTCGCCGGGCTGGTTTATTCCATCGGCATGAACTACGCCAACCGGGTCAAGGGGAACCGGCCGGTGGGCCACAAGGTCTTCATGCAGGGAGGGGTCTGCTACAATCGGGCCGTGCCCCTGGCCATGGCGTCCCTGATCGGCAAGCCCATCGTCGTGCCCCCCGAACCGGGCCTCATGGGGGCCTTCGGGGTGGCCCTGGCCGTCAAGCAGCGCATCGCCGAAGGGCGCCTCCAGCCGGGAGCCTTCGACCTGCGGCATCTGGCGGCGCGCCAGGTGCGCCAGGACCGGACCTTCGTCTGCGGCGGGGGGCGCCAGGGCTGCGATCGGCGCTGCGCCGTCTCCCTGGTGGAGATCGACGGGCGCCGCTATCCGTTCGGCGGGGCCTGCAACCGGTACGAAAACCTGCGCCGCCGGGTGCGCCACGATACGGGCCGCCTTGACCGGGTGCACCAGCGCCAGCGGCTGGTCTTCGAGACCTTCGCCTCCCCGGGCCAGCCTCCGGCCGGAGGGTGGCCCGGCCGCATCGGAATCAACCGCAGTTTTCTGGTCAACAGCCTCTATCCCCTCTACGCCCGCTTCTTCGCCCAGCTGGGCTTCGAACCGGTGCTGCCGCAGTACCCCGCGGCGGCCGGCATCGAGCGCTGCAACGCCCCATTCTGCTATCCGGTGGAGCTGGCCCACGGTTTTTTCCATACCCTTCTGGAGGAAACAGCGGATCTGGACTTTATCTTCCTGCCACATCTCAAATCGATGCCGGCCTCCGCAGCGCGGTCTCCGGCCCAGCTCTGCCCCCTGGCCCAGGGGGAGTCCTTCTACCTGCGCTCGGCGTTTCGCCAACGGCTCAGGGCCGGACCGCGGATTCTGGCCCCCCGCCTCGAACTGGCCGGAGGGTTCGAACACGCCCAACCTGTCCTGCTGGAAACGGCCCGCCAGATGGGGCTCCAGGGGGGTCAGGCGCGCCGGGCGGCGGCCGCGGCCATCGCCTGGCAGGAGCGCTGCCAGACGGCCATCCAAGAGCTGGGCCGCGATTTTCTGGCCGCCCTGGAGGACGAGGACGCCGGCCCGGCGGTGGTCCTCTTCGGACGCCCCTACAACGCCTTTGCCGCCGAGGCCCACCTGGGCATCCCCCACAAGCTGGCCAGCCGCGGCATTCCGGTCCTGCCCTGCGATGCCCTGCCGCTGGAAAAAACGCATGGCAAGCGGCACATGTACTGGGGCATGGGCCAGACGATCCTCCGGGCGGCGCGGGTGGTGGCCCGGCACCCCCGGCTTTTCGGCGTCTACATCACCAATTTCTCCTGCGGTCCGGACTCCTTCGTGGTGGGCTACTTCCGTTCGATCATGGGCACCAAGCCATCCCTGACCCTGGAACTGGACAGCCACACCGCCGATGCGGGCATCGACACGCGCATCGACGCCTTCCTGGACATCGTCCAGGCCTATGTCCAGCGCCGCACCGACTCCGGAGCAAGCGCCGCGGCGACCGGCCGATTCCGGCCGGCGCGGCTCCAGGCCGAGAAAGGATCCCTCCGGGTGGTGCGCTCCGACGGAAGCGCGCTGGCGGCCACCGACCCGGACGTCACGCTGCTGTTCCCATCCATGGGACGCTTCGGCAGCGAAGGGCTGGCGGCGGTCTTCCGGGGCCTTGGATTTCGCGCCATCGCCCACCCGCCGGCCGACGAGGCGGTGCTCAAGCTCGGCCGGGGCCACACGAGCTGCAAGGAGTGTTTGCCGCTCATCCTGACCACCGGCACCCTGCTGAGCTACTTGAAGAACGGCCGCCGTGCCGGAGAGGCCGTCCTGTACTTCATGCCCACGGGGAGCGGCCCTTGCCGTTTCGGTCAGTATGCGGTTTTCATGGAAGATCTGATCCGGCGCCGGGAACTGCCGGACGTGGCCGTCCTCAGCCCCTCGTCGGACGATGCCTATGCCGGGCTGCCGCGCGCTTTCTCAAGGCGGGCCTGGTGGGCGGTGGTGGTCTCGGATCTGATGGAAAACCTGCGCAGCCGCATCCTGGCCGTTGCCACCGACCCGAATCGGGCCATGGCCGCCTTCGACGCCTGCTGGCGGGATCTTCTGGACCTGCTCGAAAAAGGGCGCCTGGAAGACCTGGTGGCCGGGTGCCGGCGCACCGCCGAGGCCGTCATCCCCTTCTGCCGCACGCCGGACGGCCGCCCGATCCCCACCGTGGCCCTGACCGGGGAGATCTTCGTGCGCCGGGATTCGCTGTCGCGGCGCTACCTGATCCGCCGCCTGGCCGAACTGGGATTTGCCACGGTCTGCAGATCGGAAGAGCACACGTCTGAACTCCAGTCCCCTCAGTCAATCTCGTCTGCCGTCTTCTGCTTGAAAAAAAAAAAGAGAGAG
>CALJLV010000017.1 GCA_937982505.1 uncultured Desulfobacteraceae bacterium | reverse complement strand
CGGACCTTGACCTTGGTGACATGCTCGATTCCCATGGGTAGTTTGAAGTTCAACCCCGGCTGGGTGGTGCGGACAAATTTGCCGAAGCGCTGCACCACCCCCACTTCATCGACGCCGATGGTATAGAACATCGACGAGCCGAGGATGATCGCTACCACCACCACCAGCATCAGCGGGCCGCCCGGGAGGCGAAATTTCTTGAACTGCTGGAACAGTTCGTCCATCTGAGGCGGCATAGGCCCCCCCGTACGTTTTTCCTGTTGCTCCTTGAGCTTTTCCCAGTCCCAACTCATTTGGCGTGTCAATCCTTCCCTTTTGCCGGATCACACCGCGACGATCCGGAAGTTATTGATATTGGATCTGAAATTATGTGAGTGCGGCCTTGAAGTCAAGTCTAAAAGGTCGTTTCCTTACAACAATATAAGGGCTTCGAGGAAAACCGCCAGGGGAACGGCGCGAAAGTTCTGTATCTGAATTGTCGTTGACAGGCGATGCCGCTGTCGATAGTGCTTGGATCCATGCCCTCCCCAAGGCCCCCCATGCCCCTGCCGGTTCACGTTTCGGATCTGCTCCGCGAGGTGATTGCCGGCCTCGAGACGCGGCGTGCGGCGCCTCTGGTGGCGCTTTCCCGTCACTGGGAGGCCCTGGTGGGCCCCGAGCTCGCCGGCAATGCACGGCCCGCGGGACTCAAGGGCGACTTGCTGCTCGTCGACGTGGCGAACAGTGTCTGGATGCAGGAACTTCAGTTTCGCAAGGCGGAGCTCATGGAACGGCTCAATGCCGGCCTGCCGGACGTGCACATCAGGGAAATCCGATTCAGAATCGCTCCATTATGCGGGCTTTGACCGAAGACCGTTTCTACGGCGGCCGCCTGGTGGTCTGCCAGCATCGTGACGGCTACCGTTTCTCCATCGACGCCGCCTTGCTGGCTGCTTTTGTCCGGACGGCGCCGGAGGCCAGGGTGGTAGATCTGGGTTGCGGCTGTGGGATTGTCGCTCTGCTGATGGCCTTTCTTGAACCGTCCTGCCGGGTGGTGGGGGTCGAAATTCAGCCGGGCCTGGCCACCCTGGCCAAGACGAATGTGGCGCGCAACCGTCTGGAAGGACGGATCACGATCCTTGAAAAAGACCTGCGCCAGCTCCAGCGCCGGCATTGCGGGCCCGTGGATCTGGTGGTGGCCAACCCGCCTTTCCGTCCCGCGGGCAGCGGGCGGATCAACCCGGACGAAGAGCGGGCCGGTGCCCGCCATGAGATCCTCGGGACCCTGGCGGACTTTGTCTCCGCCGGCCGGCGGCTGCTGAATCCTGGCGGATCCTTGATGCTGATCTACCCCGCATCGCGGGGGGTGGATCTGATCCTGACGCTGCGCAAGGCCGGTCTGGAGCCCAAGTACCTGCGTCTGGTGCATACCCGTCCCGGCAGCGGCGCCCGCCTGATCCTGGTCCGGGCCCTCAAAGGGGCCGGACCGGCTCTGGAGGTCGGCCCGCCGCTGTTCGTTTATCAGGCGCCGGGTCAATACGGTCAGGAGGTCGCCGCCATGCTGGATCCGTCCTCTGGCGTTTGACAGGCGGCGGCCGGGGTAGTAAAGGAGCCGCAGCGGCAGGCCTGCCCCCACCCCTGCTCGACCAGATCAGGCCTTGGCCATCTTCACAGGAGTTGGCGGATCGAACCCGAAATCCATTCAGGAGCCACAGATGCACGACCATCACGACCATTCCCACCCGGCCCATGATCACTCCCATCCCGTGGAAGTGGGCGAGGCGGGGCGGATTGATTTTCCCCAGAAACTGATCCGGCGCCTGGAGCATTGGCGCCACCACAACGAAGATCATCTGGACGGCTATCGGCAGTGGGTCCAGAGCACCGCCGCCAACGGGTACGGCGAGGTTTCGGCCCTCCTGGAGCAGATCCTGGATCTGAGCCGCCAAATCACCGAGCGGCTGGACCGGGCCCTGGCGGGCTTGGAGGGCGGCGGCCCGCGGCGCTGAGCCGGGGCGGTCGCCCGGACGGGCCGGAATCGACGGCATCTGGCCGCCGGGCGTTGACAAAATCTTGCGCCGCAGCTATTCTCCCCGCTCAGGTTTGAAGCGGACAGCGGCAATGCAGGCCCCGCAGCATGCGGAGAGATGACCGAGCTGGCCGAAGGTGCACGACTGGAAATCGTGTGTGCTGTTAAAAGCGGCACCGAGGGTTCGAATCCCTCTCTCTCCGCCATATCCGCCTGAAAGCCCAAAGCGTTCGAATCGCCGCCCAGGTCCGCGATGTTCCGGCGGCATGACTTTCCCGTAGCGCCGACGATTCGCCGTGGTTCTGCCGCCCTTTATCCTGGCGCCCGCCTTCATCGGATCCTTCACGAGTGAAAACGATGGGTTACCTCGTCCTGGCACGCAAATATCGGCCCCAGCGCTTTGCCGACGTCATCCACCAGGATCATGTGACCCGGACCCTCGGCAATGCCATCCAAGCCGGCCGACTGGCCCATGCCATCCTGTTTGTCGGTCCGCGGGGCACGGGCAAAACCACCATCGCCCGGATCCTGGCCAAGGCCATGAACTGTGCCCAGGGCCCGAGCGTCGAGCCCTGCAATCAGTGCCGCAGCTGCAGGGAGATCACCAGCGGCAATGCCGCCGACGTGTTCGAGATCGACGGCGCCTCCAACACCGGCGTGGAACAGGTGCGCGAACTGCGCGAGAACCTCAAGTACATGCCGGCTCACAGTCCGCACAAGATATATATCATCGACGAGGTGCATATGCTGAGCGTGGCGGCCTTCAACGCCCTGCTCAAGACCCTCGAGGAGCCACCACCCCACGTTCTGTTTTTCTTTGCCACCACTGAGCCGCACAAGATCCCGGCCACGATCCTTTCGCGCTGCCAGCGCCACGACCTCAAGCGGGTGCCGACCCGTGTCATCGCCGGCCACCTGGCCGTCCTGTGTGAACGTGAGGGCCGATCGATTCCGGTCGAAAGCCTCGAGATGATGGCCCGCGAGGCCGATGGGTGCCTGCGGGATGCCTTGAGCCTTCTCGATCAGATTCTGGCCGCCTCCCGCGGCGAGGTGAATCCGGACCTGGTCCAGGAGACTCTGGGGACCCTTGATCGCCGGCGGTTGATGCACCTGGCCGACGCCCTGCTGCAACGCGACCTGCCCGCCGTTCTGGAAGCGGTGGACAGTGCCTACAACCAGGGGCTGGACCTGAAAAAGCTCTAC
>CALJLV010000016.1 GCA_937982505.1 uncultured Desulfobacteraceae bacterium | reverse complement strand
TCGACGATGGTGTCGTCAAAGGAGAGCCTGACCTCGGCGGCGAACTGCGCCTCCGGGTCGGCGTCCCAGAAGAGGAGCCTTACCGGGACCCGCGGCAGAGGCTGAAAGTCGATGGCCAGATCGGCCGAAGCGCTCCGGGCGGTGGCGTCCACGCCCCCCGCGGCCCGGGCCCGCCGGGCCAGTTCGTCCCGTCGGCCGGAGAAACGCTCGGCCAGGGGGACCTCCACATGCGCCCGCATGGACTTGATCTTGGAGACCGTATTGGGGATTTCCTTAAAGGACCGCCAGCGGCCGGTGGGCTGCCGCGAGCCGCCCTGGGCCAGATGGTTGAGGATGAAGACCTGCTCCCAGCGGTCCGGTTCCCCCCCGTCGGGGCGGCGGATCCCGTCTTTGGCGATCTGGAGCGCTCCCTCGAAGTACGGCAGAACCAGCACCGTCCGGCCGTCCGCTTCTGCCAGGGTCCCGCCGGTGCGTTCAGCCACCTGGGGCAAAGCCATGGCTGCGGCCCGTTGCCGGGCCCAGGTCAGGGCGTCGGCGGCCAGATCGCGGCGGGTCCACTTGCCCGCCGCGTGCTGGGCATCCAGTTCGGGCTGGATTCGCGCCACCGTTTCGGCCGCCAGGTGGGGACAACGATCCAGGGGCAGCTTTTCCGAGACCACCATGCTGGCAAAGGCCAGGCAGGTGCGGTGCCCGCAATCCCCGCAGTTGGTGCGCGGCAGCACCTTTCGATACAGATCGACCACGGAAAGAGGCAAGCACCACCTCCGCTGGAAGACAGGCACGGGCCGCCCCGGCAGGCCGAAAGTGGGGCGGCCGGGGGGACTCAGAGGCCGGCCACATCCTTGCCGCAGTGCTTGCAGACCTGGGCCCGGCGCTTGATGATCTCGGCGCAGAACGGGCACTCGCGGGTAAAGAAGCGTTCATGGATGTGGGTCACGGCGCCGGCCACCGCCTCCTGAAGCTTCTCGTTGCCCACCCGCAGATTGCGGATCGGCTCGATGGCCTCCAGCTCTCCGATGTCGCCGATCATCTCGGCCGCCTTGAGCCGCACCCGCACCGGTTCGGTGGGATCCATGAGCAGGCGCAGCACCGTCACCCCGTCCTTTTCCACGTAGCACTGGGCCAGCAGGTTGAATCCGCGCTTGATGTTCTCTTTCAGGGCCTCTTCGGCCGCGCGCACCTCGTCGTCGATGATCTGGCCCTTGCCGCCCTCGGGCCCGAAGACCGGCATGACCTCGAAGACGCCGGAGCTGGGGTAGCACATCTGCCGGTAGGAGGCGTTGTGGGCGTAGGTCTCGTTGATGTGGTCCCACCCGCCCTTGTAGAGCGGGCACTCGTCGTTGAAACAGACGAAGAGATAGGGCTCTCCCCATCCGAGCCCGTCGCTGAAGTTGATGGGCGGCACCTCGTAGATGGTCATCTCCTGGCCGCAGGCGGGGCATTGGGGTTTGGTCATGGAAAAGACTTTCTGGCGCACTTCCTCCAAGGTTTCAAAGGCCATGAGATTCCTCCCGGGGTTGGGCGTGGCGGTTTCGGAACCGGTTTCGGACCGAGGCTGGGCACCGGTCCGAGCGTGGCCTAACCTAACCTGGAAACAGGAAATGTCAACGTCGCCGCTCCATTCTTCGGGTATCCGGTCACAGTTTTGGGGTGCACTGCGCCACAGCGATCTTGACCCGGCCGGGATAGGAAAAGGAGCAGACGGCGCAGCTCCATCAAGACCCCAATAACCGCCGAGGAGGGTGCCATGAAACGCGAAGCCAGCCAGATCGCCTTCGACTTCGAGGTCGGCGACGTGACCCGCAGCCCTTGCCGGAGCTGTTCCCGGCGCCGTGATTTTCCCGGCTGCATGGAGACCTGCCAGACCCTGGACCGCTTTCAGCGTGTGCTGGCCAAGATGGTCTCCTGCGTCCGGGACAGCTGCCCCGAAAGCTACTCCATCTGCCGACCCAGGCCTTGAACACCCGAAAAACGGCGCATCCCGATGCTGTCTTGCCCCCTCCTGCCGGGCTCGGGATCCCGTCCACGGATCCATCACCGAGGCGCCCTCGTCCAGGCGGCGCCCCAGTCGATCGCCGGCCCCGGGTGTGCCTTGCCCCCAGAGCGGATCCGGCCGCGGCATTGGGGGCATCCCGTCGACAATCCCTTCTCCCGCATCAGCATCTCCGCAAGGCGCCATGATTTTTTTCTTGAAATCCATTAGATGACCTCGTAGTTTGATCAGTTAGGCAATTAAATAACGAAAAGTCTGGATGCCGCACCTAAAAAGACCGAAGCCGATCAGCGGGTAATGGATCCGTCTGCCCACGCCTGAATTCTTTCCGGCGGAAAGATGCCCTGCCTGATTCAGCACTTTACAGGACGCAAACCGTCGTTACCCTATTGGAATTCGCCCGTGCAGGAGAGTGCCGGGGAGACATCCGCCCAGAGTCAAGAAACGGGGGGATACGGAAAGAAAGGAGAGTCGGGGGATCGCGAGTTCCACATCACTTAAGCGACGATACCCACTGTAAGCCGTACTGAACATACGCCGAACGGACCGCCCTGTTGCGCAAAAGCCAAAAGCGTGTTGGATTGCGTCGGGTTTTGTCAGTCTGGTGCAGCAATCCGCTTGCATGGCTGGTGGCGACCAAATCAAGGCAATCATCAATTTTCGAAGAAAGGGAGGGCAATCTCATGCCTAGAACGCTAAGATGGTTGTCTGTTTTCATGATCGGCCTGCTGGCCTCGACCAGTCAAACAGCACTGGCGCAAACCCTCCAGGAAGCCATCGATCATGTCCTGAAGACCCATCCGGAAATCCGCGCCAGCATCCACAACCGGCTGGCGCGCGACCAAGAAGTGAACCAAGCCAGGGCCGGCTTCTATCCCACCGTGGACGCCACCGCCGGGCTGGGCGTCAACGAGGTCGACCATCCCCTGCGCGGGAGCTTCTACCCGCGATCGTCGGTGGTGGGCCTGAGGCAGAACCTTTTCAGCTTCGGGGTGACCACCAACGAGGTGGCGCGCCAGCAATCGCGGGTCAGGTCCCAGGCCTACCTGATCCAGGCCAACGCCGAGTATGTTTCCCAGCAGGCGGCCAGGGCCTTTCTAAATGTGCTGAAAGCCGCCGAACTGCATGCCCTGGCGCAGGAAAACCTGGTCAACCACCAGCGCATCTACGACCAGATGAAGCTGCGCAGCGATTCCGGGGTCGAGCGCAAGGCGGATCTCGACCAGGTCATGGGGCGTCTGGCCCTGGCCCAGTCCAACATCGTGGTCACCCAGGCCAACCTGGAGGACGCCAGGACCGATTACATCGCCGTTATCGGCATGCCCCCCGGCGCGCTGGTCAAGCCTTCGCCGATGGACGCCGGTTTTCCCGCCGACGCGGAGGAAGCCGTGCGCCGCGCCATGGAGGACTATCCGCTGGTCAAGTCGGCCCGGGCCGACCTGGAAGCGCGCCGCTTCCAGTACCAGACCGCCAAAAGCGACGCCTATCCCAAGCTCGACCTGACGGCCGACTACCGATGGGAGAATGACGTGGACCGCGAGGGCTACAGCGAGGAATTCGCCGCCGCCGCCCTGATCCGCGTCAACCTCTTCAACGGCGGCCGGGACAGCGCCCGAATCGCCGAAACGCTCCAGCAGATCAGGGAAGCCGAGCAGATCTACCACAACACCGAACGCCAGACGATCCAGTCCGTGCGCCTGTCCTGGGAAGCCTACAAGGCGGCCATGGACAAAGCCGTCCACCTGAAAAGCTACGTGGACGCCGCCGGCATGACCGTGGACGCCTTCGCCAAGCAGTGGATGGTGGGACGCCGCACCATGTTCGATGTTCTCGACACCCAGGCCGAATACATCAATGCCCGATCCGACCTGGTCAGCGCCCTTTACGACAAGGCCTACGCCGAATATCGGGTTCTCGGCGCCATGGGCCGGCTGGTGCACAGCCTCGGCCTGGAATGGCCCGCGGAAAGCATGGTGGAAGAGGCGCCGCCGGAAGGTTTCGCGGTACCGGTGCCGTCCGAGATGGGAGCGGACCGGTCCTGAAGCCCCAGGGCGCCTGTCTCAGGAACCGGCAGGAACCGCGAGCCCTGACCGAACGCCCCTGCCCGTGGGATTCGTCCGGATGCCCGCCTGGTGCGGATCTCCCTGGCGCGGCGGATCCCATCCCCCAAGAGGTGCGATGAGGAACCGCCTCGATGATCGCCGCGCCGCTGTCCAGACCGGAACCCGAGCCCTTGCGGCGCTGGCGCTTGTGGCGTGCCTGGCGGTCGCCGGTCCGGTGGGCCCGCGGGAAATTTTCCAGATCAGTGAACGGGTCCTGCAGACCGCCGAGGCCAAGTATGGCCGGGAAGCGGCGGCCCGTCTGATCCGGTGGCAGGATCTGATTCGGCGGGACGGCGGTGCCGACGACCGGGAAAAGCTCGAAAAGGTCAATGCCTTTTTCAATGACATGATCCAGTTCGTGGACGACATCGCCCTTTACGGTGTCAAGGACTACTGGGCCACGCCCTTCGAGTTCATCGCCCGTGCCGCAGGCGATTGCGAGGATTTCGCCATCGCCAAGTTCTTCACCCTCAAGGCCATGGGGGTGGCCGAGGAACGGCTCAACATCACCTATGTCAAGGCCTTGCAATACGGCATCCACCACATGGTGCTGACCTATTACAGCCATCCGGGAGCCGAACCGCTGGTGCTCGACAACCTCATCGACACGATCCATCCCGCCTCCCGGCGGAGCGATCTGCTGCCCATCTTCAGCTTCAACGGCACCGGGCTGTGGCTGGCCAAGGAGCGCGGCCGGGGCAAGCTGACCGGCAGCAGCTCCCGCCTCAAGGCCTGGGAAGGCCTCCAGGCCCGGATGGCCGGCGACGAACTGTGACGCAGCGTTGACAAGGTGATCCCCATGACCCTCTATCGCCAGCTGGTCCTCTTCACCCTGATCCTCTTTCTGGTGCTGTTCTGCGGGACCTGGTACGCCAAGCTGGAAAGCACCCGTGCGTTTCTGGCCGACCAGCTCCAGTCCCACGCCCAGGATGCGGCCACCTCCTTGGGGCTGTCCATCTCCCAGTACCTGCGGGACGTCGAGCAGGACCTGCCCATCGCCGAGAGCATGATCAACGCGGTCTTCGACCGGGGTTACTACCGGCGCATCCGGTTCGAGGATCCCCATCGCCAGGTGCGCTTCGAACAGAGCCTGGACGTGCGCATCGAGAACGTGCCCCAGTGGTTCATTCACCGGTTCCCCATCGCCGCGCCCCAGGCCGCGGCCAATGTCATGGCCGGCTGGATCCAGGCCGGCACCGTGCACGTGGAAAGCCATCCGGGGTACGCCTACCGCACCCTGTGGGAGGACACCCGGCGCATGACCTGGTGGTTTGTGGGCTGCGGCGTCTTCGTGATCCTGGCCGGCGGAATCGGGTTGCGTTTTCTGCTCCAGCCCCTGGTGCGCGTCGAACGCCAGGCCGAGGCCCTGTGCCGCAAGCGCTATGAGATCCAGGATCGGCTCCCCTGGACCCGGGAGCTGCGGCGGGTGGTGGAGGTGATGAACCGCATGACCCAGAAGGTCAAGGAGATGTTCGAGGAGCAGGTCGTCCAGGCCGAAAGCCTGCGGGAGCGGGCCTACAGCGACGAACTCACCGGCCTGGGCAACCGGCGCTACTTCGCCAGCCAGATCACCGCCCGCCTGGACCGGCGCGACGCCGCCGCCCGGGGAGCGGTGATCCTGGTCCAGGTGCGCGACCTGGAAGGGCTCAACAAGGAACGGGGATTTGCCGCCGGCGACGAGCTGCTCAAACGGGTCGCCGTCCTGCTGCGGGAGCTGACCGCTCCCCATGCCAGCGCGGTGCTGGCCCGCCTCACCGGCGGCGATTTCGGCATCTACCTGCCCGACACCCCGCCCTGGGAGGCCGAGGCCCTGGCCGCCGCGGCGGCCAGGGGGCTGAGCCAGCTGGCGGTGGAAAACCTCGCCCCGAGCGACAACGTGGGCAGCGTGGGGGCGTCGACCTACGAGATGGCCACCACCATGGGGCGGCTGCTGGCCGAGGCCGACCTGGCGCTGCGAAGCGCCGTCCAGAGCGGCCCCAACGCCTGGCGGGTGCGCGCCATCACCCCGGAGACGGACCGGATGCCCATGGGCCGGCAGCAGTGGAAGGCCTCGCTGGAAAAAGCCCTCCAGGAGGGGGGCATCCATCTGTTGGCCCAGCCGGTGGTCCAGACCGGCGACCGGGACCACCGCCTCCACCTGGAGCTCTTTTCCCGCATCCGCCAGGACGACGGCGAGCTGCTCAGCGCCGGCATTTTTCTGCCCTTCGCCGAGCAGCTCAACCTGGTGTCGCGGCTGGACCGCCTGGTCCTGGAACAGATTCGCGGCCTGAAGGCTGAACGCCTGGGCGTGGATCGGGTGGCGGTGAACCTTTCGCCCGCCTCCCTGGGCGAGGAAGGCTTTCCCGAGTGGGTCGAGGCCTTCCTGGCCCGGCTGCCCGAAGCCGCCCCGCGCATCGTCTTCGAGATTTCCGAATTCGGGGCGATCAACCACCTGGAACGGGTCAAGGCCTTCGGCGCCATGGTCCAGGGCCGCGGCCACGCCCTGGGACTGGACCACTACGGTCAGAGCTTCACCCACCTGGGCTACTTGCAATCCTTGCGGCCCGAATACGTCAAAATCGACCGGGCCTACACCGGAGAACTCAAGGACGCGCAGAGCGACAGCCGCTTTTTCATCGGGTCCCTGTGCAGCGTGGCCCACAGCATCGATATCGCCGTGATCGCCGAGGGGGTGGAAACCGAGATCCAGTTCCAGAAACTCAAGGCGCTGCACATCGACGCGGTGCAGGGCTGGCTGGTGGGCAAACCCCGGCCCCTGGGCGAGATGACGGCGGCCGCCCCGTGAGACACCGGGCAGACTGCCGGCCGCGACCGGCCTCGGGCAACGATCTAGAGGATGTCGTCCACCATGAGCGTTTCGCCGGCCAGCTTGCGGCGGATCTTGCGGCGGGTGTTGATTTTCTGCTGGACTTCCAGGGGCAGATCGGTAAAGCAGATGACCTTTTTTTCGATCAAAAGCTGGACCAGATCCTCGATGGCCCGGATCAGGCTGGCGTCGGTGGCGCCCAGCAGGGCACGCGGATCGGTGCCTTGGCCGCTGCGCTCGAGAAACGCGGCCACTTCGGCTTCCAAGTCCGCGGTGATCGGCTCGGCGCCCGGCGCCGCATCGCGGGTCACGGCGATGATCCGGCCCTCTGGGTCGCGTTGGGCATAGAGCATGGCAGGTCCTTTTCCGGCTTCTTCTAACCCTTTTTCAAACCTGTTTTCAATGATAAAAAAGTGAAGATGCAACCCTTACGCCAAGATCGGACCGATGTCCCGGCCCGCGAACCGGACCCACCCGCCGCGAATCGGGTGGATCCGGCCCTGGCCGCCGCCGCCCCGCCCCTGGACGACCCGCTCCTGGAATGCCTGGTGCAGCTGGCGCGCCTGCACGGCCGCGCCACCTCCAAGACGGCCCTGGTGGCCGGGCTGCCCCTGGTGAAGAACCGACTTACGGTGGAGCTGTTCCCCCGGGCGGCCGAACGCGCCGATCTGTCGGCCCGGGTGATCAAGCGGCCCTTGTCGAAAATCGCCGCCTTTCAGCTCCCGGCGGTGCTGCTCCTCAACGACGGCGGGGCCTGCCTGCTGGCGAGCACCGGCGCCGGCGGTCTGGGGCTGCTGCTGCCCGAGGCCGGGATGGGCCAGAAGATGGTGCCGCGCAGAGAGATCGAAACCCTCTACAGCGGCTATGCCATCTTCGCCAGCCCCAAGTTCCGCCTGGCGCCCAGGTCCCTCGAGGAGCTCGGCCACCTGAAAACCCGCAGCTGGTTCTGGGGCACCCTCTTCAAGTCCTGGCGCATCTACCGGGACGTGCTGGTGGCCTCCTTTCTCATCAATCTCTTCGGTCTGGCCAGCCCCTTTTTCGTTCTCAACGTCTACGACCGGGTGATCCCCAACCACGCCGTGGAAACCCTCTGGGTCCTGGCCCTGGGCATCGGCGTGATCTACCTTTTCGCTTTGGTCATGAGGGCCCTGCGGGGCTACTTCGTGGACGAGGCGGGCAAGAAGGCCGACCTGCGCATCTCCTCGATGCTGATGCAAAAGGTGCTGGGACTGCGCATGGAGGCCAGGCCCCCGTCCATCGGCTCGTTTACCAAGAATCTGCAGGAATTCGAAAGCATCCGCGAGTTCATCACCTCGTTTTCCATCACGGCCCTCATCGATCTGCCCTTCGTGGCCCTGGGGCTGGCGGTGATCTGGTACATCGGCCGGGACATCGTATGGGTCCACGTGGCGGCCATCCTCCTGCTGCTGCTCTACGCCGTCATCGTCCAGAGCCCCCTGCAACGCTCGGTGCGCAACTCCCTGCAGGCCTCGGCCCAGAAAAACGCGCTGCTGGTCGAGGGACTCGCCGGCCTGGAGACCATCAAGATGCTGGGTGCCGAAAGCCAGGTCCAGCGGGCCTGGGAGGAGGCGGTGGCCTACATCGCCCGCTGGAGCGTGCGGTCGCGGCTGCTCTCGGCCTCGGTGAACCATTTCGCCTTCTTCGTGCAGAGCCTGGTAGTGGTGGCGGTGGTGGTGGCCGGGGTCTACCAGATCGCCGAAGGCCTGCTCACCACCGGCGGACTGATCGCCCTGGTGATCCTCTCGCGCCAGGCCGTGGCTCCCATGGCCCAGGTGGTCAACCTGGCCACCCGCTACCACCGGGCCCGGGCGGCCCTCAAATCCCTCAACGACATCATGGCCCTTCCCGTGGAGCGCCCGGCGGGCAAGACCTTTCTGCACCGCACCCGCTTCGAGGGCGCCATCGGCTTGAAGAATCTCACCTTCGCCTACCCGGGACAGACGATCAACGTGATCAACGACATCACCCTGGACATCGCCGCCGGCGAACGGGTGGGCATCGTGGGCCCGGTAGGATCGGGCAAGACCACCCTGGGCAAGCTGGTCCTGGGCCTCTTCGAGCCCACCGGCGGCATGGTGAGCATGGACGGCACCGACATCCGGCAGATCGATCCGGCCGAGCTGCGGCGCTTTGTGGGCTACGTGCCCCAGGACATCACGCTCTTTCGCGGCACGGTGCGCGACAACATCATCATCGGCACCCACGACATCGAGGACGCCCGGATCATGCAGGCGGCCCAGAGCGCCGGGGTGGATCTGTTCGTCAAAAAGCATCCCATGGGCTTTGACATGGAGGTCCAGGAGGGCGGCCGGGGTCTTTCCGGCGGCCAGCGCCAGTGCATCGTGCTGGCCCGGGCCCTGCTGCTGGATCCGCCGGTGCTGGTGCTCGACGAACCCACCAGCAATATGGACAACAAGACCGAGGGGCTGCTCAAACGCCACCTGATGCAGCAGATCGGCGGGAAAACCCTGATCCTGATCACCCACCGGGCATCGCTGCTGGACATGGTCGACCGGCTCATCGTCATCGACAACGGGGCCGTGGTGGCCGACGGCCCCAAGCCATCGGTAGATCGGAAGAGCACACGTCTGAACTCCAGTCACGTCAGTCAATCT
>CALJLV010000015.1 GCA_937982505.1 uncultured Desulfobacteraceae bacterium | reverse complement strand
GTTCATCGGAACGAAGCAGCGGAAGACCATCCGGAGACTTCAAATGACCATTCCGTCACGCACTCGCTCCATCCGCCCGCCGCCCTCAGCGCCAGGTCACCACCCGCCGCTCGATCCATCCCACCAGGGCCCAGAGTCCCAGCCCCATGAGGGACAGATAGACGATCACGGCAAAGACCAGGTCCACCTTGAGCCGGGCATTGGCCTGGATCATGAGATACCCCAGCCCCTGCTGAGCCCCGACCCACTCGCCGATCACCGCCCCGATGGTGGCCACCGAGACGCCCACCTTGAGCCCGGCGAAGAACCGCGGCAGAGCCCAGGGCCAGTAGAGTCGGCCCAGGCTCTGGAAAAAGCCGGCGCCCATGAGGGTGAACAAAATCCGGTATTCCCGGTCGCAGTCCTTGAACCCCTGCAGCAGGCTGACGGTGATGGGAAAAAAGATGATCACCGCCGCCATGAGGATCTTGCTGGCCATCCCGTAGCCGAGCCAGACCACCAGCAGGGGGGCCACCGCGAATACCGGCACCGCCTGGGAAGCCACCAGGAAAGGAGCCAGGGCCCGCTCCAGCACCGGATGGGCGAACATGGCCACCGCCAGGGGCAGGGCCACGGCCAGGGCCAGCAGGATCCCGGCCACGATTTCCACCCCCGTCACCAGGGCGTGGGGCGTGATGAAACCGGCCCGATCCACGGCCACGTAAAAAACCGCCGACGGGGCCGGCAGGATGAAGTCGGGCAGGGCCAGCAGGCGGCAGGCCGCCTCCCACCCCCCCAGCAGGGCCAGGATGACGGCGGCGCTGACGATTTCAGGCCGCCGCACGGGCCGCCTCCTCCTGCAGACGGTCGAGGGCCTCGGCCTTGATGCGGATCAGTTGCGGATCGGCCATGTCGCGGGGCTTGGCGCCCGGCACGGCGATCTCCTCCACCACCCGCAGGGGCGCGGCCGAGAGGATCAGGACCCGGTCGCCCAGCAGCAGGGCCTCTTCGATGTCGTGGGTGATCATCAGCAAAGTGCGTCCGAAATCGCTCTGCAGCCACAGCAGCAGGGTCTGGAGGCTGCGCCGGGTGATGGCGTCCAGGGCCGACAGGGGTTCGTCGAGGAGCACCAGTTCCCGATCGAACATCAGGGTGCGCACCAGGGCGCAGCGCTGGCGCATCCCGCCGGAAACCGCCGCCGGCCGGAAGTGCTCGAATCCCTCCAGTCCCAGGCGCACGAACAGGGCCCGGACCCGGCGGGTCGCCGCGGCCAGGTCCGCCCCTCGCCGCAGGCGGACCGGCAGCAGGGCGTTTTCGGCCAGCGAAAGCCAGGGCAGGAGCAGATCCTTTTGCTGCATGTAGGCCGCCTGGCCGCCGAGGTGGTCGAAGGCCCGTCCCAGCCAGAAAATCTGGCCGTCATCCTTGGGGACCACACCGCTGAGCACGTCGAAGAGGGTCGTCTTGCCGCAGCCCGAAGGGCCGATGAGTACGGTGAAACCGTTCCGCGGCAGCATCAGGTCGAAGCCTGCCAGAACCGGCAGGTCGTCGAAGCGCTTGGCGAGTCGGGACACGGACAGCATCGGCAAAACTCCAGGGTTCGGATCGCGGCGCATCCTGTTGCGGTTCATGAACGCGGTGCAGCCGGGAAAGCGGTCCAACGGGCGGGTTTGGGTCTGGCAGGTCCACTTTCCCACGCCGGCATGATCCGGATCAGGTCCAAGGGGTCGAAACTCTTTAGTTTCCTCTCAGCCGATCCCCATCGACTCCCCCAGTGAGATGTTTCGGGCTCTATCACCTTCGCGCGGCCGATGTCAAACCGCACGGGGACCCTTGCACGACCGCGTCAAAGTTCTGCGATCCTCCCTGGGAGGGATTTTTTCCGGTTTAACCCCTCCCTCCGCCGGTGTCCTGGACTACCGATGCCTCGTCGTGAACGTCTCGATATGACACCGGAAGGCAGCGTTTCGGAAGGACCCCCTTATCCCTGCCCGCAGGTGGCCGAATGGCTGAAGCGCCGCCTGGCCGGCCACCGATGAAGCGTCCGCTTTTTAAAAGCGTCCCCAATATGGCGGTTGCCACGGCGCCGAACAGATGGTATGGCATCGGAACAGATCCGAGCAGGGGTGTTCCGGGGAGACATCCGGAACTGAGATCATACCCTTGGAACCTGATACAGTTCGCACTGTCGTAGGGAGTTCGGAGCGCCGCGCCACTTTTCGATCCGCCGCCCCTCCCCTGGTAGACCCGTCGATTTCCGGTTCCGCATCAACAGCCCCTTGCCGGAGAGCATCGGTTCCCTGATCTTGACTGACGAAAGGCAAACATCCATGCGTGTGGCCCTGACCATCGCCGGATCGGACCCGTCCGGCGGCGCCGGCATCCAGGCGGACATCAAGACCTTTCAGGCCCATGGGGTCTTCGGCACCAGCGCCGTCACCGCCGTCACCGTCCAGAACACCCAGGCGGTGCTGGCGGTCCAGGAGATCGACCCCGAGATCGTCCGCGACCAGATCCTGTGCCTGTTTGAAGACATGCAGATCCACGCGGTCAAGATCGGGATGGTTTCGAGCACCGGGCTGATCGCGGCGGTGGCCCGGGCCCTGGAGCAGGTGGCCCGGCCGGCGGTGGTCCTGGATCCGGTGATGATCTCCAAGAGCGGCTATGCCCTGCTGGCCCCCGAGGCGCGCCAGGCCCTGGTGGAACGACTTTTCCCCCTGGCCGAGGTGGTCACCCCCAACATCCACGAGGCCGAAGCCCTGGTGGGCGGCCGGATCACCACACGGGAAGAAATGCGCGCCGCCGCGCGGCGGATTCTTTCCCTGGGGGCCGCCAAGGTGGTGGTCAAGGGGGGACATCTGGGCGGGGACCTGGCCACGGACGTCCTCTCGGACGGCCGTGAGGTGCGAGAGCTGGCCGAGGGCCGCATCGACAGCCGCCACACCCACGGCACCGGGTGCACCTTTTCGGCCGCCGTGGCGGCCAACCTGGCCCTGGGTAAAGACTTCTTCGAGGCCGTCACCCAGGCCAAACGCTACATCACCCGGGCCATCGCCGAGGCTCCGGGCCTGGGCCGGGGCCACGGTCCGGTGCAGCACTTCGGCGATCTGTACCGGGCCGCGGGAATTGACGTGGCGTGAAAACAACAATTCATCGCGCGCCCCCAAAAGCACGCCGAAAGATTCGGACGGAGGCCGTCTTCGGACCCGCGGCACCCGTCCCTGGAGGTTTGCCATGCCCGCATCGATGCTGCCCTCCGAGACCCGGCGCACCGCCTACGCGGTGGTGCTGGTGGCCATGGGCGTGGCCCTGGCGCCCTACACCTCGATTCCCGTGGGCATCGCCCGGATCAACCCCACCCAGCACTTCATCAACGTGATGGCGGCCGTGCTCCTGGGCCCCTGGTGGGCCACCCTCATCGCCGGGGCCGTGGCCGTACTGCGCAACGTCATGGGGGTGGGCACCCTGCTGGCCTTTCCCGGCGGGATGATCGGCGCCCTGCTGGCCGGTTTCTGCTACCAGCGGTGGCGCGGCCTGCTGCCGGCCGCGGCCGGCGAAGTGGTGGGCACCGGGCTGATCGCTCCGCTGGTCTGCGCGCTCCTGGTGGCCCCGGTCCTCATGGGCAAGGCCGTTTCCTTTCTGGCGCTGCTGCCCTCCTTCGCGCTGAGCGCCCTGGCCGGAGCGGCCCTGGGCGTCCTGACCCTGCGATTCCTGGAACGCGCCGAGATCATCCACCTCCGGGACTGGAGCACTTGACCGCAGGTCTGCCCTTCATCCGCGCCGAGAACCTCAGCTATGCCTATCCGGCCGCCGGAGGGCGTCCGGTGCTGGAGCGCATCGATCTCGATCTGGGCGCCGAGCCCTATCTGCTGGTGGGCGGGGCCAGCGGGTGCGGCAAGTCGACCCTCTGCCGCACCTTCAACGGTCTGATCCCCCATTTTTACGGCGGCCGCCTGAGCGGATCGGTGTCGGTGGGCGGCCGCGGCACCCGCGATACCCCCGTGGCCCGGCTCATCGACCGGGTGGGCCTGGTCTTCCAGAACCCCGAGGCCCAGCTCTTTAACCGCACCGTGGCCCGGGAGATCGCCTTCGGCCTGGAGAGCCTGGGGCTCGATCGCCGGGAGATCGGCCGGCGCATCGTGGACGCCGCCGCCGCGGTGGGGATCGAAACCCTCCTCGAACGCCATCCCCACCACCTCTCGGGAGGAGAGCAGCACCTGGCGGCCCTGGCGGCCATCCTGGCGCTGCGGCCCCGGGTGCTGGTCCTGGACGAGCCTTTCGCCAACCTCGATCCGGCCACGGTCCTGGGCCTGCGCCGGGTGCTGGCCGGCATCGGCGAGCATGGGCGGTCCCTGGTGGTCTGCGAACACCGGCTCAACCTCACCGCCCCCGACGCCGGGCGCATGGTGGTCATGGTCGGGGGGCGGATCGTCGCCGACGGCCCACCGGACCGGGTGCTGGAAAACCTGCCGTCCCCCTGGGGCCTGGAAGCCCCCCTGGCGGCGGCCGTCAGCCGGCGCCTGGGATTGGCGCCCCTGCACCTCGACCTGGATCAGATCCCCCTGGGGCCCGGGGCCCGTGAAATGCTGGCGGACCTGACGGTCCCGCCCCGGAAATCGGCGGCCTGCGGAGAAATGGTTCTGGAAGTGGAGGGACTGGCGGGACGCGCCGGGGACCACCAGGTTCTGCGGGACGTTTCCTTCAACCTTCACCGCGGCGAGGTGACGGCCCTGGTGGGCGCCAACGGGGCGGGCAAAACCACCCTGGTGCGCCACCTCAACGGCCTGGCGCGCCCCCTGCGCGGTCGGGTGGCGGTGGCGGGAAAGGAGACCCGCCGATGGCGCGCCTCGGCCCTGGCGCGCCACGTGGGAGTGGCCTTTCAGAATCCCAACAGCCAGTTTTTCAAACTCACCGTGGCCGAGGAGATCCGCGTCGGGCCGCTGGCCCTGGGCTGCCTGGACGAGAACTGGCTGGCCCGGCTGGCCGCCTGGCTGCATCTGACCGACCTCATGGACCGGGCCCCGTTTCGCCTCAGCGGAGGTGAAAAAAAACGGGTGGCCTTCGCCGCGGCCCTGGCCCACCACCCCGGGATCCTGGTCCTGGACGAGCCCACCGCGGGCCAGGACGCCTTTTTCCGCCGGGCCCTGGCCGATCTGCTGGTCCGCCTGGCAGCCGAGGGGGGCGCCGTGCTGATGGTGACCCACGACCTGGCCTTTGCCGAGCGCTGCGCCAGCCGCTGGCTGGTGCTGTGTGACGGGGTCATCGCCGCCGACGGCCCCCCGGAAACCGTCATGGCCGACCCGGCCCTGATGCGCCGCAGCCATCTGGTGCCCACCGAACGCTTCCGCCTGGCGGCGCGTCTTGAGGAAATCGGCGCGGCAGGCTCCGGAGGCATGCCTTGCGGCCGCAGGGGCCGGGTGTAAAATCGGAAAGCTGAAGATTTCCGGAAGGTTTTCAGAAAATCGACATCCAGGTGCGAAGGAGGCCGCATGTACCGCCCAACCGATCAAAAAACACTCTCGGCCTCCAGGCGAACGCCTCATGCTTGACCCGCGCGCCCGTCTGGCCCTGGCCTGCGGCTGGGGCGGAACCGTGGCCGCCGCCGGCCGCCCCTGGACCGTCGTCGGCGCCTACCTGGTCCTCTGCCTGGCGGTGGCCGGGTGGCGCCGCTGCGCCGCTTACGGCCGCTGGCTTAGGCTGGTGGTGCCCATGGCCCTTTTTTTCGGGGCCCTGACCGTCTGGGCCGCCGGCATGGAAGCCGGTGGGGTGGCGGCCCTCAAACTTCTGGCCCTGACCACCACGTTTTTCCTCTTTTTTGAAACCACGGCGCCCGAGGACCTGGGCAGCAGCCTGGTGCGGACCGGAATGCCGTTTGCGGCGGCCTTCGTTTTCACCGCGGCCCTGCAGTTCGTGCCGGTGATCGGCCGTAAGGCCCGGGCCGTCATCGACGCCCAGCGCAGCCGCGGAATCCGTCTGGAGCCCGGCTGGGCGGCCCTGCGTCACTGGCCGGCCTTTCTGGCCCCCCTGCTGATTCAGGCCTTCACCCTGGCCGACGAGCTGGCAGAGGCCATGGAGGCCCGGGGGTTCTCCCGGCCCGGGCGCAGCTTTCACCGCGATTTTCGCATGGGACCGGCAGACTGGACGGCCGTGGCCGGAGCCGCGGGACTCCTGGCGGCGGGGATCGGATGGCTGTGAACCTGGAAGACTACCGCCACCGGCGAACCCTGATCCTGGGAGAGGTCGCCTCGGGCAAGACCCGCCTGAGCGCCGAACTCCTCGAGGCTTTTGCGGCGGCGGGCCCGGCCGAACACATCGCCCTGATCGACCTGGCCCCGGACCCGGTGGGGCCGGTGGGGGGCAAGATGAGGCCGCCCCATCCGGGGATTCGCTACATCACCTGCCCCATCGTACCGCCGCGGCTCACCGGCCGCAACGAGGCGCACATCGCTGCCCTGGCGGCGGCCAACGCCCGGCGCATCGAACGGCTGATGGACCGCTACCTGGCCGCCCCGCGCGAGATTCTCTTCGTCAACGACGCCACCCTCTACCTCCAGGCCGGATCCCTGGCGCGCTTTGGCGCCCTGCTGGACAGCGCCCCCACGGCGGTGGTCAACGCCTACGCCGGGGTCCATTTCGCCGACGGCCCCCTGACCCGCCGCGAGCGGCGGCTGACGGCCATGCTGAGCCGACGCTGCGACCGCGTCATCCGGCTTTCCCCCCAGCGGCCATGAAGGCCCGAGAAGGCGGGACAACGCCCCCGCGACGGTGTTGGCCCCGGCGGTCTGAGAAAAGAGGAGGACCCTCGGGGAGGTTGTGCGGACAGATCAAAACTGGACTTTGGGTACCGCCCGATCGGCCGCATCCTGGATCTCGAAAAACTCGGCCTGCCGGAACTGGAACATGCCGGCGACGATGTTGCTGGGAAAGGACTCCACCGCGATGTTCAGATCCCGCACGGTCCCGTTGTAATAGCGGCGCGCCAGCTGGACCTGCTCCTCGATCTGGCTCAACTCATCCTGCAGATCGAGAAAACTCTGGTTGGCCTTAAGGTCCGGGTAGGCCTCGGCCACGGCGAAAAGCTTGCCCAGGGCACGGGTCAGGTCCCCCTCCAGCCGGGCGCGCGCTTCGGGAGCCGCAGCGCCCAGCGTCTGGGCGCGCAGGGCGGTGACCTGTTCCAGCACCCCTTTTTCATGCCCCATGTAGCCCTTGACGCTCTCAATCAGGTTGGGGATCAGGTTGGCGCGGCGCTTGAGCTGGACCTCGATGCCGCTCCAGCCCTCCCTGACCAGGTTGCGCAGGCGCACCAGACGGTTGTAAAGGGCCACGGCCCAGGCCATCACGGCGGCCATCAACACCAAAAGAACGATCATCGCGGTCACGGCAAGATCCTCGGGAGAAGGTTGCGGCTTGAGGGCGGCGTCCAGCGACCCCTTTCCCTCTTCCCGGACCCGGCTCGGGTCGGGTCAAGATTGCACGGCCCCGGCATCCCATCGAAGAGATCCCATCCTGCCACAATCCACCGCCCGGGGTCACGCGCAAAATGGCGCTGGATGACTGAAATCATCGAAGAAGGTCGATGCTGACCGTGGTCCCGTTGCAACCCCGCGGGAAACCTGTTAGAGGTCGATGGAGGCACAAGGAGCCGCCATGGGGTTTCGCGAGAACCTGAAGCAGAAAATCGAGATCGACCGGCTGGCCGCCCACGTGGCCCGCACGGTGAGCGCCGGACCGCAGAGCGACACCCGCATCGACAAGGCGGCCATGCGCCGGCTCATCGACCTGGCCGGCTGGCAGATCCGGCAGGAGCGTGACCTGGAGCTCTGCCTTCCTCCGCCCGGCGCTCCCGAAGCGGTCCTGGTCCTGGACAACGACCTGGGCTGGTATCGCACCACGGTGGCGGATGTGGTGCTGCGCAAAAGCCCTCTGATCAAGGAGATGATCAGCATCCGCAACATCCGGCGGATTCTCAACGACGCCGACGTGGTGGTCCGCAAAAAGACCGAGAGCGTATCCGTCATCCAGGCGGCCGCCCTCGCCCGCCTGGATCTCTCCTACAGCCCCGAAGACATCGCCGCCATCGCCCTGGACGGCGCCGCTTCTCTGGAAAGCCGTTATGCCGAGGGCGTGGTGGAAGCCCTGGACCTGCTGGCCGAAGTGCTCGGCTACGTGCCGCCCCCCCCGCCGTTTGCCGCGGCCCACCACCAGATCCGGGCCCGGGTGGCCCGGCCGGCGGGTGAACTGTGCTGCGGTCCCCTGGCGATCTACAGCCTGGCCCATATCCGCCTGAGCTACATCGACCGCCCCCTGAAGGCCGCCGATGAGACGGATCTGAAGTATTTCCAGGAAGTATTGAAGGGATCCGATAAGGCCGCGGCCCAGGGGATCGCGGTCTTCAAGGCCCTGGAAAGGGCCGTGGCGGAAAAAAAGCAGGGCCGGGTGGCCGCCGTCGCAGGATAGCCCCCTGAATACCGGCCGCCACCCCTTCTCTTCGCTCTAAAAGGCAACAGACCCCCCGTGCAAGGCGATGCCACCATTCTCTAGACCTTGCGCGCCGCCACCAGCC
>CALJLV010000014.1 GCA_937982505.1 uncultured Desulfobacteraceae bacterium | reverse complement strand
TCGGAATGACAGAGGTGGCTGCTTCGGAATGACAGGGGTGCTGCTCTTGAACCTTGAACGCGCCGCAGGCGCCTTGAACCCCCCGCCTTGCATAGTCAACAGATCCGCTACTGACTGGCCGGACCCGCGCACACGCCCGTGTAGGCGACATTCACCCCATTTCCCGCCGCATGACCGAAACTGCTGTAGGTTTGCCCATCGCAGCCGCAGACGGGGTCATAAATTTGAATCCACGCCTCCGGTATGGGCGTGCAGGTCCCCTCTCCGTCGCAATCTCCAATCGCCTTGGCGCAGTATGCGTCCTGGGGGCAGTCGTCGTTGGTTTTGCACTTGGTTGCGGGTTCCGGCATCATGAAAAGATCGAGGATCCTGATCTCTTCAGGTTTAAGGCCGACGGTGTTTCGGATGGACCTGAAGCCCTCTTTTTCCGCCACCAGGTAGTAGGTGTCCGGATAAACATCCCCAAGGGAATAGGCGCCGTCCTTGTCCGTAACGGTTTGATAGCGATCGAACAAAAATCCGTCCCGGAAGGCCGCGTAGAGGGTGATCCGAACCCCCTCGATGGGAACGATGCATTTGCTGCCGTCCGGACACTTGACCGCGCCGTTGAAGACATGCCCTTCCAGGGCCGCGTTGTTCTGGCGGCATTCTCCAGCATAGTCGATGCTGACGCCCTGGGCGGCGGCGACACAGGGACTGCTGTAGGTCGTGGCGTCGCATCCACAGACCGGCTCGTAAATATCGGTACAGACCTCCGGGCGCGCAACGCAGCGACCGGGACCGCCGCACTTGCCGGGCGCTTTTTGGCAATACTGCCCATCCGGACACGAGCCGTTGTCGATGCAATCCTCCATAACGGGCATCAATTCGATATTTTTCACATTTTCCGTGCCCGCGATCAGTTCCACGGCGCCCTGCCAGGTTTCATAATTCTCGGCGGCCACCCGCATGTGGTGCGTCCCCGGAGGAAGCGCATCGAAATAATACCCTCCTTCCTTATCGGTGATGGCCTGATAAACCGCTGCCGGCGCTGCCGCATCCTCCCGCCAGATGTGCGGCATCAGGGTCACCCTCGCGCCGGCAACGGGCAAAATGCAGTCCGCCCCGGTGGTGCAGTCCACGGCGCCGTCAAGCACTCGCCCCTTGAGCGAGGTGACCCCGGAAAGGGGTATGAGCTGGACATCTTTTTGCTGCTCCTGGCCGGCCAGGATCTCGATCTGGTCCTTGAACGGCTGATGGCCTTCCGCTTCGACCTGTATCCGATGAATTCCGGCCGGCAGCCGATCGAACCGATAGAAACCGTCGGCGTCGGTGATGGCGGTGTGTTCCGGGATCAGCCAAGCGCCATCCGTGCCGACCAGGGGAAAGACGGTCACCCAGGCGCCGGCGATGGGCGCCTGGTCCATGGTCTGGCGGGTGACATGGCCGGAAAGGCCACCATAGGGCGCAATTTCCGGATAGAGCGTAAAATCGACGATCTTGCTATCGCCCGGGAGCAACGCAATCCGCGCCGTTTCCGATTTATAGCCGTCGGCCTCCACGGAAATCCGCCAAACCTGTTCGCCGTTCACGCGGTAGCCATCGGGCAGGTTGGTAAAGAGGTAATAGCCCTTCTCATCCGTTGTGGTGGTGAACGACGGCAACGGCGCCATGAGCGGATAGGGGAAATGGGGCACCGCGGTGACCCGGGCGCCGGCAATGGGGATTTTGTTGGAAAGGGAGGCGTCGTTGCTTGCGTCCTGACCGTAGACATGGCCTGAAATCGTCGTTTCCGGCAAGGGGGCGATCCGATGGAGCACGACTTTTACGAAATCCACCCCGAAATGCCAATTTCCAAAGGGGCCCCTGCAAAAACAACCCCAATGCTGGTTTAACAGTTCCATCATGCCACAGAGGCCATCGGTATCCGTGGCGGGGGCCGGCACCAGGGCATCCGCGCCGGTTGTGCCGTTGTCCTGCCCCCGGACCGCAGCCATGAGGGGCAGGGTCAGATGCACGCCGCCGGTGATGACAATGGGCTGGCGGTAGGGTTCAAAATCCTCATGATCGGCCACCAGCACGTAGTCGCCTGGGGGCAGGCCAAAAAAATGAAAACGGCCCAGTTTATCGCTGAGGGCGGTCCATACCGGCGTTTCGGCCGTGCTGGAGGGATACAGGCGGATCCGGACACCGGCCACCGGTACGGTTCGCTGCCAGGCGTCCGAATTGCTCTTGAGGATCGGCTCGAGGACCCTGCCGAATAAAATCCCCTTGTCCGGCAGTGCGGCAGGATAGGTCGACAGATCGATCTGATAGATCTTGGCGCCCGAGACCGAAACCATTCCCAACGCCATCTGGAAGCCTTCCACCGCCGCGGCGAGCAGATACCGGCCCGGCGGGGTATCTTCAAACCGATAGCGCCCGCCTTCGTCCGTAACGGCACTGCGCGCCATCATCGTCTCGGCATTGCCTGAAAAAGCCTGCGCCGCCGTGCCGCCGCCGGCGCTCTTGCCGGAAACCATATCCGCCAAGAGGGTTTCGATCATGTCGGGCGGGAAATCCCCGGCAATGGGGATCAGGCTGACCTCGACGTTTCCGAGGGGAGAGCGACTCTGTGCATCACCTCCGAGGTCGGCGCCGCTTTCCCAGAGGGTTCCCGCGACGGTGGCCGCCGAAGTCGGGCTTTGATTCATCAACCCTTCATCCGGGCGCCCCCCCGATAGCACCTGCAATATGTAAATCAACTCGGAAAGCCCGATCTGCTGGTCGTCATTCAAATCGGGGATGGTCAGGCTGCCTGCGAAAGCGGAAGATGCGACCCACAGCGTCAAAATCGTTGCCAACACTGCGATGCTACGGGATTTTTTCATTTTGATGGACCTCCTCTCCGGGGTCGGCGGAAACAAGAGGCAGATCGCTCAAGTACAAGAAGCGGGAAGTAGTCTATTCCTACTCGGTAGGCGGTTAAATTGTCAAACCGGATTTGAGGCATTCAAAGGCCAAAGACTGCCGCCGTCGCTTTGAGCACCCCCCGGCCCCCGTGGGCGCACAATCCTGGCGGCGGTGTTCCCGGTCACGGTCGTATCCCCGGCGGATGGCGGCCATGGGTTTCGGAACAGCCCGATCAGGCCGTTCGGGATGGTGGGGGTGTGTAAAATCCCCCCCGGCCCCCCTTTTTCAAAGGGGGGGGAGAGTACGGAACAGGCCGTGGGAGCGCTTTTCAAGCACGATCAAAGTCTGATGCGTTCGTAAAAAGTCCCGAATTGTCATCCCGAGCGCAGCGAGGGATCTCTTCATAAAACAAAATGTGTAATAATAATTGATGGTTGAGATTCCTCGTCGCAAGCTCCTCGGGAGGAAAGAGGAATCTCAACCAACCGAATTCGCATTACATTCGGCAAAATAAGCGACAGATGCCCTTTCTCTGACGGGGCCTGGGCGAACAAGCCGTGACGGCGGCCATGGCTGTGACCTATTCCGGTTCCGGGCTGTATATAGGGGTACGTTGACAGGAGGGAAAGCGTTGCAATGGTTCACCAAACCAAGCACGGGTTTCACGGCGGCAGGAAATCCTTAACCGAGAAGGGCTGGGCACATGGAGACAGGTCGAACACTCACCGGACCTAAGGCCGGTTTCACCATTATAGAGGTGGTGGCGGTGCTGTTGATCATGGCCGTCATCACCGCCGTGGCCCTCTCCAGGATGAGCGACGTCGATCAATTCGACCTCTCCTCCCAGGTGGAGGTGGTAAAAAATCATCTTCGCTACGCCCAATCCCGGGCCATGTCCTCCGGAAGCGAATGGGGCATCCATTTCGCTTCCGGAACCACTTATTACCTGTTTCAAGGTCTCGGCTCGACGACACCGGTCATCCTTCCAGGTGAAGACAATACTCTGGTGAACCTGGCCGCTAAAAATTCACAGCTTACGATCACGCCACCCAATTCGAATCGGGTCACGTTTGACGGCTTCGGCAGCCCCGGAGGGACCACGACTACGATCACGACCAGCGGCGGCAACATTGTCGTCACCAGAAACACCGGCTTCATTCCATGATCAACGATTGCGTCGCCGTCGGATGGGGCAAACGGCATAGGGAGATTCAACCATGAGGGATCTGCGTTCATCCATTCTCCAGCGGCATCGAGGGACATCCGGCAGTGCGCCGGGGTTTACCCTCATCGAGGTGATCGTCGCCATTGTCGTTCTGGCCATCATGGCCACCATGCTGGTCACCTTCATGAATGTCAGCGTCACCCGCAGCGCCGAGCCGGTGCTCGTTGCCCAGCGGGGCGCCTATCTCAACAGCATCATGGAAAACATGACGGCGGATTTCAAACAACTCATGGCCACCGACAACAGCCCCATGGCCACTTTCATGTCCAGAGTCGGCGCTGCCGGCACCACCCAGACCTACTATTCAAAGAACAACTACCCGTACACCGTCGTCGAACGCCATCGCATTTCCTTTCCTTCGGGGAATTCGGTCACCGAGCAGGTGGACGGGAACGGGAGAACCCTCAAGGTATCCATCGACTATCAGGGGCTGACCCTGACTGCCCTGTTCGCGGAGTAATCCCATGAAATCATCCCGTATCTTCCAAAACAGAAGCCTCTTTGGCCCCTTCTGGCCCTCCCGCGTCCACCCGCGGCGGGTTTCCAACAGGCATGCCGGCTCCGGCTTTACCCTCATCGAAATCATCGTCACCCTCATTCTGGTGGGCATCCTGGCAACGATGGCCGGATTCGGGATCGTCCAGGCCGTCCAGGGGTACATGTTCAGCCGGGGCAACGCCGAGCTGACCCAAAAGGCCCAGCTCGCCATGTCCCGAATCACTCGGGAAATCGTGGAAATGACGGGATTGATTTCCAATCAGACCCCGACCGCCACGAGCCTCCCGGTTGCCAACGTGGAGCGAAACGTCATTCTCGGGCTGCATTCAAACACCATCAAGGTGGCCCCGGAAGGAACATCCCTGAGCGCCGGCGACGTCCTCATCGACAATGTCAACGCCTTCAACCTGACCTATTGGAAAGGTGATGAAACCTGGACCACTTCGGACGATGTCCGCGAGCTGTCCGCCATCGATGTCACCCTGACGCTGAACCGGCCGGACGGCGGCACCATGGTTTTCGCCAACCGCGTCTCCCCCCGAAACAACAAGAACCTCGGCGGCGCGCCACCGGACATCGAACCGCCCACCATGCCCAGCTACAATCTGTGTTTCGTGGCCACGGCAGCCTTCGGGAACGACACGCATCCCGCCGTTGTCCTGCTGCGGGAGTTCCGCGACCACTTTCTGTTGACCTGGAAAGGGGGAAGATGGCTTGTGGACCAGTACTACACCCATGGGCCGGCTCTGGCCGCCCTGATTGAAAATCGTCCTTTGGCGCAATGGGGCGCACGATTGGCCCTCTACCCTGTGGCCGTGCTGACCTTTTTGGTTCTCTATGCACCGTGGGCGGGTCTGTCGGTGATCCTTGTTCTCGGATTACTGGCAAAAGCCCTGTTGTCTCGCAAACCCACCAGGAAGATGGCTCTGCTTCCAAACCCCGCCGCACAGAAGGGCAGCATCCTCATCGGCCTGATCGCGGCCATCGTCGTGATGAGCGCCCTGGGTGCGGCCATGCTGCCCATGTTTTCCTCCTCCTACATGAACCAGGCCTACTCCGACCATGGGCGCAAAGCCTACTTTCTGGCGGAATCGGGGTTTCGGTACGCCGCGGGCGAGTATCTCAATGCCGGGTCCGAGGCCGCCAAAGAGACGGTACTCGCTGAAGTCCACGATAAGACATTCACCTTGAACAACAATCAAGGCTCATTCACCACGCGGGTTTATCCGTTCTGGACAGAGTCGTCATCCTTTTCGGGATCGACATTATCTTCCACGATTTCGGGGACGATTCCAGACGAGCTGAAGACCGGGACAGGGGGGTATATCAGGGTTGAAGACTCGGGCTTTTTCTCCTACTCGTCGCGAAGCGGGTCAGGCACTACGGTGAGTTTCAGCGGGTTATCGCCGGCAACGAATCCTGGGTCGAGCAAGGAAATTTTTCCGATAGCTCTTCCGAACAGCACTCAGACCATAACGGAAGGAGGCAATCTGACGCTCACTTCGACCGGCGCCGATGCCTTCCCACCACTAAACGGCAATTTCACCATTGCCACCCCTCTTCCCGCTGGTGTGGATCCGAGGTCCGTTTTCAATTACGAAAAACGTGTTGGCAATACGCTTCACAACATCACTTTGGCTGATTCCAACCAGACCTGGACCAATTTCCAGGTCACAAGCGGCGCCATCACCAGCTCTGGCACCACAAAGTTCGTCCTCGAAAAATTCCTGCGACTTTCTTCCACAGGCAACTACCAGGCAAGCTCCCGGGAAATCGTTTACAATGTTCCCTTGGGGTGGCTGCCGGAAGGGTCGGAATTCAAGAAAGAGCAGTTTCATGATACGTTTGATTCTGGAGCAAACTGGTTTACCAGTGAATCCCTTGGGGGGCATACCGTAGCTTCGAGCGTCATGCAGGTCACGAACATGATTCAGCCAGGCCAGACCCAGAGCGGTTTGCTCAATTGGCTTGGTGGGATTCTGGGATGGATTCAGAATCACGGTCGCTGGGCAGCAGTGGCCTTCAATTGGGGAAACGTCAATACCAACCTGGCGCAAGCCTGGCACGATGCCGGCGGCAACCTGAGCTATGACATCCAGATCAAGGTGAGCAACACCCAGCCGTATTTTTTTGCCGGGCTGGGGTTCAGGATGCGCAACAACTCCAACAACTCAGACCTTCACACGTACGGGGTATCGTTTGTTCGTCAAAGAGAAACGAGGTCAAGGGTCAGGTTCATCTGGTGGGGGGATTGGTCCAACTGGGATTTCGACGACGGCATAGATCCCGACTTGCGTCCAGATACCGTTGTTGGGGCCAACGTGACCAGCGCTGAAACCATTCAGTCAGTTAGTGGTTGGTTTGGAACTGAAATCCAAGCGCGATACAAACTGCCCTACATAGTCATCTGGCAGCGCACCGGCCCCGCCACCGGAACAGGGACTTTCAAGATTCTGGCCTACCGAACGATCACCAGCAACGATGGCGTCACCACCGGAAGCGGAACTGGATTGAGGCTGAAAACCTGGTCATCCCTGATGGTTCGTTTAATCGAAGGATACGAAGTGGGTTTTAGAAATGGCAGAGTCGATGCACAAGGCGGGCACCTCAAATACGGAGATCTCGTAAGAAACTCCGCCGGCACCAAGAGCGCTCGAATTATCGGTACACCTGTCATCACGGGAAACAATTGGGGCTCGGCCAACTCCACGTCGGCAGAAGGAAAGATCGGAAGAGCACACGTCTGAACTCCAGTCACGTCAGTCAATC
>CALJLV010000013.1 GCA_937982505.1 uncultured Desulfobacteraceae bacterium | reverse complement strand
CACCGAGATCTACACTCTTTCCCTACACGACGCTCTTCCGATCTCGGCGGCCAGGCCGTGGCGCGCAGATTGCCGAGCCCCTTGTGGAGATTGGACGGATTGATGAGCAGCAGATGAGGCATGGCGGACGGCTCCTGGTGAGGGGTTTCCGGGATCTGGGGGCTCTGCTTAGCGCAAAACTCTCTCCACTGAAACCCGGTGACCCCTCTTCGGGGATGGAAAATAGTTAAAACTAAATACTCAAGGAGTCAATAGAGATAGTAAAATAAGATCATATTTCAATATGTTAAAAATAAACATACACAATATCGCCATTGACGCAAACGAAATTTTCCGCTATTTAAAAACGCTTTGCAAACTCGGATCTGATCGCCTTGCCCAAGGGCCCGTTGATGGTTGCCGGCCGCAAGCGGGTCGGATTCACGCGTCGCCGTCCGTACGGGGGAGGCCTGGGTGGATGCTTAAGCCTCTTCACCGAGACCCAGGGCCACCTCCTCTGCGTGTTGCCTGCCCGGCAAGCCTTCCAGGGTGCGAAACCGAGGCCGCCAGTCGATGAAGACCCCTTGCCCCGACAACCTTGACCTTGCCTCCCCGGAAGCGCTGCCCGGCAAGTGCGGGGAGAACCGCCCGGCCTACAACAGTCGAATCCTGAAAGTCTATCTCGAGTACCTTGAGCAGCAGCATCCCGGGATTTCGATTCCCCGGATCCTGAAGGAAAGCGGAATCACCCTTTTCGAGGTGGAAGACCCGGGGCACTGGTTCAACCAGCAAGCGGTGGATCGCTTCTACCAGACGGTAGAGCGCGATACAGGGGACTCCCAACTGGCCCGCAGGGTCGGCCGCTATCTGGCCATGTCCGAGACCATTGCCCTGCCGCGCCAGTTCACCCTGGGCTTACTGAACCTTAAAACTATCTATACCCTCATGGGGCCCCTGCAAGCCCTGATCAGCCGCTCGGCGGAAGTCCGGACCCGCACCCTGGGGCCCAATCGTATCGAAATCGTCAACACGGTGCGTCCGGGATTCGAGGAGCGGCCCTACCAGTGCGAGAACCGCCTGGGCATCTACGAGTCCATGGGAAAGCTTTTCGGCAGCGATTTCGCCGAGGTGTCGCACCCCGAATGCCTTCACCGCGGCGGCGCCTGCTGCCGTTACCTGGTCAGCTGGCAATCTCCCCGCTGGATGGCCTGGCAGCGTCGGCGCAACTGGTGGTTTTTATCCGCGCTTCCCGCAGCCCTGGCGCTGATTCCCTTGGCCAACCGGGCCGAACTCGCCCTGGGCTGGCTGGCGGTCAGTGCGCTGATCACCCTTTTGGCCGAGCATTACAAGGCCGGCGAATACGCCGTGACGATTCGCACTCAGGCGGGAAAGGCCAATGATCATATCAAGGCCGCCGATCTGCGCTACAACAATGCCTTGATGGTCCAGGAGATCGGCCAGGCGGCGGCGACCCTGCACGACGAGGCGGACCTGGTCGAGGCGGCGGCCAGGATCATGCAGGAGCGTTCGGTCTATGATCGCGGTCTGATCATGTTGGCCAATCCGGATACCACCCGCCTGCATTTCGCCGCCGGCTTCGGCTACGATGAGGAAACGCGCCGAAAACTGCAGCAGACCGCCTTCAACCTCGACAGACCGGATGCCAAGGGCGTGTTTGTCAAGGCTTTTCGAGAAAAAAAGCCGTTCCTCGTTCAGGATATCGAACAGATTCTGTACAGCTTTTCCGCCCGCAGCCAGGATCTGGCGCGCGAGCTGGCCATCAAGTCGATCATCTGCGTGCCCATCGCCTACGAAGAACAGGTGCTCGGGATTATCGCCATTGACAACAGCCGCAACGATCGATCCCTGACCCAGAGTGACGTGAGCCTCTTGATGGGGATCGCCTGGCAGTTGGCCGTCGGCATCATCAACATCCGGGCCTTCCGCCAGATCAAGGCGAGTGAAAAAAAATACCGCGACGTGGTGGAGAGCGCCAGCAGTATCATCCTCAGGATCGATGTGGACGGCCGCATCCGATTTTCCAATCGGTTCGCCCAAACCCTTCTGGGCATCCGCCAAAGCGCGCTGGCCGGCCGCCCCATCCAGGAAGTGCTGCCTTCCGAGGGCGACGGCGCCTGGAGCTGGAGCGGCATGGTGAACCGCATCGTGGCCAGCGGCCGCTCGATTGCCCAAGTGGAGGAGAAGGTCTTCCGACTGGCCGACGGGCGTCTGGTCTGGGTGGCCTGGACTTTTCAGCCGATTTTCACCGACGGGGGGGGAATCAAGGAGGTGCTGTGCATCGGCAATGACATCTCCCAGTTGATGCAGACGCGCCAGGAAAAGGCCGAATTGGAGATGCAGCTGCTGCGCGCCCAGAAGATGGAGGCCCTGGGCACCCTGGCCGGCGGCGTGGCCCACGATCTGAACAATGTCTTGGCCGGCCTGATCAATTATCCGGAACTGATGCTGATGCAGATGCCGGCGGACAGCCCTTGGCGCCGATATGTGGAAGGCATCAAGAAAAGCGGTGAAAAAGCCGCCGCCATCGTCCAGGACCTGCTGACCTTGGCGCGGCGCAACGTGGTCCAGAAGGAAGTGCTCAATCTGAACGGGATCGTGAACGATTACCTGGACAGTACCGGTTACGAGCGGCTCCTGCAGGATCACCCCCGAGCCCGCATACAGGCCCACCTGCAGGACGATCTGGCCAACATTCAAGGTGCGCCCGTGAGCCTTTCCAAGGCCCTGATGAATCTGGTGACCAACGCGGTGGAAGCCCTGGAAGGCCGGCCCGGGGAGGTTTCCATCGCCACGGCCAACCGGCATCTGGACAAGGATCTGGCCGGCTATGAAACGGTGCCCCGGGGCGACCATGTGGTCCTGTCGGTCCGCGACACGGGCTGTGGGATCGCGGAAGCCGACCTGCACCGCATCTTCGAGCCGTTTTTCACCAAGAAACAGATGGGCCGCAGCGGCACCGGCCTGGGGATGGCCGTGGTCTGGGGCGCCATCAAGGACCACGGCGGCCGCATCGACATTCACAGCGCCCTCGGCCAGGGGACCTGCTTTGAGATTTATTTCGCCCCCACCGCCCGCCAGGCCGCGGCGGTGGTCGAAACGCCCACCGCCGCCCTGGCCGGCAGAGGCGAGAAGATTCTGGTGGTCGACGATGCCGCCATCCAGTGCGAAATCGCCCAGGAGATCCTGGCCGGCCTGGGCTACCAGGTGGCCGCTGTCTCCAGCGGTGGCGCGGCCGTGGATTACGTACAGGCCAACCCCGTGGATCTGCTGGTGATCGACATGATCATGCCCGAGGGCATCGACGGGCTGGAAACCTATCGCCGGATCGCCTGCGGCCGCCCCGGCCAGCGGGCCATCATCACCAGCGGACACTCCGACAATGAAAAGGTGCGCCAGGCCATGGTGCTGGGGGTGGGCGCCTATGTCAAAAAACCATACACCCTGGAAGAACTCGGCCAGGCGGTGCGCCGGGAATTGGACCGCAACGGATGACACCCCTGGAATCGGCAGGATAGGGTGATGAAACCACCAGCTGATCCCGATCCATCCGCTCCTCTTTCATCCGGCGCTGAAAGCGACGTCACTCGAATTGCGGCCGAACACCTGATCAACAAGCTGAATTTTCTCAATTTCATGGAGCGGCCGATCACTGTGCGCTTCCGGCATCCCGGCCTGGAGCACGTGATTCGCCGACAAGCCGTCCCCGAACCCTGTGCGGACGCGCAAGCCCGCTATCGGTGGACGCCGGCGCAGAGGCCACCTAAGATTCCGCCCCACTACCGGTTTCAGGATATCCTGGTCCAGGACGACCAGGGGCTGATCCTCGTCGTTCCCGAGGCCCACCGGTGGGATTCAACCGGGGGGCATTTTCGCCTTCCTCCCTTCAGCACCCGGATCGATGCCCGCCGCGTGCGGCGCTATGCCATCAGCGGGATCCGGGCTGAACTGATTCAGAATGGCATCCGTTTCCAGGGCCGGCTGGTCGATTTTTCTCCCATCGCCTTGAAGGTCGACCTTGATCTCGGGGTATCCCAATCCTTTTCCTGGATTTGCCCCCAGACGACCCTGCTGCTGATCCTCAGTAGCGATGAGGGGGCCGTTTTCACCGGGGATTGCCGTCTGGCCCACGGGTGCCGCGAGACGGCCAGCCTGCTCCTGGAGCCCGTCCAGGGGGAGACCCCGCGCTTCGTGCGCAAGCGTCATCGCAGCGGGCGCGTCACCGTGACGCCGGCCCCCTGTCTGCTGTTCCGGCACCCACTGATCGGTCGGCATTTCCAGATGGATGTCCTGGATTTGTCAGGAACCGGGCTGCGTCTCCAGGCGCCGGCCAGCCAGGACGTGCTGCTGCCCGGCATGGTCATCCATCAGGCCCGCTTAACCTTTCCCGGCGGCGTGGAGGTGGCGTTCAGCGCCCAGGTCATCCACCGCCGCCACACCCATGACGAAGGCCAGGCGCTGATCCAGTGGGGAATGGCGATCCTGGAGATGTCCTCCCGCGCGCACACCCGGCTGCTGGGTATGCTCTACCAGGTCAAGGAGCCCAACGCCTACATCGATCACCCTCAGGACATGGATGCCTTGTGGCGTTTTTTTTTCGAAACCGGGTTCATTTACCCGGACAAGTACTTGTTTTTCAGCCCCTACAAGAAGCGCATCCAGGTTACCTACGAACAGCTGTATCGGCGGCATCCCGATATCGCGCGCCATTTCACCTATCAGCGGATGGGCAGGGTGCTGGGTCACATGGCGATGCTGCGCTTCTACCAGCGGGCCTGGATGATCCATCACCATGCCGCCAACACCCGCCAGTCGCACCGCGCCGGGCTGATCGTTCTCGAGCAGATCGGGCGCTTCATCAACGATTCCCACCGGCTCGATGCGGCCTGCATGGAGCATGTCTTCTGCCTCTACCGGCCGGAGAACAGATTCCCCAGCCGGGTTTTTGGCAGCGCCGCCAGAAGCATCGCTGATCCGCGGATCTGCTCCACCGACACCTTCGCCTACCTGCACTATGCACCGGTGGCCATGGAGACCCTGAAGCCCGTCTATGGCGGCTGGCAACTGGCGGCCTGCACCGATGAGGATCTGGTGGAACTGCAAGCCGCCTACCAGGCCCACTCGGGTCCAGGCCGGCTGATCCAGGCTTTCGATCTGACCCCCCGCCGGCAGGACCTCACGCCCCTCAGTCAAGCTTATCGGTCCTGCGGGCTGGAGCGCGAGCGTCGCCTTTTCGCCCTGCGCTACGAAGGCATACCGGCGGCCGTGCTGATGTGCAACCGGTCTGACGTGGGGCTCAACATGTCGGATCTGACCAGCGGCATCCAGATTTTCGTGATCGATCCGTCCAGGTTGACGGCCCATGTCCTGCAGCGGGCCCTGGCCCGACTGGCCAAATGGTACGACAGCCAAAGATTCCCATTGCTCGTCTATCCCGAGGAGGCCGCCGGACCGTGCGGCCTGGCGGCGGAAAAGCGCTACACGGCCTGGGTGCTGAACCTGGATTACACCGATCGTTATTTCGACTACGTCCGGCGCCTGATCCACATCACGGCCCAGCGCCAGCCCCGGGACCAAGACCTCGATTCGGCGGCCAACTGAGAAGCCCGGTGCGTTTTTCCCCGAGGCCAGGGTCCGGCCTCGCCCCGGGCCCTCCGATGCGGATCGGAAAAAAAGCCGGCGGCGGGATCAGGACGGACGTTTGCGGCCCCGGCAGAGGATCATCGGCGTGTAGGTAAATCGTCTGGGATCTTTGAAGTATTGATTGAATTCAGCGCAGAACCCCGCGGCCCCCTCGATGTAGTCATTTTCAAAAGGGTAGTCTGAACGAGATGCCGCCACCCGCATCTTCTGTTCCCAGTTGAAGCGGTCGACCTCGCCCAGGGGGCCGTGGATCAGATGATGGGCCCGCAGATCGACGCGGATGTCCGTCATCTCCAGGTCGTAGAGATGGGCGTAGAGCTTGCGGCCGGCATACGGGTCGAAGTCTCGCCGCGCCTCCAGGTTCGCCATGATCCCGGTCAGAGATCGCTCCAGGGCCGGGGGCAGCGCCCAATGGCTGAGGCAATTGTGGTCCAGGTCTATGAGGCATAAGACGCCACCCGGAACGAGCAGATCGTGGGCGCCGCGCACGATGGCGGCGGCGTCGCTGCGAAAGTATTCCAAAACAAAACGCATCCAGATGAAATCAAAGCGGCCCAGGTCTTCCATGGGATCCAGAAAGTCGCGGCACACGAAGGAGAGCCCCGCGCGGCCGTAACGGTGCCGGGCGTGGGCGATACGCTCCCGGGAGGCGTCGATCCCCACCACCGCTCCGCCCGGCTGGACCAGATCCCAGAGACAGCGGCTGGTCTTGCCGCTGCCGCAGCCGATATCCGCTACCCGCTGTCCCGGACCGATTCCCGCCCAGCGCGCCTGATCCGCCACGTCCTGGATGTCCGTCTTGAGTTCGAGCCGCTCGATTTCCGTCTCTGTTTCCATCAGATAAGACCTGCGAGGCATTCGGGCTCCCTTTTCCTGCCAATGACGGCACATCGTCTGGGACCGGAGGCCAAAGCCGCCCGTCGATCTGGCCGGATTGCTTTCCCTCCAGGGGCGCCAGCCTGCGGCGGCCGCCGCAAAGTCCTGTCACGGATCGGCGCTCGAGGCGGGTTTGCCCCCTCTTAACCGATTCCATTCCCCGGTGCAATAAACGGCTTGACACCCCGGGGCCGGAGAAAATACAGTTGCGCTGGTTTTGACGCCCCGAATTTAGTGCAACCGATTTTCATCTCACCGGCGGATCGGCGGTCCGCGCCACGGCCCCCACCGCCGTGGAGGAGGCCCCATGTTCGAAGACGACAAGATCGGCCGCCAGTCGACCTACGAGCAGTTCCATCGCACGCGTCCGGTCCGTGAACCGCATCCTTCCCAACCCGGCACCCTCCCCCCGGAAAACACCGAAGGTCACGGCTGGCCGCCGGAACGGGACCGCTTCGCGCATTATTTCAAACCCAGCGCTCGTCTCTGGTGATCGCCCCACCTGCGCAACCCGCCGCAGCGTCCACCGAAAGGCGATCCATCGCCACAGCAAGCGGGGAAAGCCCGGGCCTGAACCCTTGACCCGGACCTTATCCTTTGACACCGGGGGTCGGCTTGGCCTAAGATGCGCCATTTTCCCGGGACCCTCTCTTGGATCGCATCGCCCCGGCGGCGGTGTGCGCCGGAACTGGCCGGCAAGGACGCGGCATTGCCCAAACGACTGCAAATCTCCAGAAGACTGACCGGGGTACTGGTCTATTTCCGGCCGGCCCTGGCCCTGGGCGCCCTGCTCTGCGCCATTGCGGTGATGTGGCTGCGGGATCCGCTGGTCTATGCCATCGGTGTCGTCCTGTTGCTGATCGCCGTCGGCTTCGACCTGGTGGACGGCTGGTTCGCGGCGCGCTTCAAGGCCCATCCCACCCTGACCCAGCTGGCCGACCGGATCCTGGACAAGGTGGTCTATTCGATCATTTTTCCTTTGATTGCGGTGGGGGTGACCTGGCGCTTGACGGTGATCACGCCGGACTACACGCGCACCGAACTGCTGCATGCCATCCTGGTCCTGATCCTTTGCGTGACGGTACTGATCCGGGACAACTTCGCCCACTTCATGCGCGGATTCGCCATTCGCCAGGGCCAGGAGCCGGAGGCCAGCGAATTGAACCGGCTGCGGACCATGGTGGCCCTGCCGGTGGGGCTCCTGCTCTACGCCTATGCCTTTTTCATCCCCCAGGGGCAGGGGCCCTCACGGATCTACTTCTGGATCTCCTGGCTGGGCAACATTCCCCAGCGCAGCCTGTTTTTCATCGAAATCATTTTCTTGATCATCAACCTGGGGTCGATCGCCGGCTACATGCGCAAGTATGGCCGGATCTGCCTCGACGAACTGTGCGCCGGCGAAGATCGCCTGCGCCGCCAGATCCTGACTTTTTTCCCCAATTCGCTCACCGTCCTGAACGCCTTGATGGGCCTGTTGTCCGTTTTTTTCGCCTATCAGGGGCGGCTGCGGGAAGCCTACCTGATTCTGATCGGCGCGGCGCTCTTCGACAAGCTCGACGGTACCCTGGCCCGCCGCCTGGGACTGACCGAACCCCTCGATCCGGACGCAAAACCGCGGCGTATCACCCTGGGGGGCATCCTCGATGATGTCTCGGACGGCATCAGTTTCTGCATCGTCCCGGCCTGGATCTTCTATCTGACCTTGAGCCCGCTGACCCCGCCCGTCTGGCCGGCCGTGCCCATCGGCTGGATCGCCTGGCTCTACGCGCTGGCCGGAATCGGCCGCCTGACCTACTTCACCCTCGACACGTCCCCGGTGCCCGGATTCTTCAAAGGGCTGCCCAGCCCCGCCGGTGCGCTGCTGGTGGTCGCACCGCTGATCATGTTCGGCCAGGCCCGCGACGTCGATCCGGAGCGGATGCGCTTCTGGGCCGGGGTCTGCACCGGGCTGATGGTCTTTGCCGCCGTCTGGATGAACTTTTACGCGCTGCGCTACCTTCACTTCGGCCGCTTCATGAACCGCCGGCCCCTGTTCGTGAGCCTTAACCTGGTTCTGGCCCTGCTGCTCGTCTTTACCCCTTATTTCGGCTACTGGGCGCTGGCCTGCATGATCATCTATCTGGTGTCTCCCATGTGGACCTGGCGCGTGTCTCCCGAGGTGGCCGCCAGCGAGGAGCGCCTTCGGAAACCAAAGAAGCCCTGACGGGGCCGGATGACCCGCCAAGAAGGGCCGGATTCGGCGCCTTGGGGGCAGCCCCCCGCGCCGGGGGCTAGAGCAGGCGGTGCGGCAGGCTCTCGGTGCGGCCCGCGGGAGTGATTTCGATGTAGTCCAGCTTGCGCTGCAGTTCCCGGATTGTCGCGGCGCCGCCATAGGTCAGGCCGGAGCGCAATCCGCCGATGATGTCGGCCACGATGGCCTCGGCGTCCTCCCGGTAGGGCACTTCCATGGCGATGCCTTCGGCCGTCTTCCACTCGGCCACGCCGCCATGATAGTCCTGGGCCACTTCCGAGCTGGCCATGCCCCGATAGACCTTGAACCGCCGCGTCACACCGTCCGGCCCGGTCTTTTCCAGAACGGCCCCGGGCGTGGGGGCCGTGCCGGCCAGCAGGCTGCCCACCATGGCGAAATCGGCCCCGAAGGCCAGCGCCTTGACGATGTCGCCGGCATAGCGGATCCCGCCGTCGGCCACGATGGAGCGGTCCACCCGGGCGCAGTTGCGGATGGCGGTAAGGTTGGGAACCCCGAAGCCGGTCTTGAGGCGGGTGGTACAGACGCTGCCCCCGCCGATCCCCACCTTGACGAGGTCGGCACTGCAGGAGGCCAAAAAGTCGGCGCCGGCGTAGGTGGCGACGTTGCCGGCCATGATGCAGGCCTCATCGCCGAGCATCTGGCGCAGCATCTTGAGGGTCTTGCCCACGTATTTGGCGTGGGCATGGGCCACATCGACGCAGAAATGGCCGGCGCCGGCGTCGCGCAGGGCCTCGGCCCGCTCCAGGTCCTTTTCCGTACAGCCCACCGAGACGAAGGCGGGATAGCGGCACTGCTGAAACATGCGGACATTGTCCTCGATGGACATGAAGCGGTGCAGCACGCCGATGCCGCCCCTGGCCCCGATAAAATCGGCCATGGCCGACTCGGTGAGGGTATCCATGTTGGCGGTCATCAAAGGGAGCGCAAGACGCAGTTTTTCCCGCCGGCAGGTCATGGAGATGTCCACGGCGCGCCGGGATTCATAGTGGTTGTAGGACGGAACCAGGAGGATATCGTCGTAGGTGAAGGCCTTCATGGCAGTGTTTCCTCGATCGGCTGAGGGTGGCAGCTCGGCCGGGTGCGCCAGCCCTGGCTGGCGGTTCGTCCCGGGCGGGCGCGCAGGGCGTTGAACACCCGCTTGCACACGCCGTAAAAAGCAAAAAAAAGCCCCACCCGCAGTCGCGCCGCCGCATCCAGGGGTCTTGGGCTGCAAATGAGCTTCAGATCTTCGCTGCCGGCATCCACAAAGGCGATGGCTCCGCGCACCGGCACCGCAACGCGGGCGCCGCGGGGCAGCCGCGGGCCGAGAACCACCGCGTCGCGCCAGTCGCCGTCGCCCGCCGGCAGTCCCGCCACCGCGCCGTAATTGAACGGGCAGGGCAGGGGGGAAACGAACTCGATCCGGCCCTTGCCATCACGCTTGACAAAGCCGCCCCGGGGGACCTCGATGGTCACGCGGACCTGCGGCACGCGCGTCGCGGCGGTAGTGGGGGACGATGCGCCGTCCATATTGTTCCCGCTGTCTTGTTCCGATGATCGTTTGGATCGTCTGGATCCAACAGGCCGCCCTGAGACTAAGGTGAAGCCTCATCCCTGTCAAGCCGACGCCGCGTGGAGTCGGCTTCTGCTGGCGCCGCCGGTTCGAATCCAAACCCCATATTTTCGGTGTGTTGATGCGATGCGTGAGCCGCAAGCAAGATCGAGTCAGGCGCACAGGCCCGACAAGGCTCCCCGGACGATAAGGAATCCGTCTGATGAACCCATCGCGGGGCGCCCACGGGACCGCGGCCGCCCGCCGTCCTGGCCTTGCTTCCGGCTGGCGGGCGTGGTAATTCACGGCACGGCACGGCAGCCGGCCGCGCAACCCCCGATCCTGGAAGAAGGTTTTGATCCCCATGGAGAAACCCGGTCCGCCAGCCGCCCGTGCGGCCGCTACATTGAACAGGTACCTGCTCAAGCTGCCCTTGACGCTGGTGCTGATAATGGTCGGCTTTCTTCTCGAGGCCGCCATCGCCTGGCCGTTTGCCCTCCTGTGCCGCCTGCATCGCCGCTCCGGGCCCCTTTGAGCGCGTCTCCTGTCCTGGAATCTCCATGAATTCCGGCGGCCTTTGGGATTGACAGCACAGCGCCCTTGGCTTACTTAGACCCAGAACCGGCCGTGGGGCATCCGGCTTGGCCCGATCGGCCTTCTCGCGGTTCCTTGCCGACCGTCCCCGCGCGCCATCAACCCGAGCTCCGTCGTCCCAGAGGGGGAGCATGACCAGCGCGATACAGTTCTTCATCCTCGATCCGGATCCGGCCGCCGTCGAGCGTTATGCCCGCGATCTGGCCCCGTTGGCCGCCAGCGTGAAGGGGGCCGCCTCCCCGGACCAGGCGTTGGGGCAAATCCTCGCCCAGCGGCCCGATTGCGTGCTGCTGGACATGACCACTCCGGGTCTCGACGGGCTGGAAGTGGTGCGCCGCCTGCGGGCAGAGCCGTCCCTGGGCGCCATGCGGATTATCGTCATCTCCGGCCAGGCCTACGATGCCGTGCATTACCAGGCGCTGGATCTGGGGGCCGACGGGTACATCGTCAAGCCCTTGGATCCGGACTATTTCTGCGCCGAGGTGCTGCGGATATTCCAGGACCGCATCCAGCTCACCTTCTGGGGGGTTCGCGGGACCCTGCCGGTCCCCGGGGCCGCTACCGTGCGCTACGGGGGCAACACCAACTGCGTCAGCCTGATGCTGGCCCGGGGGGTTTTCGTGGTCTTCGATGCCGGCACCGGCATCAAGGTGCTGTCGGATCAGTTGATGCGCTGCGGGATTCCCAAGGAGATCCGGATCTTCATCTCCCATCCCCATTGGGATCACATCAACGGTCTGCCTTTTTTCGCCCCCCTGTACCGGCCGGATCATCACGTGCGCATCTGGGGGCCGGCCCACGGGGGCATCGGTGTCCGTGAATTGATCGCCGGCCAGATGGACGGGGTCTACTTTCCCATCAACATCCAGAAGTTCGCCGCCGCCGTCGATTTTCGCGATCTTCACGAGGAGGCCCTTCAAATCGATGCGATTCGGATCCGTACCATGCTGCTCAACCATCCCGGATTCTGCCTCGGGTATCGCCTCGACTACCACGGCCGATCGGTGTGCTACATGACCGACCAGGAGATCTCGCCGGCCGCCATGAAGCGGCACGACCCGCGCTATCTGGACAAGATCAGCGCCTTTGCCCAGGGCGCCGACGCCCTGATCACCGATTGCACCTACACGGACGCCGAATACCTGTCCAAGGCCGGATGGGGCCACAGCGCGGTGAGCGACGTGGTGGGCTGGGCCCATGCCGCCGGGGTCAAGACCATCTACCTCTATCACCACGATCCGTCCCAGAACGATCAGGCCATCGACGCCAAACTGGCCCTGGCCCAGTCCCAGCTGGGGGCCCTCAAATCCTCCACCCACTGCATCGCGCCTGCTGAAACCCAGCGCTTCATCGTCTGACGCGGGCGTTCGCATACGGCAGCTTTCCCATGTGGATCTATGTCAAATTATGCCTGACCGCCATCTTCTGGGGCGGCACCTTCATCGCCGGCCGCTTTCTGGCGGCCGGCCAGGTGGAACCCTTTGCCGCCGCCTTCCTGCGGTTCGCCGTGGCCAGCGTCTGCCTGGTGGGCCTAAGCTTGCTCCGCGCAGAGCCCCTCGGCCCCCTGCGCCCCGGCCAGTGCTGGGGGGTGGTGCTGCTGGGGGTGACCGGCGTCTTCGCCTACAACGTTTTCTTCTTTCGCGGTCTGGCACTGATCGACGCCGGACGCGCCTCGCTGATCATCGCCTGCAATCCGGTGCTGATCAGCGTCATGGCGGCGTGCATCTTCGGCGAGCGGCTCGGCCCGACGCGGCTCGCCGGAACCCTGGTCTCGGTGGCCGGGGCCCTGGTGGTCATCACCCGGGGAGCCCCGCACCAGCTGCTGTCGGGCGGCATCGGCCGGGGCGAGGTGATGATTTTCGGCTGCGTCGCCAGTTGGGTGGCCTATTCGCTCATCGGCCGGACGGTACTCCGGGGCATTGGTCCCCTGGTCACCGTGACCGGGGCGGCCCTGGTGGGCACGCTCCTGCTGATGCCGGCGGCCCTGGCCGAGGGGATGGCCACCCATTGGGGCGGCTACCGCTGGCAGGATTGGGGCTGTCTGGCCTATCTGGGGATTTTCGGCACGGTTCTCGGATTCGTCTGGTACTATCAGGGGATCGCCGCCATCGGACCGGGCAGGGCGAGCTTGTTCATCAACTTCGTGCCGGTGAGCGCCATCGCGCTGGCCTGGCTGATCCTCGACGAGCCGCTGACCCCGTCCCTGCTGGCCGGCGCCTTGATGGTCGGCGCGGGGGTTTATCTGACCAACCGCCTCCCGGCGGCGCCCGGCGGGAGGGATCCGGCCAAGGCCCCGGTGAAGGGCATTGCGGTGCCCTGACCCCAATGGCCGTTCACGGGGCCGGGCGGACGTGCCGCCGAACCGTCAGACAGCGCTCGGAAAGAGGTCCACCGGCGGCCTGATGGCCTTGCCCCCCGGGGGCCTTTCGCCGGCTGCCGGCACCGGTGGCCTTTCGCCTTGACAGCCCTTTGGCCAGTCGATACCGTGTCAGCCACCGGGGATGCGCCGCCCGCCGCGCGACGCGGCGGCGGGGCATTCCAACCCAATCGGACGGATGCCATGAAGATCGGCCGCAACGACCCTTGCCCCTGCGGCAGCGGGTTGAAGTACAAGAAATGCTGTTTCGGAAAGGACCCGGCCGGAGCCGAAGACCTCAAGGAGCGCTATTTGCGCCAGTACCAGATCCGCCTCAAGGGGCCCGAGGACATCGAGAAGATCCGCCTGGCCGGGCGCCTGGCGGTTTCGATCCTGGAATTGGTGGCCGCCTCCCTGCGTCCGGGGATGACCACCGAGGAAATCAACACCCTGGTGCACGACTTCACCCTGGCCCACGGGGCCGTTCCCGCGCCGCTGGGCTATCGCGGGTTTCCCAAGAGCGTCTGCGTTTCGGTCAACGAGGAGATCTGCCACGGGATCCCCGGTCCCAGGATTCTGGACTCCGGAGACATCGTCAACGTGGACGTCACGCCGATCCTCGACGGCTACTACGCCGATGCCAACCAGACCTTTTTCGTGGGCCCGCCCGACGCCCGGGCGCGCCGGATCGTGGCCGTGGCCCGCGAATGCCTGCGCCTGGGCATGGCGGCGGTGCGCCCCGGGGCCACCACCGGCGACATCGGATGGGCCATCCAGCGCTACGCCGAGAGCCAGAAGTGCAGCGTGGTGCGCGAGTTTGTGGGCCACGGGGTGGGATTCGCCTTTCACGAAGCCCCCCAGATCCTGCACTACGGCCGCCAGGGGAGCGGCATTCCTCTCGTGCCGGGGATGGTCTTTACCATCGAACCGATGATCAATCTGGGCAAGCGCCAGTTGTACCTTCTCGACAATCAGTGGACGGCGGTCACCGAGGACGGGAGCCTTTCGGCCCAGTTCGAACAGACCTGCCTGGTCACGACCGACGGGGTGGAGAGCCTCACCCCTTATGCCTTGAAAGATTGATTCGCGGCCCACACAAGTCCAAGGAGGCGTCGATGGAAGCCAAGGAATTGAGAGACTACTTCGCCCATACGGTGGGCTTCGGGGTTCTGGCCACCGCCGATGCCCAGGGCCGGGTCAACCTGGCGGTCTACGCCCGCCCGCATGTCCTGGAGGACGGCACCCTGGCCATGATCATGCGCGACCGGCTCAACCACCACAACCTGCAGACCAATCCCCACGCGGCCTACCTGTTTCGCGAAACCGGCGACGGGTACCGCGGACGGCGCCTGCACCTGACCAAGATCGCCGAGGAGCGGGATTCACCCCGCATCGCCGAACTCAAGCGCCGTCAGACCACCATGCTGCGCGAGACCGATCCCGGGCCCCTTTTCCTGGTGATTTTCCGGGTGGACCGGGTGATGCCCCTCATCGGCTCGGGCCAGTGAACGGACCGGCTGACGGGGTCCGGGAGCCGCCCATGGGCGACGGCATCCAGCGGCAGGTGGCGGGATTGCTCGAGACCCAATCCCTGGCGGTGCTCTGCACCCGGGGAGACCGGCTGCATGCCAGTCTGGTCGCCATCGCTGCGGGCCGGGACCTGCGGACCGTTCTATTTGCCACCGATCGCCATACGGAAAAATTCACCAACCTGGCGGCCCACCCGGAGGCTGCGCTTCTGGTGCACAATGCCCGGGGCGCCCCCGAGGATTTTCAGCAGGCCATGGCCCTGACCATCCAGGGCCGAACCCGGGAGGCCGAACCCGGCGACCGGGAGGGCTTCGATCGGGTCTTTCTGGGACGTCATCCGGCCCTGGCCGACTTTCTCGGCGCCCCCAACACGGCACGGATGGTCATGGAGGTGGACACCTACCGTCTGGTGCGGCGGTTTGCGCAGGTGCAGATCCTGCGTTACGGTCCATGATTCAGGGGAGGGGCGCCCCGCGGCGCCGGAGGGAGGAGCCATGTCAGGGCCGATCAAGATCGGTATCAGCGCCTGTCTGCTGGGGGAAAAGGTCCGATGGAACGGGGTGGGGGCCCGCGATCCGTTTCTGACCGACACCCTGGGCCAGTTCGTCCAGTGGGTGCCGGTATGCCCAGAGGTGGAATGCGGCCTGCCCGTGCCAAGGGAAACCCTGCGTCTGGTGGGCGATGTCCAGGCGCCGCGCCTGGTGACCTCCCGCAGCGGGGTCGACCACACCGCCCGGATGCAGACCTGGGTGGGCCAGCGTCTGGACCGTTTCGACGGTCAGGATCTTTGCGGGTTCATCTTCAAGAAGGATTCGCCCTCCAGCGGCCTGATGCGCGTCAAGGTATACAACGACAAGGGGATGCCGGAAAAAAAGGGGGTGGGGATCTTTGCCCGGGCCTTCACCGAGCGGTTTCCGCGGGTGCCGGTGGAAGAGGACGGCCGCCTGCATGATCCGCTGCTGCGGGAAAACTTCATCGAGCGCATCTTCACGCTCCAGCGCTGGCGCAGAGTCCTCGCGGCCGGGCCGACCCTGGGCGCTCTGGTGGAGTTTCACACCCGCCACAAGCTGCTGCTCATGGCCCACAGCCCGTCGCACTACCAGGCCCTGGGACGTCTGGTGGCCGCCGGCCGCCAGGAGGCGCCGGCCGTGCTCCTTGACGGCTACGAACAAGGCCTGCTGGAGGCCCTGGCCCTCAAACCCACGGTCAAAAAGCACGTCAATGTTCTGCAGCACATGCTCGGCTACTTCAAAAAGGCGCTGTCGGCCGACGAAAAGCAGGAGATGCTGACCCTCATTGACCACTACCACCAGGGACTGGTTCCTTTGGTGGTGCCGCTGACCCTGATCAACCACTACACTCGCAAGTACCGTCAGGCCTACCTGGCGGATCAGGTCTATCTCAATCCGCATCCGGTGGAGCTCAAGCTGCGCAACCATGCCTGATCGGCGGAGGGGAGAGATGGACCTGGAAACCTGAACTCCTTGACAGACCAGAACCCGCCCATGCCCTGGGGGCATCGGGCCGTTGAGCCGGTTTCCAGTCTCGCGGTGCATCGCCGCCAAGGGGGGGTGGGTCACGGGCAAGCAGAAGGTGTTGTCCATGGGGACTCCAAAACCGATTCTGGTCACCGGGGCCACCGGGTACGTGGGCGGCCGCCTGGTGCCGCTGCTGAGGGCGGCCGGGTACCGGGTGCGCGCCATGGGCCGGTCGCTGGAAAAGCTGGCCGACCGTTCCTGGGCCAGGGATCCGGGCGTCGAACTGGCCGCCGGCGACACCCTCGACGCGCAGTCCCTGGGGCGGGCGGCGGCCGGGTGCCGGGCAGCCTATTACCTGGTCCATTCCATGATCGCCCAGAAGGGGCGCTACGCCGAGGCGGACCGGATCAGCGCCCGCCACATGGTCCAGGCGGCCGCCGCCGCGGGGCTGGAGCGGATCATCTACCTGTCGGGGCTCGGCGATCCCCGGGACCCTGCGGTGAGCCGCCATCTGCGCTCGCGCCACGAGGTGGAGGACATCCTGCGCGCCGGACCGGTGCCGGTCACCGTGCTGCGGGCCGCCATGATCCTCGGCTCGGGCAGCGCCTCCTTCGAGATGCTGCGCTACCTGGTGGACCGGCTTCCCGTGATGGTCACCCCCCGGTGGGTCAACACCCCTTGCCAGCCGATCTCCATCAGCAGCGTGCTGCACTATCTCAAAGGTTGTCTCGACCTTGACGCGGCGCTGGGGGAGACCTTCGACATCGGTGATCCGGAGGTCTTGACCTACCGCCAGCTCATCGACATCTATGCCGGGGAAGCCGGTCTGCCTTCCCGGCGCGTGTTTGCTTTGCCGGTGCTCACCCCGACCCTGTCGGCCTACTGGATTCATCTGGTGACCCCGGTACCGGCCGCCATCGCCCAGCCCCTGGCCCAGGGCCTGGCCGTGCCGGTGGTCTGCCGCGACCGGCGCATCCGGGACCTGCTGCCGCATCAGGCGCCCACGGCCCGCGAGACCATCCGACTGGCCCTGCGCCGCCAGCGCCAGGACGCCGTGGCCACCTGCTGGAGCGACGCCGGATGCCTGCGGCCGCCCGAGTGGGCCGTGTGCGGAGACGCGCCCTGGGCCGGGGGAACCCTGTATCGCTGCGGGTATCGGATACGGCTGCGGGCCGCGCCCGAAGCGCTCTGGGACCTGGTGGTGCGTATGGGCGGGCGCCAGGGATACTATTTCGCCGACGGATTGTGGTATCTGCGCGGGCTTATCGATCGGGTGGCGGGAGGGGTGGGGCTGCGCCGCGGCCGGCGCCACCCGCGCGATCTGAGGGTGGGTGATGCCCTGGATTTCTGGCGGGTGCTGGAACTGTCGGCCCCCCGCAGGCTGCGGCTCCTGGCCGAAATGAAGACCCCCGGGCCGGCCCTGCTGGAGATCTGCGTGGCGGACCGGGGGGACGGGACCAGCGAACTGACCCTGCTGTCGCACTTCGAACCGCGGGGCCTCTGGGGGCTGGTTTACTGGTACGGACTTTACCCCTTTCACGAGTTGATCTTTTATGGAATGCTGAAGGCCTTGGCGCGGCGCGCCCGGGCGCCGTGGGTGGAAGGCCCCCGGCGCTTCACGCCGCGCCTCCCGGCGGCCTGCGAACTCGGCCGATCGACGGCCGATGCGGGGAAGGGCGGAGGCTGAGGGATCTCAAGGGGGGCGGTTTTTCAGCGCTGCCGGCGCAGCCAGGGCTGGGCCATGCGCGGCGGAATCCTTCAGGGGAGGAGAAGATGAAACGGCAGATCTGGATCCTGGGGCTATTGATGTTGACCCTGGCCGCCGGCGGGGCGGTCCGGGCCGAGGAGGCCGAGGTGAGCGCGGCCACCGAGGCGTGTCTGGGCTGTCATGCAGCCCTGCATCCGGGGATCGTGGCCGACTGGGAAAACAGCCGCCATGCCTGGGTGTCTCCGGCCCAGGGCCAGGCGGCCGGCGCGCTGGAGCGTCGGGTGAGCGCGGCCCAGATTCCCGCCGAGCTCCAGGACCATGCCGTGGGATGCGCCGAATGCCACACGCTGCGGGCCGAACGCCATGCCGACGCCTTCGAGCACAACGGCTACACGATCCACGTAGTGGTCAGCCCGGACGACTGCGCCACCTGCCATCCGGACGAACGTGGGCAATACGAGGCCAATCTCATGGCCCAGGCCCATGCCAACCTGGCGGACAATCCGGTCTATGCCAAGCTTGAAGAGACCATTCTGGGGACGGCGGCCTATCAGGACGGCCGCCTTGCCGTGGCCGCGCCCGACGACCTGACCCGGGCCGAGGCCTGCTATCACTGCCATGGGACCCGTCTCGCGCTGACCGGACGCGAAACCCGCGAGACCGATTTCGGGGAGCTGGAGTTTCCCGTCATCGCCGGATGGCCCAACAACGGGGTGGGGCGGATCAACCTGGACCAGAGCCGCGGCGCCTGCACCAGCTGTCACACCCGCCACCAGTTTGCCGTCAGCCTGGCCCGCAAACCCGAGACCTGCCAGCAGTGCCACGTGGGGCCGGACGTGCCGGTCTACAAGGTCTATGCCGCCTCCAAGCACGGCAACATCTACTCGGCCATGAAAGGCGAGTGGGATTTTCAGGCCATTCCGTGGACCGTGGGGCAGGATTTCGCGGCGCCCACCTGCGCCGCCTGCCACGTGAGCCTGCTGGTGGACCGGGAGGGCCAGACCGTCAACCGGCGGACCCATCGCATGAACGATCGCCTGGCCTGGCGCCAGTTCGGCCTGATTTACGCCCATGCCCATCCCCGGACGGCCGACACCACCCAAATCCGCAACCGTGAGGGTCTGCCCCTGCCCACGTCCTTCGACGGCACCCCGGCCCATGACTTTCTCATCGACGCCAACGAGCAGGCCCAGCGGCGCCAGACCATGGTTCAGACCTGCCGCGCCTGCCATGACCGGTCCTGGGTGGAGGGGCATTTCCGGCGCTATGAAAACACCCTGGTGACCACCAACGCCGCCGTTCAGGCGGCCACCCGGATCATGCAGGCCATCTGGGCCGCCGATCTGGCCGATCCGGGGCACCCCTTTGACGAGGCCATCGAGCGGCGCTGGAGCGATGTCTGGCTATTTTACGCCAACAGCACCCGTTTCGCCGCCGCCATGGCCGGCGGGGGCGACTATGGGGTTTTCGCCGAGGGCCGCTACCCGCTCAGCCGGACGATCCTGGAGCTCGATGCCTGGCTCAGGCATTCCCGATGACGGCAGGACCCGAAAGACCGGGGGCATGGGGCTTGGCCATGCCCATGCCCGTGGTCCGGCGGGAAGGCCGCCATCCGGGTTTCGCCGGTTCTTCGACCATCGCCGCGATTCCCATCCCCCCGTGTGTTGGGCATGCCCGCAGACCATTCCGCCATCCCGCACCGCGCCTCCACGGCCGCTGACCTCAGGCCCCGCCCGCCGGTCGTCGATGCACCAGCCCTGCTGGATCGGCTGGAGTTTCACCGCCAGGCCCTGGCCCTGATCCCGCTGGCCGCCGACCGGGATCCGGGAGTGGCCATCCTGGTTCTGGATCCGGCCAAGGGCAGCCAGAAACGGCTGTGTACCTGCGCCAGCCGCGACAGGCGCCGCACCTGCCCCCATCTGCGGGAACTGGCCCAGATTCTGACGGTGCTGGGATTTGCGGACAGATCGCTGTTCTCCTTTGCGAATCTGCGGGAAAGTGTCTGGCACCGCCTGGCACTGTTCATGGCCGAGGGCCGTGGCGACGATCTGAGCGGCATCCGGCTGGTCCCGGCCGGCGGCGATGATCCCCGGGTGACGGTTTTCGCCGCCAACGGATCCCTTCTGGGGTGCTATGCCTCGCGCGGGGCGGATCTGTCGCGTCTGGTGGAGCGCTGTGCGGCGGTCCCGGATCGGCGTCGGACGCCGGGCCGCCGCCAGGTGCTGGAGATGCTGCGCCGCATGAGCCTCAGCGAACCCGAGCGACAGATGCAGGAAAAAGGCCATCGCACGCGGGCCATGGCCTTCGAGGCCTCCTTCTGGTACCACCTGGCCTACCACGGATTTCGCGAATGGGGGGCCGAGGGCCTGCGCTGGCGCCCGTTCATCGACGGTGAGAGCGGCCAGTTTCAACTTCTGGCCCAAGACCCCGAGGGACGGTCCAGCGTCCGTCTGGATGTGCCCCGGCATCGGGTCAAAAGCCTGTTGCGAAATTTCGGCAAGGATCTGGCCGGCGGGGGGCCGGCCCTGTCTCCGGTTCCCCTGGACGTGGTCTTCGATGCCCGCCTGCGCGCCGATTCACGTCTGGAGATCGCCCCGCAGCTGCGTCTGGTACAGCAGGCCGGTGAGTACCGGACCTTGGCGGGCATCGATCTCAAGCGTTTCCAGTACGGCGATCTGGTCTACATTCCCCAACTGAACATATTGGCCGACATGGTGGACGAGGAGTCCACGGTGGGGATCGATGTCAGCCGCCCGTCCCTCATCGAGAGGGCCCAAATCCCCTTTTTCCTTGCGGCCCACCGCGACGAGATGGACGGCGGGCGCGTCCGGGTGGACCCGGACCATGGCGCCCTGCGGATCCTGGATCGCTTCGAGCGGCTGCGGATCGAGGGGGATCGGCTGGCGCGCGACTGGTGCCATCTGGCCGTTTTTTACGGGTTCGGCAGTGCGGATGTCTCTCTTGGGGAGATCCTGGCCGCCCGCCGGGACGGCACCCGTTTCATCGCCACGGCCCAGGGATGGGTCGATACCCAGGCCGAAGCCTTCGACGATCTGGAGGAGCTGCCGCATGCCGGCGCCGGAGACGAGGCGCCCCGGGACCGGCTGCGCTTTTCCCCCATGGACCTGCTGCGCCTTCAGGCCCTGAGCGCCGTGCCCGTGGAGGTCCTTGACCGGGAGCACCGGGGCGGGTGGATCACGCGGCTCCTCGCCGGCCGAAGCGAGGATCCCTTGCCGCCGCTGGAGGGGATCATTTCCGGTTTGCGGGACTATCAGCACCGGGGGGTGGAATGGCTCTGGTACCTGTACCACAACCGCTTCGGCGGGCTGCTTTGCGATGAGATGGGCCTGGGCAAGACCCATCAGGTCATGGCCCTGGTCGCGGTGCTGGCCGCCGCCGGATGCCCGCAGGGGCCGGTTTTGGTGGTTTGTCCCACCAGCGTGCTGGACCACTGGGCCCGGAAGATGGCGGTCCACGTCCCCGGGGTCCGCCTGGCGATCCACCACGGTCTGGAGCGGGATCTGTCCCGGACCCTGGGGCAGGTCGACGTCGTTTTGACCAGCTACGGGGTCATGCTGCGCGACGGCCCCGCACTGGGCCGGGAGACTTTCGGGCTGGCGGTTTACGACGAGATTCAGCACCTGAAAAACCCCCAGACAAAGGCCCACCAGGTGGCCCGCAAGATCCGCGCGGCGGTCAAGATCGGGCTCACCGGCACTCCCCTGGAGAACCGCCTGGCGGATCTCAAGAGCCTGTTCGACCTGGTACTGCCCGGATACCTGGGCAGCGACGAGCGTTTTGCCCGGCGTTTTGCCGCCCCCATCGAAGCCGGACAGGACGAAGCCCGGCGCCTCCAGCTCCAGCGGCTGATCCGTCCCTTCCTCCTGCGGCGGCTCAAGAGCGCCGTGGCCCGGGAACTGCCGCAAAAAATCGAAGATACCCTGGCCTGCCGCCTGAGCCAGGACCAGGTCCGGCTTTACCGCCAGGCCCTGGACCGCCGGCGGGCAGCGCTGATGGACGCCCTGCGTGATCCCTCGGCCAAAATCCCCTACATCCACATTTTCGCCCTGCTCAACCTGCTCAAACAGATCTGCAACCATCCGGCGATGCTTGACGGGACGGAGCCCGGGGGGCGGCCATGGTCCTCGGGCAAGTGGGACCTGTTCTGCGACCTGCTGGAAGACTGCCTCGCCGGGGGCCAGAAGGTGGTGGTCTACACCCAGTACCTGAAAATGATCCAGTTGATCCAGGAGCACATGGCCGCCCGCCGGATTGCGGCCGCCGTGCTCACCGGGGCCAGCCGGGAGCGGGGTCGGATCGTGGCCCGCTTTCAGGAGGACCCGGACTGCCGGGTCTTCGTGGGCAGTCTCAAGGCCGGTGGGGTGGGCATCGATCTGACGGCCGCCTCGGTGGTGATCCACTACGACCGCTGGTGGAACGCCGCCCGGGAGGACCAGGCCACCGACCGGGTGCATCGCATCGGCCAGCGCCGGGGCGTGCAGGTGTTCAAGCTGATCACCGAAGGGACCCTCGAAGAAAAGATCGACGCCGTCATCAGCCAAAAGAGGCGCCTGATGGCATCCGTGGTGCGCCCCGATGACCCCGAGACCCTCAAGATCTTTTCCCGCGAGGAGCTTATCGGCCTGCTGGCGGATCCCGCCAGGCCCGCCGCAGAGGAATTCCCCGACCCGTGAGACCCCGTCCGGCCATCCGGGCCTTGACATCCGGCCGCCTTTGGGGGATTTGCTGATAGGTGGGGCCCTGGCGTCCCTTCTCACCCGATGCGCCCACCCCTGGAGGTACCCCCATGGCCGTGGACTGGAACCGGGACTATCGGCGCTACCGCCGGGCGGTGGCCGGGCGGCCCCTGCCCCTGGCCCTGGTGGACCTGGACCGCTTCGACGCCAACGTGCGCTATGTGGCCGCCACCCAGGCGCGCAGCGGCAAGACGATCCGTGTCGCCTCCAAATCGATTCGCTGTCCGGATCTGTTGCGGCGGGTCTTCCAGCGCGGCGGGCCCGTCTACCGCGGGGTGCTGGCCTTCTGCGTGGCCGAGGCCGATTTTCTGGCCCGAGGCGGTGTCGACGATCTCATCGTCGCCTACCCCACGGTTCAGCCATCGGACCTTGCGCTGCTGGTGGAAATGACCCGCCGGGGGGTGCAGGTGTCCCAGATGGTGGACTGCCGCGCCCATCTGGCCGCCCTGGCCGCGGCCGGCCGCTCGGCCGGTCTGACCCTCAACGCCTGTCTGGAGATTGACATGTCCTGGCGCCCCCTGGGGCGGCGGATTCATCTGGGGGTGCGCCGCAGTCCGGTGCGCAGCCCCCAGGCAGCCTGCGCCCTGGCCGACGCGGCCGCGTCCCTCAGCGGGGTGGCCATCGACGCCGTCATGGGCTACGAGGCCCAGATCGCCTCGGTCAACGACCGCCTGCCCGGGCGTCCCCTCTACAACCGCTTAATGCGGCTGATCAAACACCTGTCGGTGAAGGAGTTCACCCGGCGCCGGGGGCGCATCGTGGAGGTCCTGGGGCGCGCTGGCCACCGGTTGCGCGCGGTCAACGGCGGCGGCAGCGGGAGCCTCGTGTCCACCGGCGCCGATCCGAGCATCACGGAGGTCAGCGCCGGTTCGGCCTTTTTCGCCCCGGGGCTCTTTGGCCACTTTCACGAAGTCCGCTTCCAGCCAGCGGCCTTTTTCGCCCTCCAGGTGGTCCGGGTGCCGGCACCCACAATGGTCACCTGCGCCGGCGGCGGCTACGTGGCCTCCGGTGAGGCGGGCCCGCAAAAGCTTCCCCGACCCGTGATGCCTCCGGGGATGCGCTATGTCGGCCTCGAAGGGGCCGGCGAAGTGCAGACCCCACTCGTCCTGGGCCGCGGGACCCCTGTCCCGGCCCTGGGGGATCCCGTCTTTTTCCAGCATGCCAAGGCCGGCGAACTTTGTGAGCGGTTCAACACCCTGGCCCTCGTCTCGGAGGATCGCATCGTGGCCCAGGCCGCCACCTATCGCGGCTGCGGGCTTGCTTTTCCGTGAGCGCGAGATCCGGAAAGCGGCACGCCATGGAGATCGTCCATGTTCCATCCTGAACCGACCCTCTACGATGCGCTGATTGTGGGCGCGGGCATTTCGGGGTCCTTCATCGCCCAGGACCTCTGCCGCAGCGGCCTGCGCTGCCTGATGATCGAGGCCGGCCGCCACTATGCGCGCCGCGCCTACCCGGACAACGACCTGGACGGTACGGCCCAGCTCTACTGGTCCGGCGGGGTCGAACTGGACGACCAGGCGCGCCTGGTCTTTCTACGGCCCAAGGTGGTGGGCGGCGGTTCGGTGGTCAACCAGGCCCTGGTGGATCGCTTCGACAGCGAGGCCCTGGACAGCTGGCGCGCCGTTTCCGGGGTCGACTTTTTCGCGCCCTCGGCCATGGCGCCCTGGTACGCGAAGGCCGAAGCCGAGATCGCGATCCGGGAGATCCCGGCGGCCTTCCGCAACGCCAACGCCGAGATTTTCGCCGAGGGGTTCACCCGCCTCGGCTACCGGCTGGCACCGCTGCGCCGGGCCCAGGACGACTGCCGTTTCGAAGCGGGCAACTGCTGCATCCAGTGCCTCAACGGCTGCCGGATCGGCAGCAAGCAAAGCACTCCGGAAACCGTGCTCAAAAGGGCCCTGGAGGCCGGTCTGACCCTGGTGCCCGAGACGGAAGCCCTGCAGATCGTCCAGCGCCGCGAGCGGATCGAGGTTCTGGCCCGAGACCAGCGGGGCGGCCGAGTCCAGTACCGGGGCCGGTGCCTGGTCCTGGCCGCCGGCGCCGTGGGCAACACCCGGCTGCTGCTGCGCTCGGGGTTCGGCCGGCGCCTGCCGGCCCTGGGGCGCCATTTCTACTGCCACCCCCAGTACATGCACTTCGGGGTCTATGCGCGGCCCATCAGGGCGCATCTGGGCCCCCTGCAGGCCTTCAAGTCGGATGATCCCGAGTTTCGCCGGCAGGGCTTCAAGCTGGAAAACGTCTACGCCGGGCCGGGGGCCATTGCCCTGCTGGTGAGCGGCTTCGGCCGCGGTCACCAGCAGTTCATGGAGCGCCTGGCCCACCTGGCCTGCATCGAGGTCTGCACCCGCGATACGGCCCCGGGCCGGATCCGCCTCGACGGCAGAGGCCGTCCCGTGATCCACAAACCGCGCTCGGAGGAGGACCTGGCCCGCATGCGCCGCGGCACGGCCGTCATCGACGCGATATTCCAGGCCACGGGGGCCCGGCAGATCGTTCACGGCACATACGGCATCGGGCTTCACCTCATGGGCGGCTGCCGCATGGGAACCGACGGGGACGCCAGCGTCGTGGCGCCGGACTTTTGTCTTCATGACCATCCGCGCATCTTCGCGGCCGATTCGAGCATCTTTCCCGACGCACCGGGAATCAACCCCTCGCTGACCATCATGGCGCTTTCCAAGATGGCCGCCGAAACGATAACGAGGAACCTGTGCCCATGAAAATTTCGCGCCACTTCACCCTGCGGCAGCTGAGCGGCCTGGAGCGGGCCGGTGACGTCCTGGTGCCGGGCACCGATGCCTCACCGAGCTTTTCGCGAACCGGCTGTCTGGATCATATCGACCGGTTGGCGGCCCACCTGAATGCGGACGATCTGGAAGGTCTGAGGATGGTCGGCGGGCTTTTCGCCGTCTGGCCCCGATGGGCCATCCGGTGTTTGTTCGGCCTTTGCCGGTACCGCGAGCGGCTGCCCTGGCCGCTGGGGGCCGGCCTGCGCCAGTTGGAGATCGGTGTCAAGGGGGCCCTCATGAGCCTTTACTACGCCAATGTCACCGGGGAAGGGTATCAGGGCCCCAGGGTCTTTGACATCCTCGACTGGCATCCGCAGATCGTGCTGGCGCCGGCGGACGCCCGGGACCCGGCGCCAGCGGCTTGCCAAGACCCCAGTCCCGAGGATATCGCCCGCATCTTCGCCCGCGCCCGGCAGGCCCAGGAAGAGATCGCCGGCTGGCCGTTGCCCAAGCGCCTGGAAATCATCGCCAAGCTCAAGGCGCTCATCATCGCGCGTCAGGGCGCGATCCTCGACCGCATTCAACGGGAAACCGGCAAATCGCGCCTGGATGCCCTGACGGCCGAAATCTTCGGCACCCTGGACCACCTGGACTACCTGGGCCGGCACAGCCGGCGGATCCTGGCGGACCGCAAGGTGCCCACGCCCCTGGCCCTGACGGGCAAAAAATCGCGCATCTATTTCGAGCCCCTGGGCACCGCCCTGATCATTTCGCCCTGGAACTATCCTTTCTACCAGGCCATCGTGCCCATCACCCTGGCCTTTGTGGTGGGCAATGCGGTGGTCTACAAGCCCTCCCACCTGACCCCCCTCACCGGACTGGTGGAGGAGCTGCTCGCGGCGGCCGATTTCCGCCCCGGCTGGGTCCAGGTGGTCTACGGCCGCGGGGCCGCGATGGGCGACGCGCTCATCGACGCCCGGCCGGAGAAGATCTTTTTCATCGGCAGCGCCCGCACCGGGCAGCGGATCATGCAGCGCGCGGCCCGGCACCTGATTCCGGTGGAGCTGGAGATGGGGGGCAAGGATCCGATGATCGTCTTCGAGGACGCCGACATCGAACGGGCCGCGGCCGGGGCCGTCTGGGGGGCATTTACCAACACGGGCCAGTCGTGCACCTCGGTGGAAAAAGTCCTGGTGCACGAATCCATCGCCGAGGCCTTCACCCGGGCCGTCGTGCGTCGCACCCGGCAGTTGATCCAGGCCACGGACCGTGACGGCCGGGCCGATTTCGGTCCCATGACCTCGCCCGAGCAGGTGAAGGTGATCGCGGCCCAGATCGCCGATGCCCGGGCCAAGGGCGCCCGGCTGCTCACCGGGGCCGAATGGGACGGCCAGTCGGCCCTGGTCCCGCCCATGGTGGTGGTCGGGGTCACCGCGGCGATGCTGATGGACCGGGAGGAGACCTTCGGACCGGTGCTGCCCATCATGACCTTCAACGCGGACCAGGAGGCCGTGGATCTGGCCAACGCCAGCGAATTCGGGCTGTCGGCCAGCGTCTGGTCGGCGGATCTGGCCCGCGCCGAGCGCACGGCGCGGGCCATCGTGACCGGCAACGTGTCCATCAACAACGTGATGCTCACCGAAGGCAATCACGCCCTGCCCTTCGGGGGCGCCAAAAAAAGCGGGATCGGCCGGTACAAGGGCGAGTTCGGCTTCTACGCCTTCGCCAATATCAAGTCGGTGCTTATCGACGCCCACAGCGCCAAGATGGAAGCCAACTGGTTTCCCTACACCCCGCGCAAGCTCGAGTTGTTTACCCGGCTCACCACGGGCCTCTATTCGCCCGGCATCGTCTCCCTGATCAAGGGGATGATCGCCGGTCTGAGGCTGGAGCGTTACACGAAAAGAGTGGACCGGCGGCAGGACTGAACAAGGGTTGCGGCTCTCGTGGGGCCCGACGTTCCAGCGGACGGATCTGCCGCCCGGGCGGCCTCACCGCCCGGCGGCGATTCCGGCCCGGGCCAGCCGATGCATGAAAAAGCGGTTCAAAGGGGAGATCAGACCGAAGTAGAGCCGTCCGGTCCAGTGCTTGTAATGGACGACGGTGACCAGGTGAAAGCGCCGGCGCCCCCGGCCTAAAGGTTCAGCCACCACCCCCATGTAGCCGGTCAAGTGGCGCTCGTGGGGGCAGCAGCCGATCCAGTAGCGCTCCGGGTCGGCCAGGGAGACCGAAAAGAACCAGATGTTGCCGCAGGCCAGCATGGGCACGTCCGGCGGGAGCCATTCGTCCATGGCGGGCAGGGACGGCTGCCGCACGCCGATCAGCGGGACCACCAGGCCCCGCAGGCGATAGAGCAGACGTACCAGCCCCGGCCGGTAGGCGAACATGGCCTCGAGAAAGCGGGCCAGCTCCACGCGGCCTTCCACCGATCGAACCCGCACCACGTCGGCGCCGTCCAGCACTGCCCGCAGTTGCGGGATGCGGTGGATGAAGCCTTCGGCCAACGTTTTTGCCGCTTTTCGCATCAGTCCACCAGAACCACCGTGGCTTTCGCCAGGCCCGCCAGCACGGCGCTGGAAACGCTGCCCAGTAAGAGCCGCTTGACCCCCGAAATCCCCCGCTTGCCCAGGACCACCGTGCTGGCCCCTGTGGTGCGGGCCCGCGCGATCAGGGTGGCCGCCACGGTCCCGGCGGGGGCCGCGACCTCCAAACCCGTGGTCTGCGGCCAGCCGACGATGCGGCACACCGGGGTCCAGCGCCGCTGGACCGATTCTGGAGACTCGCCGGTCACGTGGACCAGATCCAGGCCCAGAACCGGTTCCCGCTCCAGCCAGCGGCGCAGCAGGCAGAGCTGCAGAAGGCCGGCCTCGGAAAAATCCAGCGGTACGAGCACCGGCCCGCCGGCGGGCTGCCGGCCCAGAAGCACAGCCACCTTGCCCCGGGGCCGATAGATCAGCTTCCGCCCCCAGTCGGCGGCCGAATCCCGGCAGAAGACCACCCCCCCGAAGGATTGCTGGCGCATCTGGTCCACCAGGGCGTCGCCCAGTCCGGGCTCTGCGGCCGGTCGGGGGGCCGCGATCTGCGCGGCGCCGGGGGTGAAGGTCGCGCAGATCCAATCGAGAAATCCCTCTCGGCAAGGCCCGTCGATGGACGGATCGAGGAACATGACGGAAACCGGCGCCGCCGCCGGTTCGTCCCCGATCCCCAGGCCCAGGAGGCTCGCCCGTTCATGGTAGCGTGCGATGTCTTGCGGCGCGGCGACGATCCAGAGCCAGCGGCCCAGACGGGCCATGGCGCGCCGGGTCAGCTCCAGACGCGCCAGACGCCGCCGGGGCCAGCGCACGCACCCCAGCCCCTGGTCGAGGACCACCCGGCGCAGGCACCAGTGGCAGTCGAGACAGACGCGCACCGGTCGACTGCGGCGCGCCTTGTGCAGCCAGCCCGGATCGGCCTGCAGGGCGCGGCCCAGGCCCACCAGGTCCGCCTGGCCGGAGGCCACCAGGCGTCTGGCCACGGCCGGGGTCGCCACACGCCCGGCGGCCACCACCGGGATCCCCAGGTCCCGTCGCAGCGCGGCGCAGTCGGCCTCCAGATAGGCCGGACGGCGGGTTACACGCCGCACCGCTTCGGCAAAGATGGAATGGAAAGTGCCCGCCGACACCGATACGTAGGCGGCTCCCGAGCGGGCCAGGTTGCGGGCCAGAATCCCGGCCTGAGCGGCATCGATGCCGCGGGGGACGAATTCGCGCACCATCAGGCGCCATCCCAGGGGCACCCGCGGATCCAGATCCTGGCGCACCCGTTCGAAGAGCGCCAGGGGAAAGGCCAGGCGCCGGGCCAGATCACCGGGGCCGGGCTCGCTCGCCGCCGGGTTGCTGAAGGCGCTGAGGAACTGGGAGATCAGGTAGCCGCTGGCCCCATGGAGTTCCACCACGTCGAAGCCGGCCGCAGCGGCGCGGACGGCGGCCCGGGAAAAGGCCTCGATGACCGCCTGGCGCATCTCGAGGGTCATGGCGCTGCGCCAGGTGCTCACCTGGCGCCAGAAGCGGCGGGTTAGCCCGAAGCGCTCCTCGAAGGGGAAAAAATCCATGAAACGTTTCAGGGCGGTGATGTTGAACGCCAGGTGGGTTGCGTCCAGAGGTGCCGGCACCAGAGGGTGCTCGGTGAGGGCCAGGCGCCCGGCATGATTGAGCTGCACACCGGCCAGGGCGCCCCCGCGGTGGATGGCCTGGGCCAGCCCGGCCAGCCCCGCGATGTAGCGGTCGTCGTCCAGGCGCAGGTTGCCCGGCGAGGTGATGCCGTCGGGCCCCACCGCCACGTTGGCTACTATGACCAGCCCCACCCCGGACCGCGCCAGACGCTGGTAATGGGATCGCAGCAGGGGGCTGACCCGGCCGTCGGTTTCGGCATAGCCGGTAAAGACCGGCAGGGCCACCAGGCGGTTGGGCAGATGAAGCCTTCCGTGGCGAAAAGGGGTAAAGATCGGATCGGCCGTCATGGTTCCCGCAGCGCCTCAACCGCGCAGCACCTCGATCATCGAGAAGACCCGCCCGCGGGCGCCGGCGTCCACCCGGGCCGCCAGAAAGGCCGCCGCGTCCAGGGTCCCCTGGACATAGACGTCCCGGCCGTTGACATTGTGGGTGAATTCCAGGCGCACCGTGCCGTCGGCCGAGTCGAGGGTGTAGGTGTGCCATCCGTGGCCGGAGAGGTAGGCATCGGGAATGCCCCAGCCTTCCTTCTGGGTCTGCGGATCGCGTACCATGGCGATCTGGGACAGGTCGAAGTCGACCCCCAGCCGGTTGAAGGCCTGGACCACGGCCTTGGCCGTGCCGCTGGTATCGGCCTTGCCCCGCTGGTGGCTTTCGCGCACCCGCAGGCGGTAACCGGCCAAAAGCCCTGGAAAGGTGTCGGCGGCATATTCCAGCATGGCCTGGAAGCCCACGATCGGCCTGGCCATATTGGGGGCAATGACCGCCGCGATGGAGGAGGCCTGGACCGTGGCGTGCAGGGCGGCCCGATCTCCTCCGGTGGTGCCCATCACAAAGGGGACGGCGTGCCGGGCATAGAAGGCGGCGTTGGCGTTGACGGCCGCCGGATGGGTGAAGTCGATGGCCACGAACCTGCCGTGGGCGGCGATGACGGCGGGCAGGGCGTCGTCCCGCTCGTCGGGCTTGAGCAGGCGCACGGACAGGCCCGAAGCCTCGAAGCGGTCGATGTCGATTTCCGGACCGGTGAGGCTGGCGGGAATTACCCGAAAGCGGGGGTCGTCAAGGGCGCGGGAGGCCAGCAGCCGGGCCACATTGCCGGGAAGACCGTTGATCATGATGGGAATCGGTGCCATGGGAATCTCCAGTTTGCGGTTTGATCTGTCATTATAGTCGCCGGACCAGTTCCCGCAAGGGCGCCAGCGGCGGATCGGGCGTTTCTTCCAGGCGGCGCCGGAGGCCCTGTAGCGCCGCGGGGATGTAAGTTGCGAACCCGGTTTTGCCCTTGACCCGCGACAGGTGGCCGAAGGCCCCCAGCATTTGCAAATGGCGCGCCAGGGCGCAGTAGGCGAACCCGGCCCTGAAGTCCTCGGCCGCCGCACCGGTCAGGGAAAGCTGCCGGACGGCTTCCGCCACCAGAACGTCCTGAAGCTCCCGGGGCAGGTCCACATAGGGATCGATGAGCAGGCTGGCCAGGTCGTAGGCCATGGGCCCCAGGCGGCCGCCCTGAAAGTCGATGACGCCGATGCGGCCCTGAACCATCATCAGGTTGCGCGACTGGAAGTCGCGGTGCATGAACCCGGCTTCCAGGCGGCCGATGCACCGGGCCAGATGGTCGAAGGCCGGGCGGAATTTTTGGCTGGCCACCGCAATGCCGGCCACGCCGCGCACATAGGCTTCGAGGAAATAGCCCCCTTCGGCCTCGACGATGGTTCGACGGTCGTAGCGCGGAGCCTGATGGCACCATGCGGGATCGAAGCCCTCGGCCCCGGCTCGGGCCATGTGCACCAGAACGGCGATGACCCGGGCGTACAGCGCGCGGCGGGCCGCCGCATCGGGTTGCTGGCGCACCGCCGTCTGGAGGTGCAGGTCGCCCAGATCGTCCAGCAGCACCTGGCCGGCGAAGGGCTCGGCGGCCCGGATGGCGGGCACCGGCACGCCCCGACGGTGCAGATGGCGGCCGATGGCGACAAAGGCCTGGGCCTCGGTGGGTTCCGGGCCGGCCGGCAGGCCGTGATCGGCCAGAATCAGAGCGCCCGCCTCGGATTTGAGGCGAAACCAGCGCCGGTCCGAACCGTCCCCGGCCAGGGCCTCCCACTGGACCCGGCGCGGCGCCACATGGCGGCCGTAGGCCTGCTGGAAGGCCTCGGGCATCAGGGCTTCGGCCGCGGCCCGGCGATAGCGCTCCGGGGTGCCGGCGTCGATCCAGTCGCCGGCATCGATCTCCAAGGCTTGCAGCCGGTATCCGGCGGCCTGAAGGGCTTCGAAGGCCGCGATGCTGTCGGCGAATCCGCCGGGAGGCAGAAAATCCAGGACCAGGGGATCGAGGGTCTGAATTCCGGTGAAGGTCCGGTGCCGCAGGGGCGGCGGATCGGGGGATGGGCAAGGCGGCGAGCGAAGGGAAACGACGGCTCCGGCACCATCCAGGGTCACCGAGTTGATGGCCGGAAAATCGGTCACCACCAGGGTCGCCGGGTGGGGATGGGAAGTGTGGAAACGGTAGACCGCTGCCAGATCGATGCGGCAGACGATGTCGGCGTTGATCACCATGAAGGGCCGCCGGTCCCAGAAGTCCGCCAGATTGCGGATGGCGCCTCCGGTCCCCAGGATCCGGGATTCGCGGCGCACCAGGACCGGCATCCTGCCGCTGTAGCCGGCCACGCAGCGTTCCACGAGCTCGGCCAGATGATGGGTGTTGACGGCGGCCGCCTCGCACCCGGCGGCCTCCAGTTGGGCCAGGAGGCGCAGGAGCATGGGCCGGCCGCCCACGGGAAAGAGCGGCTTGGGCAGACGCTCGCTGTGGGGCCGCAGCCGGGTGCCCAGGCCGGCGGCCAGAACCAGGGCCTTCATCTCAGCCCGCCATCAGGTCCAGGCAGCGGCGGATCAGGTCGGCCCAGGCCTCGGCCGCCTCTCCGGCCGGTTCCTGGCCCAGACCGCGGCTGATGAAGAAGTCCACCGCATTGCGGTAGTTGATCTGGGAAAGGGCTTCCTTGCGGTCGATTTCCTCGTTCTTGTACATGCGGTTGCCCAGGGCCTCGATCTTCTTGAGGCGATCCTTGAGATCCGGCTCCCCTGGAGCGTCGCGTCTGAAGTGCTGGATCACGATCCAGTAGGACTCGAGGTAGGTCTGCAGAAAGGCCCCCAAAAGTTTGAGCTTCCTGTATCCGGCGGACGTCAGGTTGTACGTGTCGGGCAAGGTGGGATGGGGCATCAGCAGGGCATCGTCGATAAAGGCCTTGAGGGTCTTGCGCACATAGTATTCGGGCGGCCGGTCGATGTCGTAGGCGAACTCGTTCTTGAACAGTTCCTGGAGCTTGCGATAGTCGAGGTGCAAATCGACCGAGGCGAACTGAAACGCCTCGCGCTGCAGGATCGCCAGGCTCGTGATGGCCGCGGGGACGAAAAAATGCACCCCGTTGTTCTTGTAGTACTCCAGGTTGGGGCGCTTGTTCTCGTTGAGGGTGTAGACGACTTCGGCCGCCGGACTGTCCTTGCCCAGGGTGATGCGCTCGATAAAGCGGCGCTGGACATAGGCCTCCAGCGCCTGTTCGATGGCCCGCGAAGGGTCCATCACGAGGGTGTCGGCCAAGGGGGCCTGCTGGGCGCAGAGAAAGGTCAGGTAGGTATCGATGACCTGGCTCAGGTCCTCATAGGCGAAGCGCCGCCGCGGCAGGTTGAGGGCCGCGGCCGCCACCAGGCAGTGGGGCGTGATGATGGTCACCGCATTGATGGCGTTGATCACCCGGAAGGCCACGTTACGGCACAGGGCCGCCAGGTCCACTGGCTCCAGGCGGGCCAGGTCGATGTCGTTCTGGGCCAGCAGAGCGTTGAAGGAGAAGGGCTCCTGAAAGCGCACATAGACGCGGCCGTAACGCTTTTTCAGGAAGCGCCGCGCCCGGATCACCTGGACCAGATTTTCGGGCTCCTTGCTGCCCCCCTCAAGCTCGTTCAGATAGGCGTTTTCCTCCAGAACCCGGTCGTAGCCGATATAGATGGGCACGAAAATCAGATCCTCGCAGGCGCCGTCGCGGAAGCTCTGGATCAGCGTCGAGAGCAGTCCCATCTTGGGCAGGATCATCTTGCCGGTGCGGCTGCGCCCGCCTTCGATGAAGAATTCCACGTTGAAGCCTTCCTGGAGGATCTTGGCGATGTAGGCCCGGAAGACCTCCTTGTACAGGGGCTTGCCCTTGAAGGTGCGGCGGATGAAAAAGGCCCCGCCGTTGCGAAACAGCGGGCCGATGGGAAAGAAGGAAAGATTCTTGCCCGCCGCGATCAGCGGACAGGGCATGTTGTGGTGAAACAGCAGGTAGCTGAGCAGCAGGTAATCGATGTGGCTCTTGTGGCAGGGGATGAGCACCAGTGGGCCGCGGCGCGAGGCTTCCTTGATGCGATCGAGCATTTCGCGGTTGACGCTGATTCCGTCGAACATGGTCCGCAGCAGAAACGTCACGATCCCCGAGTAACACTTGAGGGACAGATAGCTGTAGCGGGCGGCGATTTCCTCGAGATACCTGTCGGCCTTGCGCCGCACGGCGTGGAGGGGCATTTCGGCCTTCCTGGCGTGCCGGGTGAGAAAGCCGCGCATCCGGTCGCTGGTCAAGATCCCCTCCTTGAGCTCCTGGCGCGTCTTGAGCACCGGGCCGATGATGCTCTGGCGGTGGCGGTCCATCTGCCGCAGCAGGTGGCGGCGCAGCACCAGGGCCTGGTATTCGCCGCTGCGACCGCTCAGTTCGGGCTGGGCCAGAAACCGCTTGAGGTCCAGGGGCTCGGAAATCTCGACGAAAACCCGCCCCGGGTTCTTGATCAGGGCCACCAGACGCCGCAGCCGTCCCGGATTCTGCTCGCTGCCGAAGATCGCGTCGATCACGCTGGGCATGCTGGAGATGGGGTTGCGGCCGTAGAACATCAACTGGGGCACGATGAGAATGGGGGCGGTGGCCGTTGCCTGAAACTCCACCAGAAACCGCAGCGGATCCATGCCGGCCTTGACGAAGCGCTGGTAAAAGCCCCGGGGGCGCACCAGGGAGAGATGGGCCGCGCCGCCCTGCTGGAGAAATTGGGCGGCGTATCCGTTGCGGAACAGATCGGGGCGCGAAAAATGGCGCATCAGGTGCTCCAGGCCGGCCGCCAGGATCCGCAGCAGCCGGGTGAGCGGCTGGAGCAGCACGAAGCGGTGGTCGAAGCTCAGCTCCGGCGCTGGAAGGCCGAGCTGATTGTAGCGGGTATGGTAGAACAGATATTCGAAGCGGCTTTCATGCTTGGAGACGTAGACGATGATCCCCTTGCGGGCCAGGGCGGCAACCTTGGCCCGCTGGATCTCGTCGAAGACCAGGCCCGAGTAGAAGAGCCGCAGCACGAGCGACACCAGCCGTCCCGGCTGCCGGGGGAAAACCTGACTGTAGTGGTGAGCGGTGCCCTGAAGCCAGCGATGGAGCCAGGCCGGTCGATGGGTGGCGGTTTCCTGGGGAGCGTCCATGGGATGTCCTGGCGCGGTCAGCCGCGCGGTAGATCGGAAGAGCGTCGGGTAGGGAAAGAGTGTAGATATCGGTGGTCGCCGG
>CALJLV010000012.1 GCA_937982505.1 uncultured Desulfobacteraceae bacterium | reverse complement strand
AGGGCACCGGCGGCCCCGGTGAGGGTGCCGGCGGTGTCCACCATATCGTCCAGAATCACGGCGTGCTTGCCGTTCACCTCGCCGATGACCGACATGACCCGCGATTCGTTGGGCCGGTCGCGCCGCTTGTCCACCACCGCCATGGCGCAGTTGAGCCGCTTGGCATAGGCGCGGGCCCGCTCGGCGCCGCCGGCGTCGGGCGAAACGATGACCAGGTTGCTGTCGAAATGCGTCCGGATATGCTCCAGGATCACCGGGGCGGCGAAGAGATGATCCACCGGAATGTCGAAAAAGCCCTGGATCTGCCCGGCGTGCAGATCCATGCTGATCAGCCGGTTGGCACCGGCATGGGTGATGAGGTTGGCCACCAGTTTGGCGCTGATGGGCACCCGGGGCGCGACTTTCTTGTCCTGCCGCGCATAGCCGTAATAGGGAATCACGGCATGAATGCGCCGGCACGAGGAGCGCTTGAAGGCGTCCATCATCAACAGCAGTTCCACCAGATGATCGTTGACCGGCCGGCAGGTGGACTGGACGACAAAGACGTCCTTCAACCGCACGTTCTCGTTGATCTCGATCTGAATCTCGCCGTCGCTGAAGGTCTTGACCTTGGCCTGGCCCAGGGGCACGCCCAGGTAATCGCAGATCCGGCGGGCCAGGACCGGATTGGAATTGCCGGTGAAAATGACGAAATCTTTGGCCTTGTCATCCATAACGACTCATCGACTCCGCGGGCCGCAGAACAGCCGAACGTCGCGGCGGATGGCTGGGGCGGGAGGATTCGAACCTCCGAATGCAGGAACCAAAATCCTGTGTCTTAGCCGCTTGACGACGCCCCAAACGTTCCGCATGCCCGAAAAAAAATGCAACGGACCCGCTACCGACGATCCGTTGTCGATCCCTCAGAGGATCAGATCCGCATCGAAAATTTGCCATTCCGCCCGGCCGCAACCGTCCAGCGCCTGTCGGGCCAGAGCGGCGCGCCGGGCCTGTGTAAAGAGGCCGAACACCGCCGACCCGCTGCCCGTCATCTGAACGCCGTCGGCCCCTTGGGCCCGCAGGGCCGCCTTGGCCTCCAGAATCGGCGGACAGATCCTGGCCGCCACGGCTTCCAGGTCATTGCAAAGATGACGCCGGATGTCGAACGGTTGCGTCTTCAAAGCGGAAACTTTAGATTTTTTTCCACAGGCTGTCAATCGCAATTTGACGGCGGCATAGACCCGGGCGGTCGACAGGGCCACCCCCGGAAAAACAATCACCACCCCCATGGGTGGCAACCCCGCATAGGGGGTCAGACGGTCGCCGATCCCCGTGGCCAGGGCCGGCCGCCCCATCAAGAAGAAGGGCACGTCCGCACCGATGCCCAGGGCCAGCCGGTGAAGCTGCGCCCGATCCAGGGGATGGCCGAAATGGCGGTTGAGTCCGTTGAGCACCGCGGCGGCATTGCTGCTGCCGCCGCCGAGACCGGCCCCCACGGGGATTCTCTTGACGAGGCGGATCGCCGCTCCGCCCCCTCGGCCGGAGGCTTCGAAAAAGGCTGCGGCAGCCCTGGCGGCCAGGTTGCGCCCGTCCCGGGGCAGGTCCGCCGCGCTGCATTCGACGCGGATCTGGCCGGCCGCCGGATCAATCCACAACTCGTCGTAGAGGCTCACGGGAGCCATCAGGGAAACGATTTCGTGGTAACCGTCCCCCCGCTTCCCCGTCACCGCCAGGTGCAGGTTGATCTTGGCCGGCGCTCGAAGGTGGCAAAGGGGCGGTTCAGCGTTTTTCCCGCACATAGATCAGGCGCAGATCATAGAGCAGATTCTTCAGCAGGCCCTCCTCATCGGCGCTCAGATTGCCGCGGGTCTTTTCTTCGAGCAGGGCCAGGATGTCAATGGTCTGCTTGCCCATGGCGAGGTTGGGCTGCTTCTGGCCGGTTTCCGGATTTTCCAGGACCCCCAGGTGCACCAGCGCTGAGGCATTCAAGGAAAGCACGAAGGTCGAAAAGCTCACCTCTGGCAGACAGATGCCATCTGCCCCGCGCTTTTTCCCCTGGCCGCAGGACGCCTCGGCCTCACGCATGATAAAGGCTTTCGGATCGGTCATGGCGTTTGTCCCGTAGTTGCCGTTCCATGCAGGACGGCGTGATCAAAACTCGAGTGCGATGGCCGTCTTGACCAGCGACAGGCTGTTGAGTTCCGCCAGCACGGACGGCGGAATGGGCGTGTCGGTGGTCAAGAAGATGATGTTGCGGTCCCCGCCTTCCTCCTGGCCCACCTGCATGCGGCCGATATTGATCCCGTGGCGGCCCAGGGTTGATCCGATCTGACCGATGGAACCGGGTTTGTCAATGTTGTAGATCAGGGCCAGATGGCCTTCCGGGATCATTTCTAGGCGGAAATTGTTGATGCGCACGATGCGGCTGTCACGCTTGCCGAACACCGTTCCGGCCACGGTGCTGGTCTCATCGGTGGTCTGCACCCGCACCCGCACCAGGTTGAGGTATTCTTCCGAGGCATTGCTGGTGGTTTCGCTCACCCGGATCCCCCGGCCTTTGGCCAGGATCGGGGCGTTGACGTAGTTGACGTCGTCTTTGACTTCCCGGGTCAGCAGACCCTTGAGCACCGCGGTGGTCACCGGGGCCAGATCCAGCCCGGGGAAATCCCCGGCATATTCGATGGCCACCTCGGTGAGCGGACCGCACACCAGCTGGGCCTGGAGCCTTCCGATCTGTTCGCCCATGGAAAGCAGCGGCTGGAGCTTGACGAGCAGGTCGCCGGTCACCGAGGGCGCGTTGACCGCATTGAGAATGGTGCCTTCCTTGAGAAACGCCACGATCTGGCGCGCCACGGCCACCGCCACGTTGGTCTGGGCCTCCTTGGTGGAAGCGCCCAGGTGGGGAGTGCAAATGACCCGCTCGTGGGCAATGAGGGCACTGGCGCCCGGTGGTTCGGTCTCGAAGACGTCCAGGGCCGCGCCGGCCACCTTGCCCGCCTCCAGGGCCGCCAGCAAATCCACTTCGTTGACGATCCCGCCCCGGGCGCAGTTGACCAGCATCACCCCGTCCTTCATCCGGGCGAAGGCCGCCGCATCGATCATGCCCAGGGTGTCCTTGAGTTTGGGCACGTGAATGGTGATATAGTCGGCCCGCGACAGCAGCTCGTCCAGGGAAACCGCTTCGAAGCCGTCCTTTTCGATGCGATCGGGCTGAACGTAGGGATCGTGCACCACCACCCGCATTTTGAGGCCCCGGGCCCGGTCGGCGACGATGGAGCCGATCTTGCCGTAGCCCACCACCCCCGCCACCTTGTGGAAGAGCTCCCGGCCCTGAAGCCGCTTTTTGTCCCAGCGGCCGGCCTTGAGGGAGGCGGTCCCCTGGGGGATGTTGCGCGTCAGGGCCAGCATCATGGCAATGGCATGCTCGGCCGTGGTGACGACATTGCCGTCGGGGGTGTTCATCACCACGACCCCCCGACGGGTGGCCTCGGCGATCTCCACGTTGTCCCGCCCGATCCCGGCCCGGCCCACCACCTTGAGCCGTGTACCCGCCTGGAGCAGGGCTGCGTCCACACGGGTGGCGCTGCGGATCGCCAGCGCATCGTAGCCGCCGATGATCCCTCTGAGTACCTCGGGCGCCAGCCCGGTTCGCACATCCACCTCGATTCCTGGGGTCGCGGCCATCAGATCGACGCCGCTCGGGTCCAGATTGTCGCTCACCAACACGCGCATCGGTGCCACTTCGTGATCTCCCTTGGGCTTAAGGTCGTGATCGCCGGCTTTGCGGTTCACCTTCACCCGCAGAACTTCCCCCCGCAGGCGCCCCTTACCTTATTCCGATCCCCTGGTTTGTCAAGTCCTGCGGGCAGACGTCCCAGGGTCCGGTCAACGGCCGGGGACACACGACCACTGTCCGGGCCCTGGCGCCCGCGCGCCGGCTTGCGGCCGGGTGCGGATCCTGGTAAAGGGCCGTGACAGATCGCAAACGGGCGTTCGCCCCCTCTTGCCCAAGGAGAACCGCCATGTCCTCGATGGAGCGCATCGGATGGATCGGCACCGGTGTCATGGGCCGGTCCATGTGCCAGCACCTGATCCGGCACGGTTATCGGCCGACCGTCTACAATCGCAGCCCCGCCAAGGCCGCGGCGCTGATCGCCGCCGGCGCCGTGGCGGCCGACACGCCGGCCGCCGCGGCCCGCGGCGCACAGGTGGTCTTCACCATGGTGGGAACGCCCGCCGATGTGCGTCAACTCTATCTGGATGAACGAGGTCTGCTGGCGGCGGCCGAGCCGGGGGTGATACTGGTGGACATGACCACTTCGGAGCCGACCCTGGCCGCCGAGATCGCCCGCCGGGCCGAGGCCCGGGGGCTCTGGGCCCTGGACGCCCCGGTCTCGGGAGGCGACGTCGGAGCGCGCAAGGGAACCCTCTCGATCATGGTCGGCGGAGATCCCGCCGCCCTGGGACGAATCGCGCCGCTGCTGCGGCATATGGGCCGCACCATCGTCCACCAGGGGCCGCCCGGGTCCGGCCAGCACGCCAAAATGTGCAACCAGATCGTCATCGCCGGCACCATGATCGGAGTCTGCGAAGCGATGCTGTACGGTCACCGTGCCGGTCTGGACATGAAAACGGTCCTGGCCGGCATCGGCGGCGGCGCAGCAGCCTGTTGGAGCCTGGAGCATATGGCCCCGCGCATCCTGCAACGGGATTTCGAGCCCGGCTTTTTCGTCGAGCACTTCATCAAGGACATGGGCATCGCCCTGGCCGAGGCCCGGCGCATGCCCCTCGCGCTGCCCGGCCTGGCCCTGGTCGAGCAGCTCTACCTGGCGTTGCAGGCCAGCGGCGGCGGCCGCCGCGGGACCCAGGCGCTGGTCCTGGCCCTTGAACAAATGAACCGCATCCCGCAGTGATGCGGGTCCGTCACCGCTCGACCTGGCGCTGACGGAACTGCACGTAGGCATCGCGCATGGCCTCGTAGGGCGCCACGGCTTCTTTCTTGAGGGCTTCGTAGTCGCCGATGTGCAGGGAGGTGGTGTTGACGGCCTCGAGCCCGCTGGCCACCAGGGAAACTTCAGACGGGTCGACATGGGTGAACGGGTCGAGAAAGTGCCCGCCCAGCAGTCCGACGCTGTCGCGCAGCGAGGACGGCCCCAGCACGGGCCACACGATGTAGCAGCCATGCCCCATCCCCCAGACGCCGAAGGCCTGGCCCAGATCCTCTTTGGGAACATTCAGGCGGGACTCGCCGGCGGCCGGATTGCCAAAGCCCAGGAACCCCACGGTGGTATTGACCATGAAGGCCCCCAACTCGGCCCCGGCCTCGTCGCTCTTGCCCTGCAGCAGGCAGGCCACGAATCGCAGCGGCGCGCCCAGGTTGTTGAAAAAATTGCGGATGCCGATTCGCGGCGGTTCAGGCACCACGTCCCGGTAGACCTCGGCAACGGGTTTCAGGAACCAGAAGTAGAGCCGGTCGTTGAACTCGAACATGGCCCGGTTCCAGGGCCGCAGGGGATCGGCGATGACCGGCCGCTGGGCTTCGAATTCACCGTCCAGATCATCGAAAGGATCGGCTCCCTGGGCGGCCGCCGGCAAGGCAATCCAGAAACAAATCAGCAGTACGAGGGGCCAGCGGCCCCATCGCCGCCAAGATCGCCATGTCGCAAAGAATCGCATCGCGTCCTCCTCCGTCGACGCTGCGGCCTGGCCGTAAAACCCTTTCCGATCGCACCGCCTTGGGGTCAGGCGGCCCGATCGGGCCCGAAGGGGCGGATCCTCACGATCAGGGCCGGCAGGAGGGTCAGGGCCGCCACCAGGGCGATGGCCATGGCCAGACTGGTCAGCAGTCCAAAGTAAATTGTGGGAATGAAACTGGAAAGCACCAAAATCGAAAAGCCGCTGATGATCGTCACCGACGTGTAGTACATGGCATGGCCGACACTGCCGTGGCAGTGACGCATGATCTCCAGATAAGTGCCGCCCCGTTTGAATTCCTGGCCGAAGCGGTGGATGTAGTGGATGGTGTCGTCCACCGCGATCCCCACGCTGATGGCGGCGATGGTGATGGTCATCATGTCCAGGGGGATTCCGGCCCAGCCCATGAACCCGAGCACCACCGCGATGCTCAGCAGGTTGGGAAAAATGGCCAGCACGGCCAGGCGCAGGGAGCGGAAAAGTACCCAGAACATGGCCATCAGGGCCATCACCGTGGCCCCCAGGGTCAAGACCTGGGACTGGAAGAGGCTCTGGAGCATGTTGTTGTAAAGGACCATCATGCCGGTCAGATGCACCCGCTCCGGAGCCAACTGGAAGCGCTCGGTCAAATCCGACCGGATCTGGTCGAGCAGTTCGTTGCGCCGCAGCCCGGGCTGGGAATCAACGATGCGAGCCGCCAGCCGGATCTGGTGATGGGGCACGGAAACGTAGGGATCCACCAGGATCTGCTTGAGGGCCTGGGGCGACTCCTGAAACAGGAGGGCCAGCGCGAAATTGTCCAAAGGCTGGCCGCCGTTGAGTCGTTGGGCGATCTTGTAGGCCGTGGCCAGGGACAGGACCTTGCCGGTTTGAGGCAGATGGTCCAGGTAGTCGTGAATCGCCTCGATGCGGGCCATCCGGTCCGCGGTGAACCAGTATTTGCCGGTGTCGTCCACCGCGTCGAACTCTTCGAAGTCGGCGAACACGTCCTGATGCGCGCGACCGTTATCGCCCTGGGGCGGGCTCCCGGAATCCAGTTCCTCCAGATCGATCACCACGTCCAGGGGGGTGGTGCCCCCCAGTTTCTGGTCGATGACACGCATCCCCTGATAAATTTCCGTGGACTTTTTGAAGTAGTCAATAAATGCGTTTTCCACCTTCAGACGGGTCATTCCCCAGGCCCCGAAGGCCAGGGCCACGGCGCTCACCAGCAGGATCAGCCCTCCATGGTGTTCGGTGAACCGTTCCAGCACCACTGCCAAAGCCCGACCGCCCCGGGTCCCGGGGGGACGGCTTTCCCGGGGGATCAGCATCAGAATCGCAGGAAAAAGCAGGAACGTGACCGCCATGGAGACCGCGATCCCGGCCATCATCATCCAGCCGAAGGTGATCACCGGCTTGATGTCCGAAAAAATCAGGGAAGCGAACCCGGCCACCGTGGTCAGGGCGGCATAGGTGCAGGGTTTGAGCATCATCCGCACGGTGTCGCGCACCAGATCCCGCTGGGAAGCCTCCGGGTGCTGGCGGAACAGCTCCCGGTAGCGCACGATCAGATGGATGGTGATGGCCATGGTGATGATCAGCTGCAGCGAAACGAAGTTGGACGAAATCACCGTCACTTCCCAGCCGCAGAGCCCCAGGATCCCCATCATGGTCAGGGTTGAAAAGGTGCAGCACAATACCGGCAGCACCACCCAGCGCAGAGAGCGGAAAAGAATCCCCAACACCCCCACCAGGAAAAGAAAGACCCCCGTCCCGAAGACTTTCAGGTCGTTGCGGATGAAGCTGAGCATGTCGTCGGCAATCATGTCCACGCCGCCCAGATGAAGCTGGGCATGCGGCGCATATGCATCGAGGATCCGCCGCAGCGCTTCGATGGTGGCATGCCACTGCTGGCGCGTGGCGTCCCGGTGGGCCTGGAAGGCCTGCTGGACCTGGACGTAGGTGACCTTTTCGGCCGCATCGAGCCCCACGCGATCCGCCTTGTCGCGCAGGGCATCGCGCCGGGTGCGCAACTCGCGCCACCGGGTGTCCGGGGCAAACTGGATCACCAGGGCGGTGGTGCGCAGATCGGCGCTCACCAGCAGATCCCGATACAGGGGACTGTGCTGGAATTCACGAGGGGCAAGGGAGCGCTCGGTACGTTCGTCCAGCAGGGTGCGCAGCCCCCCAGCCAGCTCCTTGAGCGGCACCGGGGGACTTTCCAGAAGCGGCACGTCGAGGATCGTCATCACCGAAGTGACGCGTTCCAGGCCCTGAAGATCCGCCTTCAAGGCCTTGAGCCGCTCCAGGGTCGAGGCCGCAAAAAGATCCTGGTGCGGCGTGTAGGCCACCACCAGAAAATCGGTGGTCCCATAGCGGGCATCGGTCTGCCGGGCATAGGCCAGGTCGGCGTCGTGCTCCAGAATCAGGGTTTCGGAAGAGGCATCCAGGCGGAAATCGCGGGCATGATTGCCGATGAAGGACAAAAGGCCGATCAGCACCAGCGCGGTCACCCGCGGCCGGGAAAGGATGAGCCGATCGAACCAGCGTACCCAGAAAGGGGGGAAAGTGTCCATTGCGGGGGGTCTCGGGACCGGACCGGAAGGCTCAGGCGCCATTGGTTTTTTCCAGTTCGCGGAACAGATCCGCCACCGTGCCGGTATTCAGGATCTGGTCGAACTGGGAGCGAAAGGTGGACACGATGCTGATCCCCTGGACCTCCACGTCATAGATCTTCCATCCATCGCTGCGGCGGTAGAGCTTGTAGAGGATGACCACCTCCTTGTCCTGGTGGATCAGCGCGGCGGGCACCTGCACCCGGTCCGGCCCCTCCTGAACCGCCTGGCGCCAATCGATGGTCTCGTCGCTGTACGTATCGATCTTGTCCACGTACGATCCCTTGAGCCGCTCTACGAACAGGGCCTCGAAACGCGCCTGCTCGTGCGCATCGAGCCGGGACCAGTGCTTGCGGCCGAGCACCAGTTTGGCCATCAGGGGAAAATCGAACAGGGGCTCCACGATGGCGACGATCTTCTCTTTTTTGACGCGCAGCTCCAGATCCGGCTGCTTGAGGATCTCCAGGGCCTGATCGACCTTTTCCCTCAGCCGGGCCTGGGCCTGAAGCGCATCGTCGGCCGCGGCGGCGGCGGCGGCCGTGCAGAGCAGCGCCAACATGAGCCATGCCAAAACGCGTCGCATCCAGGCACCTCGCATTCATGGGGAAAGAAGGCTCGGATGACCCGGCATCGGGTCATCCGACAAACTGAAAAACGACTATAAGCGCGACAAATCCCGACTGTCAAGGCGGCCGCGCGGATTGACTTTTGGCCGGCCTTTGGTTAGTTTTCCCGATGGCCGCCAAGGCGCCCGCCCGCCAACTCACCCCAGAGGATTGCTGCCGTGTCCATCGCCCACATCAGCGTCAACCAGACCAACCTGGAACGCATTCTGGACAATCTCAAGGAAGGCATCATCGCCCACGACATGCAGCGGCGGATCTTCTTTTTCAACACCGAGGCCGAACGGATCACCGGCTACCCGCGCACCGAAGTTCTCGGGCGCGACTGTCATCAGGCCTTCGGCGCCCCCTTTTGCGGCGACAAGTGCTCGTTTTGCGAGCCGCGCCCGAAACCGACAGCCCACTGCGAATATGCCACCAATATTTTCAGGCGCAATGGAGAGGCCCGGCGCATCGAGATGAGCGTCACCTTGATGACCGGCGACGATGACACCCCCATCGGGGTGCTGGCCTGCTTTCGGGATGTCACCGATCTGCTGGCCCTCCAGATTCAGGCGCGCAAGCTTACCAGCTTCGGCAACATCGTCGGCCAGGACATCAAGATGCTGCAGGTCTTTCAGCAGATCAGCGACGTGGCGGCCTACGACTACCCGGTCCACATCTGCGGAGAAACCGGCACCGGCAAGGAGCTGGTGGCCACGGCGATTCACCATGAAAGCCACCGGGCCGGAGCGCCCTTCGTGCCGGTCAACTGCGGCGCCCTGCCCGAAACCCTCATCGAAAGCGAACTGTTCGGACATGTCAAAGGGGCCTTTTCCGGTGCCATCCGTGACAAGAAGGGGCGCTTCGAACTGGCCGACGGCGGCACCCTTTTTCTGGACGAAATCGCCGAACTCTCCAGACCCATGCAGGTCAAGCTGCTGCGTTTCCTCCAGGAGGGGCGCTTCATGCGCGTGGGCGCTGAAAAAGAGACCGCCGTGTCGGTCAAGATCATCAGTGCCACCAACAAGGAGTTGAAGGCCGAAGTCGAACGGGGCGCCTTCCGCGAAGACCTCTACTATCGGCTCAACGTCATCCCCATCCGGTTGCCGCCCCTGCGCGAGCGCCGCAACGACATCCCCCTGCTGGTCAACCATTTTCTCAACGAGGCCAGCGAACAATACGGCCACCGCCTGGCACGGGTATCCGACGAGACCCTGGCGGTCCTCATGGACTACCCGTGGCCCGGCAATGTACGCGAACTGCAAAACGCCATCCAGTTCGCCATTGTCAAAAGCGCCGGGCGGATCATCACCCCGGCGGATCTGCCCCTGGAGCTCATCGACCGCCAGCGGGCCGGCGCGCACCGCCAGCCCTCGGCGGCCTCCGGCGCTGCGGTTCTTCCTGCCCGGGGGGCCCAGCGCAAGCTCGACCCCCACAGCGTGCGCAGCGCTTTGAGGCAAACCGGCGGCAACAAGGCCCGGGCCGCGCGCCTCCTCGGGGTGGGCCGCGCCACCCTCTACCGCTTTCTGGAAGAATTCCCCGAACCCGACGGTTCTTGACCGCCCTTTGGGGCCTGCAGGACCTAGCCAGCCCCCAGGACAACTGCAAAAAAGGGGGCGCCGCCTGGGGCGCCCCCTTTTTTGCAGGGTAAAGGTTAAAGACTGCGTGACGGTCCGGATCAGGCCGCGTCCATCGCCCGGCGGTCGGCCATGTCCACCAGAACCCGCTCGCGGGATTTGTCGATTCCCAGAGCCTTGCGCTTCTTGTCGATGTGGGCGATCATCATCCGCGCCATCTCGTAAGGATCCGGGGTAAAGCCCCACTTGCCCATGCCCTGGGCCTCGAGCCCGTCGAAGAGCAGCCGGTGAAACTTGGTCTCCTCCACGATGGGGAAGGTCACCCCGAACACGGTGTAAACCCCCGAGGCCACGAAGTAGTGGCCGATGGAGATCGCCTTTTCACTCATCCACTCCGGTGCGGCGCCGGCCGCGGGCAGATCGGCGATGCTTTCGCCCAGACCGCCCACCCGCACCATTTCGGCAGCCGCGATGAGGATGCGGCTGTTGTCCACGCAGGACCCCATGCCCAGCACCGGCGGCATGCCCACCGTTTCGCAGACCTCCTTGAGCCCCGGTCCAGCCAGGTGGGCCGCTTCGGGGGTCAGCAGGCCGGCCTTGGCCAGCGAGATCTGGCTGCAACCGGTCTGAAGCACCAGCACGTCGTTCTTGATCAGCTCCTTGACCAGCTCCACGTGGACCCAGTCGTGCTTGACCCGGGGGTTGGTGCAGCCCACGACCCCGGCCACCCCCCGGATGCGGCCGTTGATGATGTTGTCGTTGAGCGGGGTGTAGCTGCCGCGGAAGGTCCCGCCCAGCATGTAGTTGATGTACTCGTGGGAAAAGCCGTGGATCCCGGTGTTGGTGATGCGCGGGATTTCCACCGGCATCTGGCGGTTCTTGAAGCGGGCGATGGCCTTGAGCACGATTTCGTCGGTGGTCGCCTGGGGGTCGTGCTCGTGAAACTCCACGTGCTCGGCGCCCTCGATATGGCAGCGCGGATTGGTGGTGATCAGAGGCGTCTGGTAGCATTCGGCCACCTTGGCCAGCCCCTGCTTGATGCACTGGACATCGACGCACATGGTGTCCACCGCTCCGGTGACCAGAATGGTTTCGGTGGACATGAAATTGCCGGCATGGGGCACGCCGTGGCGCGACATCATCTCGGCCCCCGAACAGCACATCCCCACCAGGTTGATCCCCTTGGCCCCGGCCGCCCGGGCCGCCTCCAGGAGGGTCGGTTCGTTCACCGACACCAGCATGGACTCGAAAAGGTTGGGCTCGTGGCCGTGAACGATGATGTTGACCTGGTCCTCCTTGAGCACCCCCATGTTCACCTCGGCCGCCACGGGAGTCGGGGTCCCGAAGAGGATGTCCGAGATTTCGGTGGCCACCATGGATCCGCCCCACCCGTCGGAAAGGGCCGTGCGGCTGCACTGGCGCAGGATGTTTTCGTAGTGCTGGTCGACCCCCATATGGGTGCGATGCATCAGTTCCATGATCTCGCGCATGGCCCCCCGGGGCACCACCCCGAGCTTGCGCCAGGTTTCCAAGGTCTTGGGCGGCACCCGCTTGGCAAAGGGGATCTCTCCCTCCACTTGGGTGTAGGTCCGCTCCAGCTCCCTGTAAAGGTCATCAGCGATCTGCTCGACGCTGCGCCCTTCGGTGGGGATCCCGATCTCCCCGGCCACCATTTCGAGCTTGCGCACGTCCTTGATACGGTACTCCTTGATCTTGCCGTGCACCACCTCACGGAAAAGATCCAGCATGGACATGCCGTGATCCGTGTGGGCCGCGGCCCCCGAGGCCACCATGCGCGCGAAATTGCGCGCCATGATGGTGTCGATGGTGGCGCCGCAAACCCCCACCTTACCGTAGGGGTCTTTGCTGTTGAGACGGCACGGCCCCATCGAGCAATGCTTGCAGCAGGCCGAGTCCGCCCCGATGGGGCAGGCCTTCATGCTGGCCGCGCGGTCAAAGGCGGTTTCCACGCCGTCTCGGCGCGCCTTTTCAAGCATCTGGGCGGTCGTCTCGCAGATGGTCCAGTCCTTGATACTGGGCTGCTTGGCGGCAGCCTTGTCCTTGATTGGGGTTTCTGGCATCTAGCCCTCCTTCATGGAAAGATTGATGGGAACTGCCAACGGTCCCGCCGGGAGTCGCCGTCCGTCTGGGCCCGTCGGCCTCCGGGTCGCCGGCGCATCCAGTAAAGCAATAGGGGGGAGGCAGCCACGCAAGGGGAACAGCCCCGACGACAGGCATATACCGATAACTATTATCGGTAAAATTGTGCACCCAGTTTCTTTTGTCAAGCTAAAACCGGATGGCCAGGCCACCGGCAACATCCGGCGCCAGGGGCCGCCCACGGCTTGACAGAACGGCAATCGGTCTAAGGGTATTGGATTGTCAAATCGCGCCGACTGTGGTTGGATGGGGTACGCTTCGTCGCCAGCCGGATTCACCCAAATCCCTTACGGAGGAAGGCCAATGACCGAAAAACCGGTGAAGATCTACTCCCTGAGCACCTGCAGTCATTGCAAGTCCACCAAGAAGCTGCTCAGCGAATGCACGATTCAATATGAGTTTATCGACGTCGACCTGCTCGAGGGCGACGAGCGCAAGGCGATCCTGGAGGACGTCAGGAAGTTCAACCCCAAATGCTCCTTTCCGACCATCATTATCGGGGAAAAGGTCATCGTCGGCTTCAAGGAGCAGGAAATCAAGGAGGCCCTGGGGATCTGATGGACGCCCAGCAGCTTTACGAGATGCTTAAAAAGGCCCAGGAGGCCAAGGGGTTCTATTTCAGCAACGACCACGAACGGGTGATGGACCTGATGGCGGCCCTGCTGATCAACAAATCGCGCTACGGGTACATGGTCTGCCCCTGCCGGCTGGCCGCGGGTGACAGGGAGGCCGATCGGGACATCATCTGCCCGTGCGTCTACCGCTCGCCGGACGTGGCCGAATACGGCAGCTGCTATTGCAACCTGTACGTTTCGGCGGACTGGAAGGCGGGCAAGATCCCCCAGGTTTACGTTCCCGAGCGGCGGCCGCCGGAAAAAATGGCCTTCTGAGCGGGCGGCCGATCCCCAGAACGGTGCCGGCCCTGCTCGGGCCGAGATGGCTCAAGGCGCCCCGGCCGGGCTGCCGATCTTGAGCACCTTGGCCCCGCGGATCCGCCCCCGGGTCAACTCGATCAGCGCATCGTTGGCGCCTTCCAGAAGGATTGATATCCCACCGCCCCGGCGCACAGGAGCGGCGCGCAGAGGTTTTCCAGGCCCCTCAGGCGGTAATCGTAAAAAATGGCGGTCTGCATGCCGCACTTACCCGGCAAAGGTGTCGCTGGCCACCAGCCGGTCGCTCCAGCGGCCCACGGGGCCGCGCCGCTCCCGGGCCCAGGCGCAAAGCCGCCCCCACCAGTCCTGCCCGTAGAGCACCCGCTGACAACTGTAGTCACGCGGATCCGCGAGGCCGTTGATCTCGATCTGCTCGAAGCCGAAATCCCGGTAGGCGGGTCCGAGAAGCAGGCAGGCGGCAATGACCCGCAACGCATGCTGCCGCAGGAGGTTGTCCGCATAGAGCCGGGCCAGGGCGACGGCCCGCGGGGCATAGCGCAGGAGGGCGGCGATATCGATGACAGCGGCGGCCCGCAGGCGATGGATCTCCACCGGGAAGCGGGGGTCTTGAGGCAGATGTGAGGGCGGCGGGAAATCGCCCACCAGCAGCAAATCCAGATCGTGGGGCGCTTCGATGCCCCCCCGGTTTTGGAGAAGGGCGGCCGCTGAACCAAAAAGCACCACGGCCCGGGGACGATCCTCGGCCAGAACCGCGGCCGCCCGGCCTGCCGCCCGCCGCACCGCTTCCTGCAGATCCGCATCGGGAGGCGGAGGCCTTTCTGGCAGCGGCCGGTGACCGTTTTCCATCTTGACAGACCTGTCTCGGAGATTTATTGCTCTAAAAGCAATTCATTTTATGCCCGAGAATTACCGTTTTTACAATCCATCATCCAACCACTGTTATGAAAGGTT
>CALJLV010000011.1 GCA_937982505.1 uncultured Desulfobacteraceae bacterium | reverse complement strand
TTCGGCCGATCTTCGATTCCCGTCCCCCCGGAAAACGCGGCCTGACCCTTCGACCCCGGGATGACTGTGGAACGCAAGCGCTCCGGGCTGGATTGGATATCAAGGGTGTTGACAAGCGCTAAAAAATGTGATCTACGGCAATTTTCTGTTTTTTCTCTAAGAAAACAGATGGGTTAAGGATCGGTGCCGGGGGACTGGAACCGTCAAGCGTCCAGGTCGACTCCTCAAAGCCCGGCCGGAGAGGATTCCCCGCAGCACAGGCAATGCCGGTCCCGCCCCCACCAAGTCCACAAGGAAGGTGAACCGTGACCGGTTTTGCGGCCATCAGTCAACACAACGGGTGGATGATAGCCGCCCTGGGCGCCACCATCGTCTTTTCAGGCCTGGCGGTGCTCGCCTTTATCATCTCACGGATGCCCAGGATCTTTGCCATCTTCGATAGAATCCGGGCACCGCGACCGTCCGCCCCGGCCGCCGGGGAAGCCTTGCCCGGGGCGAAGCCGGAAAAGCACGCGGCTGGTGATCCGGCCCCGCCCGACATCGCCGCCCAGATCAAGTCCCTGGCCGCCGGGCTCCCCCGGCCGTTTCAACTCACCGATCTTTACCGCCTCTGCCGGCAGCACGACCTGCCGCATCCCCATCTGAGCCTTTCGCAGCTGCAGCAGAAAGGCGTCCTGCACCCCGAGGGAGGAGGCTTGTTCACCTGGAGATCCGAAGACGAACCCCCCCAGGAAGGCTGACCGATGGATCTATTCTTTTCCTTTCTCAACAACACCGGTTTTTTTCTGGCCGACTACCGCAACCTGGTCATGCTGGCGGTAGGAATCCTTTTCATTTATCTGGCCACGGCCAAACACTACGAACCGCTGCTCCTGGTCCCCATCGGGTTCGGCATCATCATCGGCAACATTCCCTTCTTTCGCGGATTCGGCATCGGCATCTACGAGGCCAACAGCGTTCTGCACTATCTTTACTTCGGGGTCACCACCGGGCTCTATCCGTCCATCGTCTTTCTGGGTCTGGGGGCCATGACCGACTTTTCCTCGCTGCTGGCCTACCCGAAACTGATGCTTCTGGGGGCCGCGGCCCAGATGGGCATCTTCGCCACCCTCCTGGGGGCCCTGTATCTGGGCTTTCTTCCCGAGGAGGCCGCCTCCATCGCCATCATCGGCGGCGCCGACGGACCGACCTCCATCTTTCTGACCGCCAAGCTGGCGCCTCACCTCATCGGTCCCATCGCCATCGCGGCCTACTCCTACATGGCCCTGATTCCCGTGATTCAACCGCCCATCATGCGGCTGCTGACCACCGAGAAAGAGCGGCGCATCCACATGTACGAACCGCGGGAAGTATCCCGCAAGGAGCTGCTCTGCTTTCCGGTCGTCGGGGTACTGATCTGCTGCCTGCTGGCGCCCACCTCGATCCCTCTGCTGGGACCCTTCTTTTTCGGCAACTTCATGAAGGAATGCGGGGTGGTGGACCGCTTGGCCAGCACGGCCCGCAACGCCATCGTCGACACGGCCACCATCTTTCTGGGCCTCACCGTCGGGGCCAGCACCCAGGCGGACGTCTTTCTGGTGGGCCGCTCCATCGGCATTTTCGCCCTGGGCGCCCTGGCCTTTTCCATCGCCACCGCCTCGGGGATCATCTTTGCCAAGATCATGAACCTCTTCATGAAAAAGAAGATCAACCCCCTGCTGGGGGCCGCCGGCGTTTCCGCCGTACCGGGGTCGGCCCGAGAAGTCCATCTCCAGGCGCTCAAGGCCGACCCCACCAACTATCTGCTCATGACCGCCATGGCCTGCAATGCCTCGGGGGTCATCGGTTCGGCCACCTGCGCCGGGGTCTTGTGGAGCTTCATGCTCAAGTAGTCCCCCCCGCTTGCCCTCCAGCCCTGCCGGCTCCCTGCCCGGCGGGGCTTTTTTTCTTGCCTTTTAAACCCCTTCGCGCCACGATAGCAGCTATCTTCCCCATGACGTGCGTTGTATGGATGGCGCTGCCAACCGGGCGGCCGTCCGCCGCCCAGAGCCAAGGAGGGCATGATGCTGACCAAGGTTCTGATCAAACGGCACTTTCGCAGAGGCAACGAAAAGCAGATCCTCCACCTGCTGCGCGAACTGCGGGCCAAAGCCATGGAAATGCCCGGATACCTCTCCGGAATCAGCTTGAGCTGTACCGAGAATCCCCGCCAGGTGATGGTCATCGGCACCTGGGAAAATCTCGACAGCTGGCACGCCTGGAAGAACAACCCGGATCGCAAGCAGTTCGAGGCCATGCTCGAGGTTTATCAGGAGCAGCCCACCGAGTACGAGGCCTATTTCGTCGGTGCGCGTCTGAGCGGATAAAGACCGCCGCAGCGCCGCCCCCAGGGCAACCGTGACGCCCGGATCCGGCCCGCCGTTGCACGCTGCATTTGGAAACCGCCCCGCGGCGGCTTGAAGTCACCGCGACAAAAATGTGGTCCCCAACCATATTCTTGACAGGCATATTTTTCTTTGCCATATGACGGATCGTAGCCCGTCTGATTTCCTGAACGCTGTTTATTCGCTTGCCGGTCTGGATATCGCCCAGAGTGCTCTGCATTCAAGATCTCATCGCTGGCTTTCATACCCCCCAAGGGTCGATCCGTGCGGTGGATCGGGTCAGCCTGGGCCTGTCCCAGGGGGAAGTCCTGGGAATCGTGGGTGAATCGGGCTGCGGAAAGTCGGTGCTGGCCCTTTCCATCCTCGGCCTTCTGCCCCGACCGCCGGCCTTCGTGGACGGCGGAAGCATCCGCTTCAAGGGCCAGGACCTGCTGCAGCTTTCCCCCGAAGCCCTGCGGCGGCTGCGGGGCAATGCCATCAGCATGATCTTCCAGGAGCCCATGACGGCCCTCAACCCGGTCTTTACCGTGGGCAACCAGCTCATGGAGGTCTTTCGCGTCCACCGCGGCCTCGGCCGGGACGACGCCTTGCGCGAGTCGGTCCAGATGCTGGCCAAGGTGGGCGTTCCGGCCCCGCAGCGGCGGGTGAAGGAATATCCCTACCAGCTTTCCGGCGGGATGCGCCAGCGGGTGATGATCGCCATGGCGCTGGCCTGCAACCCGGCCCTGCTGCTGGCCGACGAACCCACCACGGCCCTGGATGTGAGCATCCAGGCCCAGATCCTGGAACTCATGAGCGCCCTGCGCCAGGACCTGGGCACCGCCATTCTCCTGATCACCCACGATCTGGGGGTGGTGGCCGAAATGGCCCACCGGGTGGCGGTGATGTACACCGGCCGCATCATGGAGGAGGCCGCCACCGCAGAACTCTTCGACAGCCCCCTGCACCCCTACACCCAGGGGCTGATGGGCGCCATCCCCAGAGCCGACGCCAGCTTCGAAACCGAGGCCTTGACGGAAATTCAGGGCGTGGTGCCCGGTCTGGCCAGCCTGCCGCCCGGATGCCATTTCGCGCCACGCTGCCCCCGGGTCATGGACATTTGCCGCACCGAGGCGCCGCCGCTGGCGGCCGCGGGCGCCGCGCACCAGGTGGCCTGCTGGGCGGTGACCCATGGCTGAGCTGCTCACGGTGCGCCACCTGGTCAAGCATTTCCCTTTGCGGCGGGGGTTCTGGGGCCGCCGGCGCGCCGTGGTGCACGCGGTGGACGACGTCTCCTTCAGCATCGCGGAGAACGAGACCCTGGGGCTGGTGGGGGAATCCGGCTGCGGCAAGTCCACCACCGGCTTCAGCCTCCTGCGGCTCATCGAACCGACGGCCGGCGAGGTGTGGTTCGAGGGCCGGAACCTTTTGGCCCTGGATGCCGGCCGGCTGCGTGAACACCGCCGCCGCATGCAGATCGTCTTTCAGGACCCCTTCGGGTCCCTCAATCCGCGCCTGACCGTGGAACGCATCGTGGAAGAGCCGCTGCTCAACTACGAAAACCTCGACAACGCCCAGCGCCGGCAGCGGGTGGCCGAAGCCCTGGACACCGTGGGCCTGCGGCCCGAGCACATGACCCGCTTTCCCCACGAGTTCTCCGGCGGCCAGCGCCAGCGCGTCTGTGTCGCCCGGGCCCTGGTGCTCCGGCCGCGGCTGGTGATCGGCGACGAGCCGGTCTCGGCCCTGGACGTGTCGGTGCGCGCCCAGGTGCTCAACCTCATGGTCCGCCTGCAGCGCCAGCTCAAGCTCTCCTACCTCTTCATCTCCCACGACCTGTCGGTGATCCGCTACGTGAGCCACCGGGTAGGGGTCATGTACCTGGGACGCATCGTGGAGCTGGCGGACGTGAAAACCATCTACGACCAGCCGGCCCATCCCTACACTCGGGCCCTGCTCTCGGCGGTCCCCGTGCCCGACCCGCGGCGAAGGCGCCGGCGCATCGTCCTCCAAGGCGATGTCCCCTCGCCCATCAACCCGCCGCCGGGGTGCCACTTTCATCCCCGCTGCCCGGAGGCCATGGCCGTCTGCCGGCAGGAGCCGCCGCGCCTGCGCCGGTTGTCCGACGGCCACCGCGTCTGCTGTCACCTCTACAACGACCATGAAGAATGGATCGTCCAGCCGCCGGCCTTCCCGACGGAAGCCCGGCCTCAACCCCCAGACAAAGGAGGAAGCATATGAAACGGAACCTGATGTGGATCATGCTGTCGCTGGTCCTGGCCGCCGTGCTCTGCGCCGGTCCGGCCGCGGCCGCCAAAGACACCCTGGTGGTGGTCCAGGAGGCCGAGCCGGTGGGCCTGGACATCATGCAGAGCTCCATCCAGACCACCATGAGCGTCGCCCTCAACATCCACGAAACCCTCCTCATTCCTCAGGAAGACGCCACGGTCAAGCCGGGGCTGGCCGAAAAATGGGAAGCGGTGAATGACCTGACCTGGAGGTTCACCCTGGTGAAAGGGGCCACCTTTCACAACGGAGAACCCATCAACGCCGAGGCGGTCAAGTTTTCCTTCGAGCGCATCATGGGCGACGCGCTCAAGAGCCCCCACAGAGGAAAGCTCAACAGTTTCAAGGAAGTGACGGTCATCGACGATCGCACCTTCACCATCTCCATGCACCAGCCCTACGCCCCGGGCCTCTACATCCTGGCCCAGTACCTGTACATCGTCCCGCCCAAGTACACCCAGCAGGTGGGCGATGCCGAGTTCAACCTCAAGCCGGTGGGCTGCGGCGCCTACAAGCTGGATCAGTGGGTCAAGGGCCAGGAAATCGTGATGTCGGCCTACGACGGGTACTACGGTCCCCAGCCGGCCTACAAGAGGCTGGTCTTCAAGGGCGTTCCCGAGGAGGCCTCGCGCATCGCGGCCCTGCTCACCGGTGAGGCGGACGTGATCAGCGGGGTGCCGGTACACCAGCGCCAGAAGATCATCGATTCAGGCAAGGCCTACCTCACCGACCAGATGGGGTCCATGAACTACCTGGGCCTCAACACCTATGAAAAGCCCTTCAGCGACGTGCGGGTGCGCCAGGCGGTCAACCATGCCGTCAATCGTCCCCTGATCAACAAGGCCTTGTTCAACGGCAAGGCCATTCTCTGCGCCGGTCCCATCAGCCCGCGCACCTTCGGCGCCGACCCGGATCTCAAGCCCTACACCTACGATCCGCAAAAAGCCAAGCAGCTCCTGGCCGAAGCCGGATACCCCGACGGCCTGGAAACCCGCCTGGCCTACGGCACCTACATGCCCCAGATCCAGGAGCAGGCCGAAGCCATCGCCGCCGACCTGGCCAAGGTGGGCATCAAAGTGACCCTCGAGCCCTTCGAACGGGCCGTGATGTGGGACCGCTACAAGCAGAAGCTGCACCAGATGTACATCTACTTCTGGGACGACGCCCCGGAGCCGGACCGCTACATGTACTCGCTGTTCCACTCCAAGAGCCGCGACTACTACTACAAGAACGAGACGGTGGACCAGCTTCTGGACAAGGGACGCGCCACCATGGATCCCGCGGCCCGGGCCAAGGTCTACCATGAACTGGACCGCTTCCTGTACACGGACGCCCCCTGGGTCTACCTCTACGTGATTCCCGAGGTCTTCGCCGTCTCCAACAGCGTGGCCTACAAGGGGCTGCGCGACGGGTACCTCATCATGAAAACGGCCGCGCCGAAGAAGTAAGGCGGGGCGAGGGCTTGCAACGTTCAGGTGCCGGATGCCGGCGCGCCGGATCATCCGGCACCTGAGACGCGAAGCTGGAAATTGGGACCTTGAACCTTGAACCTGGAACCTGAAATCTGACCCATGGGCCGGTACATCCTCAAAAGGCTCTGGCACACCGTCTACGTGGCCGTGGGCATCTCCATCATCAGCTTCTTTTTCATCCATCTGTCCGGAGACCCGGTGATGCTGATGCTGCCCGCCGACGCCTCCCGCGCCGAAATCGAGTCCTTGCGCGAACACCTCGGCTTTAACGACCCCCTGCCGCTTCAGTACTGGCGCTTTGCCAGCAACGCGGTGCGCGGCGATCTGGGCACCTCCCTCTACCACCGGGTGCCGGCCATCGACCTGATCCTCCAGCGCCTGCCGGCCAGTCTGGAGCTGGCCGGGGCCGCCATGCTCTTCGCCCTGGTGGTCTCCATCCCCCTGGGGATCGTCTCGGCGGTCAAGCGCGGCTCGCTCTGGGACGTCTCGTCCATGCTCGGGGCCCTCTTCGGACTGTCCATGCCCCACTTCTGGCTGGGGATCATGATGATCCTGCTCTTCTCGGTGCATCTGGGCTGGCTGCCCACCTCGGGCCGGGGCACCATGGCCCACCTGATCATGCCTTCCCTGGCCCTGGGCCTGAGTCTGATGGCCATGTTCGCCCGGTTGACCCGTTCGGTGATGCTCGAGGTGCTCAACCAGGATTACGTGCGCACCGCCCGGGCCAAGGGGCTGCGGGAGCGGTGGGTCATCGGCAAGCACGCCCTCAAGAACGCCCTGATCCCCCTGGTGACGGTGGCCGGAATGCAGTTCGGCTTTCTCATCGGCGGCACGGTGATCATCGAAACGGTCTTTGCCTGGCCGGGGGTGGGACGCCTGGTGGTCCAGGCCATCTTCAGCCGCGACTACCCCCTGGTCCAGGCGGCGGTGCTGGTTCTGGCGGTTCTCTTCGTGCTGATCAACCTGATCACCGACCTGGTCTATCTCTACCTCGATCCTCAAATCAGCTACCTGGAGGCCAAGTGAAAGGGGTTGAACGCTTCCACCATCTGCGGGCCAGCTGGCGCCTGTGGGCCGAAACCTTCCAGGCCCTGGGCCGCTCGCCCGGAGCGCTGGCCGGGGGCCTGCTGCTGGCGGCGATCCTTTCCGCGAGCCTCATCTTTCCGGTTTTTTATCCCCGCGATCCGCTGGAACAGGACCTGCTGGCCCGCCTGACCCCGCCCTTCTGGCAGGAGGGCGGCAGTCTGGCCTACCCCCTGGGAACGGACAACCTGGGCCGCGACGTGTTGGTGCGCATCCTCCACGGCAGCCGGGTGAGCCTTTTGGTGGGCTTCTCGGCGGTCCTGGTGGCCTGCGGGGCGGGGATCGTCCTGGGACTGATCTCCGGCTATTACGGCGGGCGCGTGGACCACGTGATCATGCGCCTGGCCGACGTCTTCATGGCCTATCCCTTCATGCTGCTGACCATCTCGGTGATCGCCGTGCTGGGCAACTCCATCTTCAACCTGATCCTGGTGCTGGGACTGTCGGACTGGGTCACCTATGCCCGCACCATCCGCGGCAGCGTTTTGAGCATCAAGAAAAAGGAGTTCGTCATGGCGGCGCGCAGCGTGGGCACGGCCCACCGGGTGATCCTGCTGCGCCACGTCTTTCCCAACGTGCTGTCGCCGATCCTGGTCCTGGGCACCGTGCGGGTGGCCAACATCATCATCTGGGAAAGCGGCCTGTCGTTTCTCGGCATGGGCGTTCCACCCCCCATGCCCACCTGGGGCCGCATGCTGGCGGAAGGCCGGGTGTACATCGCCGACGCCTGGTGGCTGGTGACCCTGCCGGGGCTGGCCATCATGCTGACCATCTTGTCCATCAACCTCTTGGGCGACGGACTGCGGGACGCCCTCGACCCGCGCCTGAGAAACATACCGGTTTAACCCCCAACGGATTGGAATCCAGACATGAACGCACTTGTACTGGGTCTGGGGCTCCAGGGCAGGGCCGTGATCCACGATCTGTCCCGAAGCGACCGGATCGACGCCATCATCGGCGCCGACATGGACACCGCCGCGGCGGAAGTCTTCCTTAAAAAGGGCCGCTACCCCACGGTGCGCCTCCAGCGGATCGACGCCCGCCGCAAGGACGATCTGGTGGCCCTGATGCGCGGCAGCCGGGCGGCCATCGCCGTGTGCATGCTGCCCACCTTTTTGGCCCACACCGTGGCCGAGGCCTGCCTCGCCGCCGGCATCCCCTTCGTCAACACCAGCTACGCCCACTGGGTGGCCGACCTGGACGAACAGGCCCGGGAAAAAGGGGTCACCATCCTGCCGGAGATGGGCTTCGACCCGGGCATCGACCTGCTCCTGGGAGGCCTGGCGGTGGGCGGCCTGGACGAGGTGCACGGGATGTACAGCTACGGCCTGGGCGTGCCGGAGCCAACGGCGGCCGACAACCCCCTCAAGTACAAGATCACCTGGACCCTGGAAGGGGTCCTCAATGCCTACCGCCGGCCGGCGCGAATCCTGAAAGACGGCCGAACCGTCGATATCCCCGGCACCCACATCTTCCGCCCCGAGCACATCCACACCATCGCGGTGGACGGACTCGGCGAGCTGGAGGCCTACCCCAACGGCGACGCCCTGGACTTCATCGGGCGCTTCGGGCTGGGCGACGGCCTGCGGGACATGGCCCGCTTGGCCGCCCGCTGGCCGGGTCACTGCGCCTTCTGGCGCACCATGGCCGAACTGGGGTTGCTGGAAGATGACCCCTTGCAGTTTCTGGTGCGCCATCTCACCCCTCGGCTCCAGTTCCGGGACGGCGAACGGGACGTGGCCGTGCTGCGGGTCCAGACGTGGGGAATCAAGGACGGCTCCCAAAAGCGGCTGACCTACGAAGTGATCGACTACCGCGACCTGGAGACCGGCCTCTTTGCCATGAACCGCACGGTGGGCTTTACCGCCAGCATCGCGGCCCAGATGGTGCTTTCGGGAGAAATCCGCCGCCCGGGAGTCCTTTCCCCCATCGCCCATGTGCCCGCCGAGCGGGTGCTGGCGCAGCTCGAAACCCGCGGCATCCGCGTCATCCAGCGGATCGAGGATCTTTCCTGAATCCGCATGAACCCGTCGACAGAGGAAAAAACGGTCCGCCGGCAGGTGGGCGCCAGGGTGCGCGAACTGCGCCAGGCCGCCTCCCTGACCGCCGTGGCCCTGGCCCGGCAAGCCGGGCTGTCCCAGGGCCAGCTGTCCAAGATCGAAACCGGCAAGGCGGCTTTGTCCATCGGCGCGCTGACCGCCTTGTGCCGCATCCTGAATCGGCCCCTGAGCTACCTCTTCCAAAAAGAGGTCGAAATCCCGCGGGTCCTGGGGACCATGACCACCGTGGCCGGCCCCGAGAGCCGCGGCACGGCCTGGTTTGCCGAGCAGGTGGCCCGGCGCAGCCAGGGACGCCTGTCCCTGGTGCCGCTCAAGGCCACCGTGCTGGGGACTCAGACCCGCCAGGCGGCCATGCTCAAAGACGGCTTCATCGATCTGTTCATCGAGGACCTGCCCGCCTTTCGCGACCTGGTGCCGGCCCTGGACCTGCTGAGCCTGCCCTACCTGTTCAGGGATGAAATCCGGTTGGCCGCCTTCCTGCGGTCGGAGGCGTTCCAGCGCCTGGTGCGCCAGCCCCTCATCGACCAGGGGGTGCGGCCCATCAACCGTCGCTGGAACTGGCGCCGGGGCCTGGAATGGGTCATCCTGGCCACGCGGCCCATCACCCATCCGGAACAGGTGCGGGGCCTGCGGGTGCGCATCTACGAGTCAGCGATGCTGGCCGAGTTCTGGAAAAGACTGGGGGCCCGGCCTGTGGTCATCCCCTGGCCCCGGGTGCGCCGGGCCTGGCTCCGGGGCGAAGTGGACCTGCTGCCCACCCACAAGGCCCACTTGTATCCGCTGGGATTCTGCCGCCGCGGACGCTTCGTCACCCGCCTGGGAGACCTGGCGCCGGTCCTGATGGTGGCCGTCAACGAGGCCCGCCATGCCTGCCTGCCGCCGGCCCTGCAGACTGCCCTGGCGGACGCCTGCGACGAAGCGGGAGATTATTTCAGCCTGGAAGTGGCCCGGGCCGAACCGGATAACGAGGCGGCCAACATGCGCCGCTACGGGGTCAGCTACCTGACCGTCGACCCGCGGCCGTGGATCGATGCCAGCCGGCATGCCACCGAAACGCTCATCGCCGCGGTACCGCAAGCCCGGGCCCTGTGGGAGGCGGCTCAACTTTAGCGCGCTCCATGCAGCGCCGGATCGAGGCTTCCGAACGATCATGTACACCACTGAGCGACTGGCCCAGGCGACCCTGGCCCTTCCGGCCGGGGATCTTGCGCAAACCACACGCAAGGCGATCCAGCGCTGCATCCTGGACCTTATCGGCGCCGCCGCGGCCGGTCATCTGGCCGCATCGGCCAGGGCCCTGCGGCGCATGGCAAGGCAGACCTTCGGGCCCGGACCCGCCGGGGTCTGGTTCACCGGCCAGCGGCTCCCCCTTGCGGCGGCGGCCATGGTCAATTCCGGCGCGGCCAGCGCCCTGGATCTCGACGACGGCCACCGGGGCGCGGCCGGCCATCCCGGGGCGGCCATCATTCCGGCGGTCTTTACCCTGGCCCCGGCCCTGAAATCCTCCCCCGCTGAAGTCCTGGCGGCCATCGCCGCGGGGTACGAGGTCGGCTGCCGGGTGGCGGCGGCCCGGGATATCGACCGCCTGGCGACCCTGTCCACCGGGCGCTGGGCCCCCTTCGGGGTGGCCGCCGCCGCAGGCCGTTTATACCGGGTTTCAGAAGCGGTGCTGGCCCAGGCCCTGGCCATTGCCGGGGCCCAGGCCCCGGACCTGGCCGCCTCGGGCTATTCCAAGGTGATGGGCAACCACGTCAAGGAAGGGATCCCCTGGGCCGTGCTGACGGGGATCGGCGCCCTGGCCCTGGCCCGGGAGGGGTTCACCGGCCCCCTTGACATCCTCGACCACCCCGACTGGTTCGACGCCCGGCGCATCATGGCGGCAAGCGACTTCGGCCGGGCGGTGGAGGCCGTCTATTTCAAACCCTACTCGAGCTGCCGCTGGAGCCATGCGGCCCTAGACGCCCTGACGGCCATGGTGGCGGAGCAGCGCCTGGAGCCCGCCGCCATCGAAAACATCACCGTCGAGACTTTCGCGCGCGCCCTGCGCCTCAACAATGCCCCGGATCCGGACACCCTGGAAGGGGCCCAGTACAGCATCCCCTTCTGTCTGGCGGTGGCGGCCCTGCACGGGCCTGAGGCCCTGCTCCCCCTGACCGAGGCCCGCCTCCACGATCCGCGCTGCGCATCCCTGGCCCGGCGCGTGGTACTGGCGGTGGATCCGGCCCTGGACAGGCGCTTTCCGGGCCAAACCCCGGCCCGGGTCACGCTGGAAGCCGGCGGTCGGCGGTTCCAAAAAACCGTTCTCACCCCCCTTGGAGACCCGGCCAATCCTCTGGGCGATCAGGATCTGGAGCGCAAGTTTTGCCGCCTTGCCCCCCGGATGCACAGGATCATCGGGGCCGTCGCCGCCCTTGAAACGGAGGGGTTGCCCCCCCTGTTAAAATTCCTTGGCGACCTGGGACCCGGGGCAGGGGCCCTCCCGAACCGGCCCGAGACCTCCTGGGAGGTGGCCCCTTAGCAAGGGCCAGGGCCTGGACCGGGGCTGGCCTGGCAGGACGCCGGAGGATCTCCGGATTTCTTCCGACAGCTAAATTTTCAACCGGATCAACGTGCGACGGCCGCAGTCCCGGAATACCGCGTCCCCGGGCCGAACGCCCCGCTGCATGCACCCGCGCCAAGACTTGGGAGGTTTTTGATGCAGTTTTTCTTCGAGCCCCGGGGCATCGCCCTTATCGGGGCCAGCGCCGCCCCCCGCAAGGGCGGCTATGCGATCCTGACCAATCTGCGCCGGGGATTCGACGGCCCGATCCATCCGGTCAATCCCCGCTATGCGAACATCGACGATCTGCCGTGCTATCGGTCCGTGGCGGAGGTGCCCGATCCGGTGGACATGGCCATCGTGTTCGTGCCCGGACCGCAGGTTCCGCAGATTGTCCGCCAGTGCGCCGCCCGGGGCATCCGCGGGGCCATGATCGAGTCCAGCGGCTTTGCCGAAGCCGGGCCCGAGGGCCGGCGGCTCCAGCAGGAGCTGGCCGCCATCGCCGGCGAAACCGGCATCCGCCTCTGGGGCCCCAACTGCATGGGACTGGTGGACGCCCACCGGCGCTATGTCTTTTCCTTTGTCACGCCCACCATCTGGACCGAAGGGCTGATTCCGGGGAAGGTCTCTTTGATCGTTCAAAGCGGCCTGCTTTCCGGGGGTTTTCTCATCGATCTGATGACCCACGGCACCACCGGGATCAGCAAGGTCTGTTCGGTGGGCAACAAGGTGGACGTCAACGAATGCGACCTGCTGGCCCACCTGATGGACGATCCGGACACCGGCGCCATCGGTTTCTACCTCGAGGCCATCCCCGAGGGACGACGATTCCTGGACCTTTGCCGCCGCTGTGCCAAGCCCATCGTGGTCCTCAAGGGAGGTCAGAGCCCCGGCGGTGCCCGCGCCGCTCAGAGCCATACCGCCAGCCTGGCCGGAAACGGCGCGGTGGTCAGCGGGGCCCTGGCCCAGGCGGGGGTGGTGCCGGCTCAGGGGTTCAAGCAGATGGTGGACCTCTGCCGCACCCTGGCGGCATACCCTCGCGTGGATCCCGCGGCCTCGGGAAAGGTGGCCATCCTGACCTACAGCGGCGGATCGGGGATCATCGCCACCGACCGGCTGCACGCCTTGGGTGTTCCCCTGGCCCGCCTCGGCGAGGAAACCCTGGCGCAGATCCGGCAGGTCTTCCCGGACTGGATGCCCGTTTCCAACCCGGTGGATCTGTGGCCGGCCATCGAACAAAACGGCGCCCAGAAGGTCTACGACGCCGCGGCCCGGGCGGTGCTGGCCGACCCGCAGGTCGAGGCCCTCTTCATCCATTCCTTTTCCGGCGGCTTCGCGCTGGAGCTGGACCTGAGCGGGATCGTCGCCGAGGCCCGCCGACGGGGCAAACCGGTGGTCTGCTGGCTGCTGGGGGCCCGCGAGGAGGCGCGCCGGTTCCAGTTGGCGGCCCAGGGCCTCGGCATTCCGGTGTTCCGGGAAATCCCCCGGGCCGCCGAATGTCTCCGGGCCATATTCACCCGAAGGGTTCCCGAACCGACTTCCGCCGAGACGGCCGGCATCCCTGCGCAGGTGGCCGAACAGGTTTCCCGCCTCCAAGGCATCCTTGACGAATTCGACACCAAACAGATCTTGAAGTCCTGCGGCATCCCGACGGTCAGGGAGCGCTGCTGCGCGGATCCCGGCCAGGCGCTGGCCTTTGCCGAGGCCTGCGGCTATCCGGTGGTGGCCAAGGGGCTGCGGCCCGATGCGGTGCACAAGACCGAGCAGGGCCTGGTGCACCTGGGCATCGCCTCGCCCCGGGAACTGGAAAAGGCGTGCAACACGCTGCACGCGCGCTTGGAGGGAAAGGGCCGCATCCTGATCCAGGCCATGCTCCACGGGCAGCCGGAATTGATCGTGGGCGCATTGCGTGATCCCCAGTTCGGCCCCTGTGTCATGTGCGGCCTGGGGGGCACCCTGGCGGAACTCCTCGATGACGCCGTCTTTGCCGTGGCGCCGCTCAGCCAGGCCGATGCCCTGGCCCTGATCGGGCGCCTGGCAACCCAGCCGCTGCTGGACGGGTTTCGCGGCGCACCGGCGGTGGACCGTGCCGCCCTGGCCGAAATCCTGGTGCGCCTGGGGGATCTGATGACGGCCTGCCCGCGGATCCGCGAGATCGACCTCAATCCCCTGATCTGTGTGGCGGGCAGACCGGTGGCGGTGGACGGATCGATGATTCTGGCGCCCTGAGGCGCCATACCCCCCCCGCAGCGGATCGCTCTGGTGCCGGGCGGCCCCGGGAAAGCCTCAGGATTCGGCTTGCGGGGCCTCGGCTGGATCTTCGGCGTCCGCCCGGCGGCCGCATTCCTTGCAGCAGCCATCGGGCCCGATGACGCCGATGCAGCGGCCATCCGGGCATAGCCGCCGCGCTCGCCAGTAGGCTTCAGCGGCATTCTTGGACGGTGGACCGGCATCCTCGGGTGACGCGGCCTCAAGCCCCTGGACCGAATCGGCCTCGCTGTCTGCGGAACGGCCCGGGGCCTTCACGGCGGCACCGGCCGGATCCGGCCCCGCGGCCTGCGCCGGCCTCCCGCATTCGGTGCAGCGGCCGTCGCTGCCGATGACGCCGATGCAGCTCTCATCCGGGCACAACCGCCGGTTTTCCCAGTCCAATCCACCGCTGGACGATTCTTTCGCGTCTGACATGGAACCCCTCCCTTGAAGCACCGCCGGCGCCGTTTGGGCCCGGTCTGTCAACCCTTCGGCAGCGGCCTGCCGTAGCCGGTCTGGCGCCGCCGCACCGTCTTCTCCCATGGCGGGTCTGAGGCGCACCCGGGTCGCCCCCCAGCCGCCCGCCCCCGCCGGGGCGGTCTCGAAGTGAACCACCAGGCGATGGCGCTCCAGGATGTACCGGACCCGTTCCCGCAGGATGCCGCGCCCCTTGCCGTGCACGATGCGCACGTCCAGGATCCCCTTTTCGACGCAGGCCGTCAGATAATCGTCCAGCAGATCCGGCACTTCCCGGGGGCGGAAGGTGTGCAGATCCAACACGTCGGTGATGGGTACAACCACGGGTTCCATAGGCGATCAGGCAAGACGCCCCGGGGTGCGCGGGATCTTCCCGCACGGTGGGATCAGATATCCGGGTTCTCGGATGCGCGGCCGGCATGCTCCTGGCGGAAAAGACGGGCCGCGGCGACCAGAGCCGGCGCCCATCCCGGGGCCCCCAGGGCGTGGATGTGGGTATAGGTGGCCAGCACCCGGCCGCGGCACAATCCGTCGCGGCCGTCGACGATCCCGCTGCCGCGCTGCAGGGTGAATACGAAATCCTCGGGCGCCCCATGCCAGTCGATGCCCCTGGAGTAGTGGAACTCATGGCCGCGCAGTTGGCTGCCCGTCGCAAAGTAAGGATTGGGGCCCGTTACCGTGACCAGGGTGTAGCCGTGCCCCTGGGGGCGGCGGGAAAAACCGAAGCTGATGGGCAGGATCCCGCTCATGGGGTAGGCGCGATCTTCGAGCACCAGCCGCTCGCCGAGAAACATGAGCCCTCCGCACTCGGCATAGATGGGCATCCCGGCTTGGGCCATGCGCTGCAGGGCCGTCCGGTAGGTCTCGTTGCGGCTCAGGGCCTCGGCATGGGTTTCGGGAAACCCGCCACCGATGTACAGCGCGTCCACCTGCGGCGGCCGGGCCGCGTTGAGGGGGCTGGTGGCCACCAGACGGGCGCCGGCCTGAGCCAGGGCTTCCAGATTTTCCGGATAGTAGAATTGAAAGGCGCTGTCCCGCAGGACGCCCACCACCGGCGCAGGGCCCCGGGCCGGCGGCGGTGCACAGACCCGGGCCGGCGGCAGGGGGGCGTTCAGGCCCCGGGCCGAGCGGGCGATGGTCAAAATGCGCTCCAGATCGAGGTAGCGCTCGGCCATGGCGGCCGCCACGGCCACCGAGTCCCCGGCCCAGCCGTGCTCGGCGGTGGGCACCAGGCCCATGTGGCGCTCGGGAAAGGCCTGCTTCTTGAGCTTGGGAACGGCCCCCACCACCGGAATCCGGCAGTACTGCTCGATGCTGGCCCGCAGAATGGACTCGTGGCGGGAGCCGGCCACCCGGTTGAGAATCACCCCGGCCAGGGCCAGTTGCGGATCGAAGCGGCAGCAACCGTCCACCACGGCGGCCATGGTGCGGGTCGTCTTGGTGGCGTCGAGGCACAGCAGAACCGGCAGGCCGAGAAGCTTGGCCAGTTCAGCGGTGGAGGTCTTTCCCCCGGTGTTGATGCAGTCGTAGAGGCCGCGATTGCCCTCCACCACGGTGATGTCGCGGCCCGCGGCATGGCGATGAAAGGAGCAAAGAAGGGAGTCCTGGGTAATAATGAAGGAATCGAGGTTGTAGCAGGGCTGTCCGGCGGCCATGGCCAGCCAACCGGCATCGATGTAGTCCGGGCCTTTTTTGAACGGCGCCACGGTCAGACCACGCTGCCGCAGCGCCGCCGCGATTCCGATGGCCAGGATCGTCTTGCCCGACCCGCCGCGCAGCGCCGATATGACGATTCCCGGGTACTTCATGGGATCTGTCGGGGTGTCCGATGCATCCTGGGCGCCGGGATAGAATCGGTTACTTTTCTTCGTGCTCGGCCGCCGCCTGCTTGCCGGTACCTGGCATCCCGTACATGGAGGTGCTGCCCGAGGACCAGTACTCCAAAACGCCGTCAGTCACCATCCGATTGATCAATTTCTTGGCGTCACGCGGCTTTTCGCCGAGAATGTTCGCCAGGTCGTTGAAATAGAACTTGCTCTTGCTCTTGAGCTTCTTGGTGAGCTCTTCGACGAGCTTCTGTTTTGCCTCTTCGTATTCCATTGCGCCCTTCTTTCTGGGTCTGAAGGCGGGCGGCCCCCTTGAGGTCGGACCGCCCGCGGGCAGGCACCGGTGTTAGTCGGTGAACTTGAACTGCGAGGTCTGGCGCCAGGTGTAGTAGGCCGGATCGCGGAAATCGTCGATCAGGTGGTGAGTGAACTCCAGTTCGCACTTTTCGAAGAAGCGTTCCCAGCCGATCCGCTCGGCCCATTCGCCTACGCGCTCATACTTCTTGGCGCCGGCCGAATAGGCCTCGATGATCTTCTTGATGGCGGAGGTGGTTGAGGGCCAGCGCGGGGCCTCGTTGGGCAGAAAGGCCACCACGACCTTGGAGAACTTGGGCGCGCTGATCCGGTTGGAGACCTTGCCGCCCACCATGAGCACGATCCCGTCGCCCTCGGTATCCGCCAGGGGCATGGAGGGGCACATGGTGTAGCAGTTGCCGCAGAACATGCAGCGGTCGTTGTTCACCGCCACCGACTTGACCTCCTTGCCGTCGGGCAGGGTCACCTTGGCCGGCTTGATGGCGGCGGTGGGGCAGGCGGCGATGGCCAGCGGGATTTCGCACATCTTGTCCAGGTACTCGTGGTCGAGCATCGGCGGCTTGCGATGATAGCCGAGGATGGCGATGTCCGAGCAGTGCACGGCGCCGCACATGTTGAGGCAGCAGGCCAGGGACACGCGCACCTGGGCCGGCAGACGCATCTTCTGGAAGTCTTCGAAGAGCACGTCCATGGTGGCTTTGACCGGGCCGGAGGCATCGGTGGCCGGGGTGTGGCAGTGGATCCAGCCCTGGGTGTGCACGATGTTGGTCACGCCCGCGCCGGTGCCGCCCACCGGGAACTTGAAGCTGCCGCCGTCAAACTTGCGGCCACTCAGGTCGTCGATCAACGGCTGGACCTTGGCCTTGTCGGCCACCATGAACTCGACGTTGTTGCGGGTCGTCCAGCGCACGTAGCCGCCGCAGTGCTTGTCGGCGATTTCGCAGATTTCGCGGATCAGACTGGTGGACATGAGGCGGGCGCCGCCCACGCGCACCGTGTAAACCTCGTCGCCGGATTCGGCCACGTGGACCAGCACGCCGGGCTGCAGGATCTCGTGATACAGCCACTTGCCCTTGTTCTTGGCGATGACCGGCGGATAAAACTCGTCGTATTTGCGCGGCCCGATATCCGTGATCCGGTTTTCCATCGGCTTTGAAGGATCGTATCCGGAAGAAACAAATGCCATGGCGTCCACCTCCTCTTATCGTTTGTGGTACTTGCGGAATTCGTTGATGTCGCGCTCCCAGCCGCCGTCAACCTCGTCTTCCTTCCAGAAGATGTAGGGGTTGTGGCGCGGTTCCTGAACATGCTGGGGCACCGGCTTCAGGTCCATCACTTCCAGCATCTTCTGGAAGCCCTGGCGCTTCATCAACTCACCGAGACGCTCGCGGTTCTTGCCTTCTTCCATCCACCAGTCCCAGATGGGTTCGATCACGGTTTCCTTGATCTCGGAATACGGCTCCTCGACCTTGATGAAGGGCACGACGAGCGAGCCCATCTGGGCGCCGTCGAGGATCGGGGCCTTGGCGCCGGCGAAGATCGAGCAGCCCCGATCGTTGCCAATGCGCAGGGCGCGCGGCATGACGTTGATGCAATGCATGCAGCGGGTGCACTCGCGGTCGTCGATCTTCAGCTTGCCGTCCTCCATCCACATGCACTGGGTCGGGCAGCGGCCGATAACCTCGGCCTGGATGTCGAACTTGCCCCAGTCGCGACCGGAATGGGCCCCGCCGTTGGGCGCGATCTCGCCGCCGATGTAAGCCTGGACGGCTTCCTGATCGATGCGGATGTTGTCGCGCCAGGTGCCGATAAAGGAAAGGTCGGCACGGGCGATGGAGGCCACGCAGCAGTTGGGGCAGCCGTCGAACTTGAACTTGAACTTGTAGGGGAAGGCCGGCCGGTGCAGCTCGTCCTGATATTCATTGGTCAGGTCGTAGCACAACGCCTGGGTGTCGTAGCAGGCGTATTCGCAGCGGGCCTCGCCGATGCAGTCCGCCGGGGTGCGCAGGTTGGAGCCCGACCCGCCCAGGTCCTGATTCAGGTTGTGGGTCAGCTCGAAGAAGACCTCTTCCAGCTGCGGGGTGGTGGTCCCCAGAAAGATGATGTCGCCGGTGGACCCGTGCATGTTGGTGATGCCCGAACCGCGCATGTCCCACAGGTCGCAGATCTGGCGCAGGTACTCGGTGGAATAAAACTTGCCGCCGGGCTGGGCCACGCGCATGGTGTGGAAATGCGCCACGCCCGGGAACTCTTCCGGCTGGTCGCAGTAGCGGCCGATAACGCCGCCGCCGTAACCGAAGACGCCGACGATCCCGCCGTGCTTCCAGTGGGTGCGGCCGTGCTTGAAAGACAGTTCGAGAATGCCGAGAAGGTCCTCGACGACATCGGTCGGAATCTGGAACTCAATGTTCTCGGCGTTCTTTGCCCGCTTTGCGGCCTGTGCTTTCAAGTCGGACACAAAGCTCGGCCACGGCCCGCTTTCCAGCTGGTCCAGCAGGGGGGTTGCATGCTTTGCCATCTTTTACCTCCATGTCTGTGAATAACAAGTAAGCTTCCGGCCAAAATCAAAACTGCGCTTCAGCGCTGAAAAAATGCCCGGCGGGGGCGCGCGGTCACCTCCTCTCTGTGTAATTGTGGCATTAAATTCGGGTTGTTGTATGTCTTTCGCGTAGCGATGCGTTGCTGGACATGCAAGGAACGGATATAGAATCATTGTCCAATAATGTCAATAGAAAAGCAGGAATCGAGGCCTCCCCGCCGCCTGCCGGGCCGCCCGACCGCGGGCTTCGCCACTCCATGTTGGGGAAGCCAGACGGTTTCACCGCTGAATGTAGTGGCCTGGTGAGGGCGTGCGGACCTGGGCCAGGGCCCGCTGCAGTTCGACCCGGTGCTGAGCGGCACCCGCCGCCATCAGGTCCTTGCCCGGGTCGCCGGCCGGCCGCTGCTGGATGCAGGCCGACATCATGGGCTGCAGATCCGCCTCGCTGAGGCCGCCGAGGTAGGCGGCCAGGGCCGCGGCCAGCTCGCCGGGGATTTGCCCCCGGTGCCCTTTATGGGCCAGGGCTTCGAAAATCCCCTCCACTGTGGGCGCGATGGCCTCCGGGCCGGCCAGGACCATCGGTCCGACACCGTCGCGGCGGTCCAGGCGCATGCGCAGACTCGTGTGTACGAGAAACAGGGCGGCGCCGAAAAAGACGGCCGCCAAGTCGGGTCGGGTCTCTGGAATCAGCGGGCCGTAGCGGCGCACCGTGATCAGGCGCAGGTCGATCCGGTCGTCTTGGAGCGGACGGAGGATGAAATCGCCGGCGGCATGATGCCAGTCGAGGATCTGCTCGCAGGTGATGACGTCGTAGTATTCCGTCAGCACCCGCGCCACCTGGCGGTACAGCGACCGGGCCTGACCGGCGTCCAGCGCCTGCGGTCCGGCCGGGGTCCAGGCGCTGAGCCGGTGGGAGAGGGGCGGTCCGCCGCTGTGGTGAAACTCGAAAAAGCCCGCAAACCACTCGGCCAGGAACATGGGCCAAGGGCGCCCGTCATCCCCCGTCACCGTGCGGCAGTGGTGGACTCTGGGCAGCCGGCCGCCTCCAAAGCGCCGTTCGAGCATCTCGAGCCGCTCGGCTTCCGCGGCCAGTGCGGTCTGGCCGGCCGGGGACACGGCCACGTTGACGGCCAGGGTGGCCGCCAGAGCGCCGGCGTCCACCTCGACCCTGGCCGGATGGTAGAAGGCCCCGTGCTTTTCAAGAAAGATGGCGATGCGTTCCGGTGCGGCGCCCAGGGCCTGCCGCACCGGCAGCCATCCGCAGTGGCCCAGAAAGGCCGCCAGGGCTTTGAAGTAGCCCCCGTAGGTGGCACCCGGGGCCGGCGCCCCGGCGGCCGTCGACGGCAGGCCGCGGGTCCAGACGGGACTTGACGAATCGACGGGATGCCGCCGATCGGCGAGGAAAAAGGCGACGCGGGGGATCTCAGTCACCGCGCGGGGCCGCATCCCGGGCCAGACCGGCGGCGATCTCCTGCTGGATCGTTTCGGCCACCGCGTACCCGTGCTGCAGGGCCAGACGCATGTGTTGATCCGCCTTGGCGAAGTCGCCCTGCTCGAGGTAGGCGATGGCCAGGTTGTTGTGGGCCACGGCGAATTCGGGCTGCAGGGCGAGGGCCTTGAGATTGACGGCGATGCTGTCCTGCACCCGCCCGGCCATAAGGTAGGCGTTGCCCAGGGTGGTGTAAGCCTGGGTGAAGCGGAAATTGAAATGGGTCGCCTTTTCGAGGGCCCGGATGGCCTCCTCGACATTGCCGCGCTGCAGATGCACGAAGCCGATGTTGCCGTAACCTTCGGAAAAACCGGGCCGGGCCTTGACGGCGCGCTGGTTCCAGTCCAGGCATCCGTCCAGATCGCCGCGCCGCAGGCACAATCCACCCACCTGGGCATACGCCTCGGCCAGGGTGGGGCTGCATTCGATGGCCCGGTACAGTTCGTGCTCCGCCTCTTCGAATTGGTTCAGTCCCAGCAAGGCCACCGCCAGGTTGTAGTGGGTGGTGCCGCAGTCCGGGTTGCCCGCCAGGGACTCGCGCAGGACGGCGATATGCTCGTGAACGTTCTGGAATCGGGGTTTCTTGTCGCTCATGGGGCTCCTTTCGCCATCGGCCGCAACACGTGGCGTCGATTGTCGCTGTAAAGCTGCTCGGATAGTATCGCCGGCAACGGCTGTCAAGGGATAACCGCAGCGGCACGGCCGGCCGGACCGGAGGAGAGGGCTTGCCCCCCGGTTTTTCGGTTGACGTCCGATCGGCTTGTGGCCTACAAGCGAAGAAACGTTTCGAACGATTCCAGCACATTGCCAAACAACTCGCACAACGCGGCGTGCCGCGGAGGGGGAAGCATGCAAAGGGGCTGCTACACGGCGCTGATCACACCGTTTGCCGGCGGGGCCATCGACGATGCCGGGCTGCGTCGGCTGGTCAACTTTCAAATCGACAACGGCATCACCGGCATCCTGGCGGTGGGCACCACCGGTGAAAGCCCCACCCTCACCTGGGAAGAGCACAACCGGGTCATCGAGATGGTGGCCGGCATGAGCCGGGGCCGCTGCCAGTGCATCGCCGGCACGGGCAGCAACAACACCGCCGAAACCCTGGAAGGAACCCGGCATGCCGCCGCGGCCGGCGTGGATGCCGTCCTGCTGGTGGATCCCTACTACAACGGCCCGAGTTCCCTTGAAATCCGGCGCGAATACGTGGCCCCCGTGGCCCAGACCTTTCCGGACCTCGAAGTGATCCCCTACGTGATCCCGGGGCGCACCGGCGCCCAGCTCCTGGCCGAGGATCTGGCCCTGCTCTACCGGCGCTGCGCCAACGTCAACACGGTCAAGGAGGCCACCGGAGACCTGGACAACATGCGCCGCATCCGCCATTGCTGCGGCGCGGACTATACCATCCTCTCCGGCGACGACGCCCTGACCTTCGAGATGATGACGGACCCGGCCATCGGCGCCGCCGGCGTGATCAGCGTGGTCTCCAACGTGGTTCCCCGAGCCGTTGTCGAGATGGTTTCACGCCTCAATGGCGGCGATCGGGCCGGCGCGGCGAGCCTGCATGAGGCCCTGGCTCCCCTTTTCGACCTGGTGACGGTCAAGACCCGGGAAACGACTCCCTGGGGGGAAGTGGTCTGCCGGGCCCGCAACCCCTTGGCGATCAAGACCCTGATGACGATTCTGGGGATGCCTTCGGGCGCGTGCCGCCGCCCCTTAGGGCGGATGACCGCCCGGGGCCTGGAAGTCGTTCTGGCCGCCGCGCGCCAGGTCCAGGCGCGCCACCCCGAGATCTTCGCGCCCGTGGCCGAATTTTTCCGGGTTGACATCGCCGCCCGCCTGGCCGACCCGGCAAGCTGGCGCGGACTGGCCTACGCGGACTATTAGGCGCCCGGGGCGACAATCCGGAAGGGCAACAGGACAATGGCCGTCAGAAAACCTGGCGGCCGTTGCCTTGAGGGCTTAGGCCATCGGTGGGCGGCGCGCCGCGGCGGTCCCGTCCCTGAGGGCGATCTTGTCCGTCTCGGGCACCTGAAAGAGGGTCCCCTTGAGCCAGCGCAGGCCGAAGCGCAGCAGGGCCACGTCGTCTTCGCCGATCCGGGCCACCGTGTCGCCGTCCACCTGGTAGCGGTCCAGAAAGCTGCTCTCGAAAACAAAGCGCCGGAACCGATCCACGTTGTAACAGGCCATGAAGAACAGTTCCTTGCTCCTGTCGGTGAGCTTGATGCTCGGCGGAAACGACCGTTTATGGACCAGGATGTCGGTCCAGTCCGCGTTGACCGCGTCGCGCTCGTCCACCCCCTGGTCCTGGCGCCACTCGGCCACGGTCCATTGCCGGTTTTCGTCAAACCCCTTGCAGTGGGACTCGTGAACGAAGAAGAAAAACCCCTCGTCGTCGGCCCCCTCCCTGTGCATCAGCGACGCCATGCCCAGCGGGTAGTAGCGGCAGGCCGAGGGGCGATCCGCATAGATGATGCACCCGTGATCGCGCACGAAGGGGCATGAGCGGCGTTCGTCGTCCAGCAGCTTAAGGGTCACCACCGGCAGATCGGTCTTTTCCATGACATGCGGCTCGGTATAGATGGCCAGAAACGCCTCGGAGGAAAGCTCCAGGCGGTGTTTGAGGGTCACGATGTCATAGGGCGTCAATACGATGTCGATGCCCCGGCAGCACTCGGTAAAGCAGCTGACCCCCGGGTGGCAGGCAAAGGAAAAGCGGCTCTGGTATCCAAGCCGCACGGGGGGTATATGGGCCTTTGGCAGGTTCTCATCGGTCATGGGGGACTTCCTTTCTGGTTGAAATTCGGGCATTCATAGCGCGAGGCGCCGGTCAAAGTCAAACAAGGGCAACCCTCCCGATGCGTTTCGAATCCATTTGCGCCGGACCCATCGTTTTCGGCTGGGGGCGGATGGACCGGGGGGGCCGGCGGCGGCCGCCCGGAGGCCTTGCGGGTCGCGGCGATCCCCGGCGCCGCGTGATCGTCGTGCGGACCGTTCACAACGGACTTGATTTCTCGTTTCGATCTGGGATACCTTTTTTTAGCAATTTTATCAGGATTTTTTTCGGTTCACGGGCCGCCTGCTCCGCCTCCCGGGGCAACCTCCGCTGCGACAGGGACCTTCGCCATGGCACGTATCGACGGCATCGCGCTGTACCCCGGACGCCGTTTCCTCGTTTCCCTGCCCCCTGGGGAAGACCTGGTAGCGTCTATTGAACGCTTTTGCCGCCAGGAGGGCCTGGTCATGGCCACCTTTCAGGTCTCCGGCAATCTTTCCTCCGTGATTGTTGGATGTTACGACACAACACAGCAGGTCTTCGCCACCCACCGCATCGAGGCCGACCTGGATATCGTCTCCTGTGAGGGAACCATCCGTTTGAAGGCCGACACCGCCGTGGCCGACGCACGGATCCTGGTCAGCGACCTGGAAGGAAACTTCATCGCCGGACGGCTCTTCGGCCCGACCCCGATTCACCGGGCCGAAACGATCCTGACGGAATACCGGGATCCCGCCCCGGACAGATCCGTGGATCCGGTGACGGGACTGCCCGTTTGGCAAAACGCCTTTTCATCCCCCCCGTGACGGGCTTTGCCGCCGCGGTGTCACCCCATCACTGTTCCAGGAGGCCCCATGCAGATCAACGTTACGCGCACCGCCCAACTCAAGCCCAAGCCCGACGAAACCCGTCTCGGGTTCGGCACCTTCTTTACCGACCACATGTTCAACCTGGACTACGATCCGGACCAGGGCTGGCATGATCCGCGCATCGAACCCTACGGTCCCATGGCCATGCCCCCCTCGGCCATGGTCCTGCACTACGGCCAGGCGATCTTCGAGGGGCTCAAGGCCTACCGCAACCCCCAGGGCCAGATCCAGCTCTTCCGGCCCCGGGCCAACTTCGAGCGGCTCAACCGTTCGGCCCGGCGCCTGTGCATCCCCCCCCTGGATGTCGATCTGGCCCTGGAAGGCCTGAAGCAGCTGCTGCGCCTCGAGGCCGACTGGGTCCCCAGCGAACCGGGCACCTCCCTGTACATCCGGCCCACGGTCATCGCCACCGACCCCTTCCTGGGGGTGCGCGCCTCGCACACCTACCGCTACTTCGTGATCCTCTCGCCGGTGGGGGCCTACTACGCCGAGGGCTTCAACCCGGTCAAGATCTGGGTGGTACGCGATTACGTCCGGGCCGTGCGCGGCGGGATCGGCGAGGCCAAGACTCCGGGCAACTACGCCGCCAGCCTCCTGGCGGGCGAGGAGGCCCATCGAGCCGGCTACACCCAGGTGCTGTGGCTCGACGGGGTCGAGCAGCAATACATCGAAGAGGTGGGCGCCATGAACATCTTCTTTGTCATCGGCGACACCCTGGTCACCCCGGCCCTCAACGGGAGCATCCTGCCCGGGGTCACCCGCGACTCGGTGTTGGCCCTGGCGCGCCACTGGGGGATGGCGGCCGAGGAGCGCAGGATCGGCATCGACGAAGTGGTGGTGGCCCACCAGAACGGCGCCCTGAAGGAAATTTTCGGCTCCGGGACGGCGGCGGTGATCTCTCCGGTGGGCGCACTCAAGTACGGGGACCAGGTCCTGAGGGTGGGCGACGGGCAGGTGGGCCCCCTGAGCCGGCGCCTCTACCAGGAGCTGGTGGACATCCAGTACGGCCGCAGCCCCGATCCCATGGGATGGATCGAAGCGGTCTGACACCGCCCCCGCTGGCCCCCGAAACCCCAAGAGGAGCCCAGATGCCGCAATTCCGCCTGCGAGACTTCGAAACCAAGATGGCCCGGGACCATCTGCCCCCTGAAATCATCGCCACCTTCGGGGACTACTACCGTCAACTGGTCGCCGGCGAAACCGGCCTGATCGGCGATGCCCAGATCCGGCCGGTGGCCGACAGCGAGATCCCCGCCTTCGAGGATCTGGCCGAGTTCCGCCAGACCGGGATCCAATCCCTGCCTCGGGCGGTGATGATCGTGCTCAACGGCGGACTGGGCACCACCATGGGACTGACCCGCGCCAAATCCCTCATGCGGGTCAAGGACGGGCTGACCTTCCTGGAGATCATCGTGCGCCAGGCAACCCACAACCGGGTGCGCCTGGCGCTGATGAACAGCTTCAACACCCACGCGGACACCCAGGCGGCCCTGGAGCGGATTGCGCCGGTCCAGTGGCCGCTGATGTTTCTCCAGCACAGGTACCCCAAGGTCCTGCGCGACTCCCTGGCCCCGGCCGAGTGGCCGGCGGATCCGCGCCTGGAGTGGAATCCGCCGGGTCACGGAGACGTGTTCATGGCCCTTTGGGTCTCGGGCACCGTGCAACGACTTCTCCAGGAGGGGATCCGCTACGCCCTGATCCGCAACGTGGACAACCTGGGGGCCGCCATGAACGAAGACCTGCTCGGCTTTTTCGCCGCCCGGCAATTGCCGTTCATGATGGAGGTGGCCCCCAAGACCCCCTCGGACGTCAAGGGGGGGCATATCGCCTGGAGTCGTGCCGACGGGCGGCTGATCCTGCGCGAATCGGCCCAGTGCCCCAGGCAGGAAATGGCGGCCTTCCGGGATATCCGGCGCTACCACTTTTTTAACACCAACAACATCTGGGTCGACCTCGAAGCCCTGGCCCGACTGATTCGCCAAAAGGGGCGGTTAACCCTGCCCATGATCCTCAACCCCAAGACCCTCGATCCGCGCGACCCGGACAGTCCGCCGGTGTACCAGATCGAATCGGCCATGGGCGCCGCCGTCGGCGGCTTCGACGGGGCGGCGGCCGTCCGGGTGCCGCGGGCGCGCTTCATCCCGGTCAAATCGAGCAACGAACTGCTGGCCGTGCGCAGCGACTGCTATCTTTTCTCGCCGCGCCGGCGCCTGATCCCCAATCCCGAGCGGCTCCTGGAACCCATCCAGATCGAGCTCGATCCCCGCTTTTTCGCCCACCGCGAAGACTTCAACGCCCGCATTCCGGTGGGCGGCGAGCCGTCCCTCAAGGACTGCCTGGCGCTGGCGATCCAGGGCGATGTACGCTTCGAACCGGGGGTGCGCATCACGGGGCGGGTGACCCTCACCAACTCGGGGGCCGAACAGGCCGTAATCCGCCAGGGGACGGTGATCGCGGAAGATCTGAAATTTTGAACGCCGACCTGTGGCAGGCTTCGGGCGGTACACGAGAAGATCGCATGGGGAAAAACATCGGTTTCGTTTCCACGCGTTTCTGCGGCACGGACGGGGTTACCCTGGAGGCCCGCAAGTGGGCCCAGGTGCTCAGCGCCGCCGGCCACCGCTGCTTCTGGTTCGCCGGTGAACTCGACCGGGACCCGCAAGCCAGTCTCCTGGTGCCCGAAGCCCATTTCCAGCACCCGGACAACCGCTGGATCTCCGAGCGGGTTTTCGGCCGCAAGGGGCGTGATCCCGAGGTCTCCGACCGTATCCATGAACTGGCGGCCCGGCTCAAAGGGCGCCTGCGCGGCTTCATGGCGGACTTTGCCATCGACCTGCTCGTGCCCCAGAACGTACTCACCATCCCCATGCACATCCCCCTGGGGGCGGCCCTGACCGAGCTGCTGGCCGAAACCCAGGTCCCCACCATCGCGCACCACCACGATTTTTACTGGGAGCGGACCCGCTTTTCGGTCAACGCGGTGGGCGACTACATCCGCATGGCTTTTCCGCCCAACCTGCCCAACATCGCCCATGTCGCCATCAACTCCGCGGCCCAGGAGGAGCTGGCCCTGCGCACCGGGATCAGCTCCACCGTGATTCCCAACGTGGTCGATTTCGAACATCCCCCGGCGGTCAGTGCCGCTTCCAAGGAACGGGTGCGCGCCTCATTGGGCCTCGGCCCCGAGGACCTCGTCTTTGTCCAGCCCACGCGCATCGTCCAGCGCAAGGGGATCGAACACGCCATCGAGCTGGTACGGGAACTGGCCGATCCGCGCTGCAAGCTGATCATCTCCCACGAGGCCGGAGACGAAGGCTACGAGTACCGCGACTGGCTCCAGGACCATGCCCGCGCCAGCGGGGTCGATCTGCGCCTGGTCAGGACCCGCGCCAGCGATCCATGCCCCAACGGCCCGCTCAACCATGGCAACGGCAGCGGACTGAGTCTGTGGGAACTCTACCCCCACGCGGATTTTATCACCTACCCGAGTCTCTATGAAGGGTTCGGCAACGCCTTTCTCGAGGCCGTCTACTTTCGCAAACCCCTCCTGGTCAACCGCTACGCCAACTTCGTGCGCGACATCGAACCGGCCGGCTTCGACCTGGTGACCATGGACGGATTTCTCACCCGGCGCAACGTGGCCATGGTGCGCGAGATCCTCTTCGACCCCGAGCGTCGGCGGCGCATGGTGGAGACCAACTATGCGGTGGCCGCCAGGCATTTTTCCTTCGCCGTGCTGCGCAAGCACCTGAGCTACCTGATAATCAACTTTTTTGGAATGGAAAGCTGACCGCTGGGGCCTGACCGGTCGGGCACGTCCGACGGGTCGGCCTCCCGCGACCCAGCCGCACCCCCATGACCCATCTTGAGACCCTCATCCAGCAGCCGGCCCCCGGCCGCCATCTGATCCGCTTCGCCGGCGACGTCCTGACCCTGACCCTCAATCTGCCCCATCCCATGGCGGGCGAGGCCTGGGTGCGCACCAACATCGGCCACGCGGCCATCCGCCGCCGCGAAATCATCGCCGCGGTGGAGGTTCACCGCCCCTTTGCCGGCCACGACTGGTACGACGTGGCCATGCGCCGACTGGATGCCGTGACTTTCGAGGCGCGTCTGCCGCTGGCGGAAATCGGGCAGTTCGAGGCCAAATGCTTCTTCCTGCCGGACCCGGGCGGGGAACCCCTCTGGCCTCCGGGGGAAAACGTGGCCCTCAAGGTAGAGCCGGCCGTTACCTGCTGCGCCAACATCATCTACAACGCCTTCGTGCGCCAGTTCGGCCCCAACCGCGAGGGGCACGGACCCGCCGGCGATCCGGAGTCCATCAACCTTCTGGATCGCACCGGCTACACGGTCATCCCGCCCTCGGGCACCTTCCGGGATCTCATCGCCCATCTCGATTTTATCTTCAACCGCCTCGGCTGCCGCATCCTCCAGCTGCTGCCCATCCACCCCACCCCCACCACCTATGCCCGCATGGGCCGGTTCGGCAGCCCATACGCCGCGTTGAGCTTTACCGAGGTGGACCCGGCCCTGGCGGTTTTCGATCCGACCGCCACCCCCCTGGAACAGTTTCTCGAACTGGTGGACGCCGTCCACGGCTACGAGGGACGCCTGCTGCTGGACATCGCCATCAACCACACCGGCTGGGCGGCGCGGCTCCACGGGGAGCATCCCGAATGGCTGGTGCGCGACGGGGCCGGACGCATCGAAACCCCCGGAGCCTGGGGCGTGGTCTGGGCCGACCTGACCCGCCTCGACTACAGCCGGCCGGGCCTATGGCGCTACATGGCCGAGGTTTTCCTGACCTGGTGCCGCCGCGGCGTGGACGGGTTTCGCTGCGACGCGGGCTACATGATCCCCCTGGAGGCCTGGCGCTACATTATCGCCGCGGTGCGCGAACAGTTCCCCCGCACGATCTTCTTTCTCGAAGGGCTGGGGGGCAAGATCTCCGTAACCCGGGCCCTGCTGCGCGAGGCCAACTTCAACTGGGCCTACTCGGAGCTGTTCCAGAACTACGACCGCGGCCAGATCGAGTACTACCTGCCCCCGTCCAACCAGATCGCCGAGGGCGACGGAGCCCTGGTCCACTTTGCCGAAACCCACGACAACAACCGCCTGGCGGCCCGCTCCCAGGCCTTTGCCCGCCTGCGCACGGCCCTGTGCGCCCTGTGCGCCCACCAGGGAGGGTTCGCCTTCGCCAACGGGGTCGAATGGCTGGCCACCGAAAAGATCGATGTCCATGGGGCCCCGAGCCTCAACTGGGGCGCCGCAGCGAACCTGGTGGAGCATCTGGACCGGCTGCACGCCCTGCTGCGCCGCCACCCGCTCTTTCACGACCGCATCCACCAGCGCCTGGTGCAGACCGGTGAGGGAAACTACGTGGTGGTCGAACGCAGCCGCAACGGCGCCCAGGAACGGCTCTGGATGGCCGCCAACCTCGACGACCGCCAGGGGGTCACGGCCCGCTGGCGCGCCGACGCGGCCGGCGGGCCGTGGATCGACCTGCTGGAAGGCCAAGCGGTGACCGTCACCACCCGCGACGGCGTGCATGCCTGCGATCTGGCGCCGGGCCAGGTGCGTTGCCTGACGCGCAGGCCGCAAGATCTGTCCCTGGTGGACCGCTCCCCCCAAACCGATGGGACCTTGCCGCCCCGGATTCTCGAGCAGCGGCTGCGGGCCGTGGTGCTGCGCATCCGGCGCCATTTCTACGGGGACGGGGACCTGGGCGCCTTTCAACCCGAAGCCCATGTGGAGCCGCTGCGAACCGATCCGCAAGCCCTGTGCGCCCGTCTGGATCCGTCCCTTCCGCCGGCCCCCGCGGTGACGCTCTGGCGGTGGCCCCAGGATCTCAAGCGCCAGGTGATGATCCCCCCGGGGCATTTTATCCTGGTGCGCGCCGCGCATCGATTCCGCGTCCACCTGGTGGAGGCGGAACGGACCCTGGGCGTCGAGGAGGGCCTGCCGCTGCGCGAGGGCGGTTTTTTCGCGCTGCTCAACCCCCTGCCCGACGTCGCGCAATGGACCACCCGGGAGCTGCACCTGGCGGTCTTCGGCGCCCCCGGCCGGGGACGGCGCGGTCACGGGCCCCTGCTTTTTTTGCCACCTCCCGACGGCCGGGGCCTGCGTCTGGTCTTCGGGCGGGCCGAGGCCGACGCCCCGCTGCTGGCGCTGCTCACCAACGGCCGCGGCGGGATGCTGCGCGCCGCGGCGGCCTGGGGCCGTCTGCAGAGCAAATACGACGCCCTGCTGGCCGCCAACCTGGACGACCAGGTCCCGGTGGACCGCTGGATCCTGCTGGCCCGCTGCCGGGCCTGGATCGTGTTCCAGGGCTACTCCACCGAACTGACCCGCGATTGCCTGGAACGGTTTTTCGTCGACGACGCCGCAAGACCCTGCTGGCACTTTACCGTGCCGGCCGGCCAGGGGCAGCATCTGAACCTGGCGCTGCGCGCCGCCATGCAGGCCGGCCGCAACGCCATCACCCTGACCTTCGAACGCCGCGCGAGCCGCGACGCCCCCGATCGCCTGGGCGACTTGCGCCCGGTGCAGCTCATCGTGCGGCCAGACATCGAAGACCGCAGCTTTCACGAGCTGACCAAGGCCTACAGCGGTCCCGAGCACCGCTGGCCCCCGGCCGTGACCCCTTCGCCCCGGGGCTTCTGCTTCACCCCCCATCCGGACCGGCGTCTGACGATGCTCGCCCCCCAGGGCACCTTCCATCCGGAACCCGAATGGCATTACATGGTCCACCGCCCCCTGGAGGCCGAACGGGGGATGGATCCGGATTCGGACCTGTTCAGCCCGGGCTATTTTCGCATCCCGCTCAAAGGGGGCGACCGGGCCGTGCTGGTGGCCACCGCGGAATCAGAAGCCATCGCGCCCGCCGAGAATCCCGAGGCGGTGGCCCTCGAGCCGCCACCTCCGCCGCCGCCGCCCGTTCTTCTGGCCCGGGCCCTGGACCAGTTCGTGGTACGGCGCGACCGGCACCGCACCATCATCGCCGGCTATCCGTGGTTTCTCGACTGGGGCCGCGACACCCTCATCGCCGTGCGGGGCCTCATCGCCGACGGCCGGATGGCCGAGGCCCGGGATATCCTGGTCCAGTTCGCCGGCTTCGAAAGGGACGGGACCCTGCCCAACATGATCCGGGGCCGGGACGCGGCCGACCGCAACACCTCGGATGCCCCGTTGTGGTTCTGCGTGGCCTGCAGTGACTACCTGAAGTCTTCGGGGAAGGCGAACCTGCTCGCCGCCGACTGCAAGGGACGCTCTTTGCGCCAGGTCCTCGTCGACCTGGGCCGCGGCCTTTGCGCCGGAGCGCCCAACGGGGTGGCCCTGGACCCGGCAAGCGGCCTGCTCTTCAGTCCGGCCCACTTCACCTGGATGGACACCAACTACCCGGCCGGCTCTCCCCGGCAGGGATACCCCGTCGAGATCCAGGCCCTGTGGCAGGCCGCCCTGACCCTCCTGGCGCAGGTGGATCCCAAGGGCAGACCGGACTGGCGGAAACTGGCCCATCGTGCGGCCCGATCGATCCAGGCCCTGTTCTGGGATCCAGCCCTGGGGCATCTGGTGGACTGCCGCCACGCCGAAGCCGGCACCCCGGCCCGCCAGGCCGAACCGGACGACGCCCTGCGGCCCAACCAGCTGCTGGCCGTCACCCTGGGCACCATCACCGATCCGGCCGTGGCGGTTCCCGTGGTCATGGCCTGCCGCGAACTGCTGGTTCCCGGGGCCATCCGCAGCCTGGCCGACCGGCCCGTCGCCCATCCACTGCCCGTGGCGCACGAGGGCCGGATGCTCAACGATCCGTGCCATCCCTACCAGGGACGCTATCTGGGCGACGAGGACCGCCAGCGCAAACCGGCCTATCACAACGGCACGGCCTGGACCTGGATGCTTCCCGTTTTCTGCGAAGCCTGGGTGACGGCCCTGGGGCCGGGGGCCATCCCCACGGCCCGGGCCTGGCTGGAAAGCGGCCTGCGCTTGATGGAGCGCGGCTGCCTGGGCCAGATCCCGGAGATTCTCGACGGCGACGCCCCCCACACGCCCCGGGGCTGCGACGCCCAGGCCTGGGGGGTCAGCGAACTGCTGCGGGTCTGGCACCGCTTGCATCCACCGGACTGAGCGGCGGCCCTCTTGCCGATCAGAAGCGCCAGCAAGCCCAGCCCATCCGCCATCTTCGCCTCCCCCGGACGGCGATGACGCCGCCCTTGCGTGAAATGTCGGAGACCCCAAACGGGCGCAGGATGGCACGAACGCCGAACCGGTCGAAGCGCTGAACCCCGTCTCGGTGTTCGGTTGCCAGGGGCGCATTTCGGTTTTCGCGGGAGGTTGGCCGGGTGCCGGGGCCGGGCCACGCCCCGCTTGCCACGGCACCCCAACCATTGTATAGGGGTAACGAAGATGACGGCGGGCGTCCCGAAAAGGTGACCGCCGCTGTTTTTCATAACCGCCGCGATCTGACGCGGCCCATCCGGATCAAGGCCTTTAACGCCCACCGAGGGCGCCGCCGCCCGCCCGCCCGCTTGCGGACAACCGTCTTTCAAACAGCAAGGAAAACCCTTTTCCATGAGCCGTTTCCAAACCTTTCAAGTCTACCCCAACATTCCCGCATCACTGTCTTTCCTCGAAAAACTGGCCCGCAACCTCTGGTGGTGCTGGAACACCGAGGCCAATGACCTGTTCCGGCGCATCGACCCGGTCCTGTGGGATAAATGCAACGAGAACCCCATCGCCTTTTCCACCCGCATCTCCCAGCAGCGCCTGGAGCAACTGGCCAGCGACGAGACCTTCCTCGCCCACCTGGACCGGGTACGCAACCTGTTTGAAATCGAAGTCGAACTGCCCACCGAAAGATCCCTCCATCGTTATCCCAAAGACGGCCTCATCGCCTATCTCTCGATGGAGTTCGGCATCCACGAAAGCCTGCCCCTCTTTGCCGGGGGGCTGGGGATCCTGGCCGGCGACCACCTCAAGGCCGCCTCGGACATGGGCGTGCCCCTGGTGGGGATCGGCCTTCTTTTCCGCCGCGGCTACTTTCACCAGTTTCTCGACCAGAACGGCTGGCAGCAGGAAAACTACCCGGAAACCGACCTCTTCGTCCTGCCCCTGAACCGGGCCAAGGACAAGGACGACCGGGACGTGACCGTCGAGATTGAAGGCCCCGAGGGCACCCTGCATGCCGCCGTGTGGCGCATCGACGTGGGGCGGGTCCAGCTCTATCTGCTGGACACCAACGTCCCGGAAAACCCCCCGCCCCTGCGTGAAATCACCGACCGGCTCTACGCCGGCGAGGCGGTGCGGCGCCTGGCCCAGGAAGTGCTCCTGGGCGTCGGCGGCCTGCGGGCCCTGGCCGCCATGGGGCTTCAGCCCACCGTCATTCATTTGAACGAAGGCCACTGCGCCTTTGCCGGGATCGAACGCCTGGCCCAGATCATGGAAACCCAGGGGGTCGATCTGGCCACGGCCCGGGAAATCGCCCCGCGGGCCACGATCTTCACCACCCACACCCCGGTGGCCGCCGGTCATGACGAGTTTCCCCCGGACCTGGTGCGCCCCTACCTGGTCCCCTTCGAAAAGCGGCTCAACACCACCGTGGACGAAATCCTCTCCTGGGGGCAGCTGACCCCCCACGCCCCGGTCTCCATGTTCGTTCTGGGGATGCGCAACACCATGTACTGCAACGGGGTGAGCGAGCTGCACGGGGCCACGGCTCGGCGCATGTGGGCCCACATCTGGCCCGGCCGCCCCGAGGACGAGGTCCCCATCGGCCACGTGACCAACGGGGTGCACGTCGCCTCGTGGATCTCGGTGGACAACGCCCGGCTCTTCGAGCGCTACCTCGGACCGGACTGGTACCTGCACACCAGCACCCCGGAAACCTTCAACCGCATCGACCAGATCTACAATGAAGAACTGTGGCGCGCCCACGAGATGGCCCGTTCGCGCCTGATCCACGCCTGCCGGCGCCTCATGGTGCGCCAGTACAGCCAGCGCAACGCCCCCAAGGCCGCCATGCAGGAAGCCGAGGCGGTCCTCGACAAGGAGGTCCTGACCATCGGCTTCGCCCGCCGCTTTGCCACCTACAAGCGCGCCACCCTGCTGCTCCAGGATCCGGACCGCCTGGAGGCCATGATCACCTCCCAGACCCGCCCGATTCAGCTGCTTTTCGCCGGCAAGGCCCATCCGCGGGACAACGAAGGCAAGGCCCTGATCCAGCGTCTGGTCCAGTTCGCCCAGCGCCCTCGGGTGCGCCACCGGGTGGTCTTCATCGAGGACTACGACATCTACTTGGCGCGGCACCTGGTCCAGGGCTGCGATGTCTGGCTCAACACCCCGCGCCGGCCCTACGAGGCCTGCGGCACCTCGGGGATGAAGGCCGCGGCCAACGGGGTGCTGAACCTGAGCGTCCTGGACGGCTGGTGGTGCGAGGGATTCCGCGACGACCGCGGGTGGCGCATCGGCAGCGGCGAAATTTACGAAGACGAGGCCTACCAGGACCTGGTGGAGGGGCAGGCGCTTTACAATATCCTGGAAAACGACGTAATTCCGACCTTCTACGAGCGCCGCAACGGGGACGTACCCAACCGTTGGATCGCCATGATGAAGGCCTCCATGAAGATGGCCATCTCCGGTTTCTGCGCCCACCGCATGCTGGCCCAGTACGACAACGACTTTTACGGGCCGGCCGACAAAAACCACCGCGAGCTCCTGGCCGGCGGCGCCGCCCAGGCCAGACGACTGTACGCCCAGCGCCAGCGCCTGATCAGCGAATGGCACGCAGTGAGGGTCGCGCCCCCGGAAAGTTCGGCCGCCGGCCCTTTCCGGGTCGGAGATGCGCTCGAGGTGCGCACCACCGTCAACCTGGGCCACCTTCGGCCCGAAGAAGTGGAGGTGGAGGTCTACTACGGGGTGATCAAGTCCCTGGAAGCCCTGACGGTCAGCCATGTGGAACCCATGGCGGTGGCCGAGGAGCTGGGCGGCGGCCGCTACCGGTATGCCTGCACCATTCCCTGCGGCAGCGCCGGACGCTACGGGTTCACCGCCCGGGTGGTGCCCCGGGGCGACGGCCTGCTGCGGTTTATCCCCGGGCTGATCGCCTGGACCTAACGGGAATCGGCCATCGCCGATTGCGGATGGCCCACAATTGCGCTACCCTGACAGGAATCCGTCCTGATTTGGAATTCACCCCTGCCACGGGTCCGATGCCATGCGTCACCGGGAGAAAAATCCGCGCATCCTCATCGTCACCCCCGAGGTGACCTATCTGCCCGACGGGATGGGCAATGCGGCCAACTACCTCAAGGCCAAGGCCGGCGGTCTGGCAGACGTGTCGGCGGCCCTGATCAGCGCCCTGTTCGAACAGGGGGCCGACGTGCATGTGGCCATCCCCGACTACCGGCGCATGTTCATGCATGAGGCCAACGGCCTTTACCCGGGCCGGGAGCTGGAGGCCATCCGGGCCAAGATGCCCGACGACCGGATCCACCTGGCCGAAGACCGGGCCTTTTTCTACGTGGACCACGTCTACGCCAACTACAGCCGTGACAACCTCAAGATCGCCCTGGCCTTCCAGCGCGAGGTGATCAACAACATCCTGCCCCGGGTGCGCCCCGACCTGATCCACTGCAACGACTGGATGACGGGGTTGATCCCCGGCATGACCCGCCGGGCCGGAATCCCCTGCCTTTTCACCCTGCACAACGTGCACACGGTCACCAGCACCCTGGCCGAAATCGAGGATCGGGGCATCGATGCGGCCTATTTCTGGCAGCACCTCTACTATCGCCAGTTTGTGGACGAATACGAACAGGCCCGCGAGGCCGTCCCGGTGGATCTGCTCACCAGCGGGGTCTTCGCCGCCCACTTCGTCAACACCGTCAGCCCCACGTTCCTGAGGGAAATCGCCGAAGGCCGGCATGATTTCGTGGACGGCCACCTGCGACGCGAACTGACCAACAAATACCATGCCGACTGCGCCGCGGGGATCCTCAACGCCCCGGATCCTTCCTTCCGGCCGGAGACGGACACGGCCCTGGCGCGGCGCTACGGACCGGATGACTGCCTGCCGGCCAAGGCAGAAAACAAGGGCCTCCTGCAGCAGGCCCTGGGGCTGGTGGTGAACCAGAACGCACCGGTCTTTTTCTGGCCCCACCGCCTCGATCCGATCCAGAAGGGGTGCCAGCTGCTTGCGGACATCCTCTACCGGACGATTTCCACCTTCTGGGACGAGGGCCTGCAGATCGTGATCGTGGCCAACGGGGCCTACCAGCAGGTCTTTCGCGACATCGTGGCCCATCACAACTTCCAGCGCCGCGTGGCGGTGTGCAACTTCAGCGGCGACCTGGAGCGCCAGGGGTATGCCGCGGCCGACTTCATGCTCATGCCGTCGCGCTTCGAACCCTGCGGCCTGCCCCAAATGATCGCCCCGCTGTACGGCGCCTTGCCGGTGGTTCACAACACCGGCGGAATCCACGACACCATCACGCACTTGAATGTCGACCAGAACACGGGCAACGGGTTTCGCTTCGATTATTTCGACAGCCATGGCCTGTTCTGGGCCATCGAACAGGCCATGGCCTTCCACCGCCTGCCCGAATCCGTGCGCCGGAACCAGATCCGGCGCATCATGCGCGACAGCCAGCGGACCTTCACCCACGCGGTCACGGCGCGGCGCTACATCGAGCTGTACGAAAGGATGCTCGAGCGCCCCCTGATCGTCGAATAGGACGCCCGTGCCGCCCCCTGGACCCTCGCCGGACACGATCCGCGCCAGAATGCGGCGCCTGGTGGCCCGCGACCCCTACCTGGCGCCCCATGCCGCGGTGATCGAAAGCCGGCTGGGGGCGGCCGCCGCCCTGGAAAAACGCCTGACGGTCAACAGCCCGGACCTGGCCGCCTTCGCCGCGGGCCACACCTATTACGGACTGCACCGCCGGCCCGGCGGGTGGGTCTTTCGCGAATGGGCCCCGGAAGCCCGGGCCGTCCACCTCATCGGAGACCACAGCGGCTGGCGGCCCGATCCACGCTTCGCCCTGCGGCGCATCAATGCCCGCGGGGACTGGGCCGTCGAACTGCCCCCCGAGACCCTGGGCCACCAGAGCCTCTACCGCCTTCGGGTGGAATGGCCCGGCGGCGGCGGCGAACGCATCCCCGCCTGGACCCGGCGCGTGGTTCAGGATCCGGAGACCCTGATCTTTTCCGCCCAGGTCTGGGACCCGCCCGAACCCTACCGCTGGCGCAGTCTCAGTCCGCCGCCGCCCCCCTTTCCCCTGATCTACGAGGCCCATGTGGGCATGGCACCCGAGGCCGGCCGCATCGGCACCTACCGGGAATTTGCCCGGGACGTACTGCCCCGGGTGCGCGAGGCCGGCTACAACACGCTCCAGCTCATGGCCCTGCAGGAGCACCCCTACTACGCCAGCTTCGGCTATCAGGTGTCGAGCTTCTTCGCCCCCACCTCCCGCTTCGGCACCCCGGACGACCTCAAGGCACTCATCGACGCGGCCCACGGAGCCGGCCTGCGGGTCCTCATGGACCTGGTCCATTCCCACATGGTCAACAACACGGTGGAGGGGATCGGCCGGCTGGACGGCAGCGACGCCCAGTACACCCCGGCCGGAGACCGGGGTCGGCACCCCGCCTGGGGGTCTTTTCTCTTCGACTACGGCCGCATCGAGGTCCTCCATTTCCTGCTCTCCAACTGCCGCTACTGGCTGGACGAATTCCGGGTGGACGGATTCCGCTTCGACGGGGTCACCAGCATGCTCTACCATCACCACGGCCTGGGGCGCGCCTTCAGGGAATACGGCGCCTATTTCGGAGAAGAGGTGAACGAAAACGCCCTGTACTACCTGGCCCTGGCCAACCGGGTGGTCCATGCCGTGCGGCCGGATGCCGTCACCATCGCCGAGGACGTGAGCGGGATGCCCGGGCTGGCGGCCCCGGAGGCCGAGGGCGGGATCGGCTTCGATTACCGCTTCGCCATGGGCGTGCCCGACTACTGGATCCGCCTGGCCAAGGACACCGCCGACCAGGACTGGCCCATGGGGACCCTCTGGCACGAGCTGACCAACCGGCGGGTGGAAGAGTGCACCATCGCCTATGCCGAAAGCCACGACCAGGCCCTGGTGGGCGACCAGACCCTGGTTTTCCGCCTCATCGGGACCCCCATGTACCACCACATGGCGGTCACCGAGCGCCACCTGGCCGTGGACCGCGGCATCGCCCTGATCAAGATGATCCGCCTGATCACCCTGGCCACCGCCGGCCACGGATACCTCAATTTCATGGGCAACGAGTTCGGCCACCCGGACTGGATCGATTTCCCGCGCGAGGGCAACGGCTGGTCATTCGCCCATGCGCGGCGCCAGTGGTCGCTGGCCGACGATCCGATGCTGCGCTACCAACAGATCGGCCGCTTCGACCGCGACATGCTGCGCCTGGCGGCCGGCTGGGGCCTGCTGGACGGAAGGATGCCCCGGTTACTCACGGAACACCCGGACGACAAGGTGATCGCCCTCGAGCGCCGCGGCCTGGTCCTGGCCTTCAATTTTCACCCCGCTCGGTCCCACACCGATTATGCCATCCCGGCCCCGGATGGGGCCTACCGCCTGATCCTGGACACCGACGCCCCGCGCTACGGAGGCCACGGCCGGCTCGCGCCCGAGCAGACCTACAGGCGTTTTTCCCCGGCTCGCGCCGAGATCCGCCTCTATCTGCCGGCCCGCAGCGCCGTGGTCCTCGAACCGCTGGGCCCCACCCATTGACCGCGCCCGTCTCTAGGGTCCTGGGCCGGCCGGTCCGGATGGCCGCCGCAACCGCCCGCGCCGTAGCGGCCCGGCCGAGCGGGCGATCCGCGCCAATCCCATCTTGACAGCCCGGATGGCGACGGGTAGGTTGCGACAGCCTTTAGCGGCTGGACCAAGAAACGCTCACGCTATCAAACCGGATAAAAAAGGGAGGGACTATGCGACGCCGCAGCGGGTGGCGCACAATCGCGCTGCTGACTATCGTGTTGTTGATCTGGTGCGGTTCGGCCCAGGCCGACGATGTCATCGATTCCATCAACGAGGCCCTGGAAGCTTACAACGCCGGCAAGTTCGGCGATGCCGTGGGAAGCCTCAACTACGCGGCCCAGCTCATCGGCCAGAAGAAGGGCGGCCAGCTGGTGGACCTGCTGCCCGAGCCCCTGGACGGGTGGACCGCCGAAGAGGCCGAATCCCAGGCGATGGGGGCCGCCATGTTCGGCGGCGGCGTCTCGGCCGGCCGCCGCTATGTCAAGGAGAACGCCTCGGTAGAGGTGCAGATCGTCACCGACTCCCCGCTGATGCAGGGAATGATGGTGATGTTCACCAACCCGGCCTTTGCCGCTTCCGACGGCGGCAAGCTGGAAAAGATCAAGGGCCAGAAGGCCATCGTCAAGTACAGCGAAGCCGACCGGCAGGGCAGCATCAACATCATGGTGGCCAACCGCTTCCTGGTGATCTTCGAGGGCGCCGACGTGACCCGGGACGAGCTGACGGCCTACGCGCAGGTGTTTGACTACGGCAAGCTGGCCGCCATGCCCTGAGCCCACTCAGGCTTGCGGCCAGGGGATTGATTCAGCCCCTGGTGGGAAAATCGGCCTTTGGGAAAAAATGATCCA
>CALJLV010000010.1 GCA_937982505.1 uncultured Desulfobacteraceae bacterium | reverse complement strand
GGACGCCCGCTTCAAGGCCGACGATCCGATTCTGGATCGTGTCGAGACGGTCGTCTTCATCCAGTGCGTGGGCAGCCGCGAGCCACAGCGCCCCTACTGCAGCCGGGTCTGCTGCACCCACACGATGGACAGCGCCCTGCAGCTCAAGACCCGCAGCCCGCAGATGAACGTCTACGTCCTTTACCGCGACATCCGCACCTACGGCGAGCGCGAGTACCTCTACAAGGAGGCCCGTGAAAAGGGCGTGATCTTCATCCGCTACAGCCTGGAGGCCAAACCCCGCGTCGAGACGGCCACCGATCGGATCAGCGTGTCCCTGACCGACCCCATCCTGGGCCGCCCGGTGGAGATCAGCGCCGACCTGGTGACCCTGGCCACGGCCATCGTGCCGCCCAACAACACGGCCCTGGCCCAGTTCTTCAAGCTGCCCCTCAACGACGATGGGTTCTTCGTGGAAAAGCATGCCAAGCTGGGCCCCAGCGAGTTCGCCACCGACGGGGTCTTCCTGTGCGGCATGGCCCACTATCCCAAGCCCATCGACGAGGCGGTGAGCCAGGGCAAGGCGGCCGCCAGCCGCGCCGTGACCCTCCTGGCGCGCAAGACCATCAACACCAGCGGCCAGGTGGCCGAGGTCAACCCGGTCCTGTGCAGCATGTGCGGGGTCTGCGTCTCGGTGTGCCCCTACTCGGCCCCGTCCTTCCGCGGCCCCGAGGAGCGCTTCTGGCCCAACCGGGCCGAGATCAACCCGGTGCTGTGCAAGGGCTGCGGCCTTTGCGTGGCCTCCTGCCGCTCCGGGGCCATCCGCCTAAAGGGATTCGACAACGACCAGATCTTTGCGCAGATATTCGCCATGAACGAGGCGGTCTAGGCCGCCCAGCCGGACCGCGCCGCACGGCGGCGCGGCACAACACCAAGGAGAAGACGATATGGCCCAATGGGAACCGAAAATCGTAGCCTTTCTGTGCAACTGGTGCAGCTACGGGGCCGCCGACCTGGCCGGGGTCAGCCGCATGGAATACCCGCCCAACATCCGGGTGATCCGCATCCCCTGCACCGGACGGATGAGCCCCAAGTTCGCCCTGGCGGCCCTGCGCGAAGGGGCGGACGGGGTCTGGGTGTCGGGGTGACATCCCGGCGAATGCCATTACCTGGAAGGTAATTACTACGCACGCCGCAAATTCGCCCTCCTGCAGAACCTGCTGGAGCACATGGGAGTTGAACCGGGCCGGGTCCATTTTTCTTGGATCTCCTCGGCCGAATCGACCAAGTTCGTCGAGGTGGTCAAACAGGTGACCGAAGCGGTGCGCCAGTTGGGGCCCAACGAGAACTTCGTGAAAAAAGAGCTGAAGGTGGCCTGACATGGGAGCTTATACCGACAAGATTCGCGAGATCGCCGGACGCCTGCTCAAGGACTGCCAGGTCGAGATGGTCATCGGCTTTCGCAAGGGGTCGATGCCGATGATGAACGAGCCTTGCTTCGTCACCCGGGCCGACGCGGTGGATCAGCTCGTGTGGGACGGCAGCTGCGGCATCAACCTGGCCAACTACCTCACCGGCCGCACCGAGGCCCGGATCGGCGTCGTGGCCAAGGGCTGCGACAGCCGCAACATCGTCACCCACATCATTGAAAACAAGATCAAACGTGAACAGCTGACGATCATCGGGGTGCCATGCACCGGCATGATCGACAAGCGGCGCCTCAAGAATCTGGCCCCCGGCGAAGTCCTGGCCGTCGAGGAGGACGGCGAGCGCGTGGTGGTCCGGGGAGACGGATTCGAAACCGTCCACCAGCGCCGAGAGGTGCTCCAGGCCAACTGCGCCGTCTGCCATCACCGCAACCCGGTGATCCACGACGAGCTGGTGGGCGATCCGGTTTCCGAGCAGACCGAGGTGGACCGCTACGCGGACGTGCGGGCCATCGAAGGCTTGTCCGCCAAGGAAAAGTGGGACTACTTCGAGGCGCTGCTGGCACCCTGCCTGCGCTGCTACGCCTGCCGCAACGCCTGCCCCCTGTGCTATTGCCCCACCTGCTTCGTGGACGAGGCCATGCCCCAGTGGGTGGGCAAGAGCCAGAATCCAGTGGACGTGCGCACCTTCCATTTTTTACGCGCCTACCACTGCGCCGGCCGCTGCACCGATTGCGGCAGCTGCGAGCGGGCCTGCCCGGTGGGCATCAACATGCGCCTGTTCACCAAAAAGCTGGAAAAGGACGCCTACGAAATGTGGGGCTGGGAAGCCGGCCTGAGCCTGGAGCAGCGGCCCCCGCTGGATACCTACCGGCCCGAGGATCCGGAACCGTTCATCAAGTAATCCAACCGACTTGTTCCGATAGAGGCGGACGCTATGACCTGCATCAAGATCGACAAACAGCTATGGGCCCAGGGGCTGGCGGCGGCCGAAGCGCAGTACCGGCTCTTCGGGCCGGTCAAGCAGGGGGCCCTGTATCAGTTCGACGCCCTCGCCGCCGGCCAGACCCCGGATCTGGACGGCCCGAACACCCGCACCTCGGCCCGGGCCGTGGTCTATCCCCAGAGCGAGGTCCTTTTCGAATACAGCCTTGATTCCCGAGATCCCGAAGCCCACGTCCTCAAGGAGACGCCGGCCCCCGCGCCCCGGGCGGCCCTGGCCGTGCGCCCCTGCGACGCCTACAGCTTCGTGCTGGTGCGGCGCAACTTCGAGGCCCCGGATGTCAAGGACGTCTACTGGCTGCGCAACTACGCCGCCACGGTCTTCGTGGGGCTGGCCTGCGACCGGCCCTGCAGCACCTGCTTTTGCACCAGCGCCGGATGCGGCCCCTACCACGAGGAGGGATTGGATGTCCTGCTGGTGGACGAAGAGAACCACTATCTGGCCAAAACGATCACCGACAAGGGGGCGGCGTTTCTCCAGACCGCCGGCTGGCGGACCCCGGCCGACCCCGAGGCCGAGGCCCGCATCGCCCAGCGGCGCAGCGCCGCCGAGGCCCGGGTGGTGTCCACGGTGCCCACCGACCGGCTGGCCCAGATTCCCCAGCTCGAACTCTACGCGGCCAATTTCTGGCAGGACGTCGCCTTTGCCTGCATCAACTGCGGTACCTGCACCTACCTGTGCCCCACCTGCTGGTGCTTCGACATCCAGGACGAAACCCGCGGCAATCAGGGAATCCGTCTGCGCAACTGGGACAGTTGCATGTTTCCGCTTTTCACCCTGCACGGGTCGGGCCACAACCCCCGGGGTCAGAAGGTCCAGCGAGTGCGCCAGCGCTTCATGCACAAGCTCAAGTACTACGTCGACAAATACGGCGACGGCATCCAGTGCGTGGGCTGCGGCCGATGCGTCCAGTACTGCCCGGTGAACATCGACATCCGCCGGGTCTGTGAATTGATGAACGGCTACGGCCAAAACGCCGCCTGCAAGGTCGCTTGACAAAGGGGGACCCCGTGCAGCCAAATCCTTACCTGCCCTATCCGGTTCGCATCGACGAGATCACGATCGAAACCGAAGACAAGAATCTGAAGACCTTCAAGTTCAGTTTCCTCGACCCGGCCGACGAGGAGAAATTCGCCTACCGTCCGGGCCAGTTCGCCGAACTGTCCATCGCCGGAAAAGGGGAGATTCCTATCGGAATCGCCTCCTCGCCCACGGAAAAAGGGTTCGTCAAGTTCACCGTCAACAAAGTCGGTCTGGTGACCAGCCACCTGCACAAGATGAAAGAAGGCGATGTGATGGGGATCCGCGGCCCTCTGGGCAACTGGTACCCCTGGGACCTGCTGGCGGGCAAGAACGTGGTGATCATCGGCGGCGGCTTCGCCTTCACCACCTTGCGTTCCTCGATCATCTACATGCTGGCCAACCGGGAACGCTTCGGCGACATCCACGTGATCTACGGGGCCCGCACCCCGGGGATGCTCCTGTACCGCCAGGAGTTGGCCGCCTGGGAGGCCCGGGACGACATCCACATGCACATCACGGTGGATGCCACCCAGGACCCGTCCTGGAAGTACAACGTGGGCTTCGTGCCCACCATCACCGACCAGAAGGCCCCCGCGGCCGACGAGAATACCTACGCTATCATCTGCGGTCCGCCCATCATGATCAAGTTCACCCAGCCGGTGCTGGACGCGCGCGGCTACGCCCACGACCACATCGTCATGAGCCTGGAAAACCGCATGAAATGCGGCATCGGCATGTGCAGCCACTGCAACGTGGGCCAGTACTTCGTATGCAAGGACGGTCCGGTCTTCACCCTGGCCCAGCTCAACGCAATGCCCAAAGAATACTGATCGGCCGCGCAAATGGGAAAATACTCAAATTGATATTGACTTCCCGGGGCAATTCGGTTAGGAAAACGTTTCGATACTCGGCACTGAAAATCGACTAACATCAGGCGGAACGCCATCAAATAAACTCAAGACTGCAAGGAGGACGTTGTCATGCCGCAAGTTGAATTCCAAGGAAAGACCTTCAACGTCGACGAAGACGGTTTCATCGACGATTACGCCAACTGGTCCGAGGAGTGGGTGCAGTACGTCAAGAGCGAGGAAGGCATCGATGAGCTGGGCGAAGAGCATCGCCTGGTGATCAAGACCCTGCGCGAATACTACGAAAAGAACGGCATTGCTCCCATGGTGCGGGTCCTTTCCAAGGTGACCGGCTTCAAGCTGAAGCACATCTACGAGCTGTTCCCTTCCGGACCGGGCAAGGGAGCCTGCAAGATGGCCGGGCTGCCGAAGCCTACCGGCTGCGTCTGATCCGAAGCCGCCCCGTTTAGACCGGTTTTTCGGTTATCCCAAGGCCCTGCAGCCAGTGCAGGGCCTTTTTTTTCCTTGACGGCGCCGATGATCCTGTCCGTCACCACCCATCGAAGAAGCGAACTGATCGACATCACCGCCGAGGTACGCCAGGCGGCGGGCCGCCTTTTGCCCGGCGCCAGCGGGATCTGCCTGATCTACGTGCCCCATACCACCGCCGGGGTCACCATCAACGAAAGCGCCGACCCGGACGTGGCCGTCGATCTGCTCGGGGCGCTCGACACGCTGGTGCCTTTCGCGGCCGGATACCGGCATCGGGAAGGTAACAGCGCCGCGCACATCAAGTCGACCCTGGTGGGGGCCTCCCAGACCCTGGCGGTGGATGAAGGCCGTCTGGTTCTGGGCACCTGGCAGGGCATCTTCTTTTGCGAGTTTGACGGCCCGCGCGCGCGCAAAGTCATCGTACAGTGCCTTGCCGACCCGGATCGGCGGCCCTGACCCGGTCTGACCCCTATCGCAAGGAAACTATGCCGATGGCAACGGTGCCGGACATAAACGACATCGATCGCGCCCTGCTCAATCGGATTCAATCCGATTTTCCCCTCACCCCGCGACCTTTCGCCGCCATCGGCGCCGAACTCGAGCTGGCCGAGGCCGAAGTCCTGGAGCGGGTCCGACGCCTCAAGCAAGAGGGCATCATCCGCCGCATCGGCGGTAACTTCGTCCCCGAAAAGGTCGGTTTCGTATCCACCCTCTGCGCGGCCCGAGTGCCCCAGGAGAAGATCGACACCTTCAGCGCCGTGGTCAACCGGCACGCCGGAGTCACCCACAACTATCTGCGCGAGCATGCGCTCAACGTCTGGTTCACCTTCATCGCCCCGTCCATGAACGAGATCGAAACCCACCTGGAGGCCATCCGCCGCCAGACCGGGGTGGACCAGATTCTCAACTTGCCGGCCACCCGGGTTTTTAAAATCCGGGCGCATTTCGACCTGGATCAAATCGACATCTGAGGATCGATATGCCCATCAAAAACGGCCTGCTCAAATCGAAAAAACCCAACGATTGCCTGCTGATCAAGGTCGCCGTGGTGGCGAGGGGCGAACGTTGCCAGCAAATCATCAATAGCATCGAAAGCGCCCGAACCAATTTCGTAAAGTTGAAGCTTGTCGCCATGGTGATGGCCAGCCACACGCCCGAATGCCGCCGGCAGGCGTCGAACGGCGGCATCCTGATCTTTGAGAGCATCGATGCCCTCATGGCCCGCCCCCTTCCGGAACTGCTCATGGAGATGACGGGCGACCCCGAGCGGTTGATTGAGTTGTCCCAGAAAAAGCCGGTAGATGTGGCTTTGATCGACCGACGGGCCTCGGAACTGCTGCTCAACATGCTCCATTGGGAAAATGAACCTTCCGCCCTGGCGACCGAGATCGGCGTCACCGCCAGCTTCGCCTCCGCCCTGCTGGAGGCGTCCCCGGACGGAGTGATGGTCATCGACCGCAACTACCGCATCCTCAACTGCAATGATTCGCCCCTGATCACAAGCGGGGGCGACCGCGAAGCCATCATCGGCCGCCACTGCTTCGAGGTGATCCACAGCGACTCGCAGCCGTGCGCCGATGAGGGACGCCCCTGCACCCTGGCCGAAGCAGCGCGCACCGGTCGCCCAGCCCGCGCCATTCACGAAGTCAATCTTCCCGGCGGCGGTACGCGCATCACCCAGGTGACCACCTATCCCTTGGTCAACCATTTTGGAAAGATCATCCAGTTCGTGGATGTTATCCGGGACATCACCCAGGACGTGAGCCTGCGCCTCGAAGCCCGGGCCCGCCTCATCAAAGAAGACCTTGCCCGCTTCGTCCAGGAGGACCGCTTGCTGACCCTCGGCCGCCTGGTGGCCTCGGTCTGCCACGAGATCAACAACCCCATCACCAGCATCACCACCTTCAACAAGCTGATGCTGTCGTACATTCAGGAAAAGCGGCTGCCCGAGGAGGGGTTGGCCGGCTTTGCCCGCTACCTCGACCTGTCGGTGCGCGAGGCGCTGCGCTGCGGCAACATCGTCAACAACCTGCTGACCTTCGCCCGGCAAAAGGGAGTTGAATCCAAGCACTTCGACCTGGTGGATCTGACCCACACCATCCTCCAGCTCCTGCGCCACGCCATGGACAAGGCCGGCGTGTCGGCCGAGCTGGAGCTCCCGCCGGCGCCCTTTAGCATCTATGGTGACCACGCCCAGATCCAGCAGTGTCTGATGAACCTGATCACCAACGCCATCGAGGCGATGCCCGAAGGCGGTACCCTGTGCATCGCCGCAGGCAGCGAAAGCGACGGCCTCAAGGTCTGGCTCACGGTGCGCGACACGGGCACGGGCATCGCCGAAGCGGATCTGCAGAGGATCTTCGAGCCGTTCTATTCGACCAAGAAGGGCGGCCGGGGAGTCGGACTCGGCCTGTCGATGGTCTACGGCATCGTCCGCGAGCATGGCGGCCAGGTCACGGTGGAGAGCCGCTCGGGCCAGGGCACCACCTTCCGCATCACATTGCCCACTGCCCCGCGGCCGGAGACTGGTGCCGGCCGCCAAGGAGACGCCCCATGACCCCAACCGGACTCAATACCCTCGTCGTCGACGACGAGGAGGGCATCCGCGAATCGCTGGCCGCCTGGCTGACCAAGGACGGGTACCGGGTCGCCACGGCCGACTCGGGCGAAGCGGCTCTCCAATGTATCGCCCGGCAGATCTACGACCTCTACCTGGTCGACATCAAGATGCCCGGGATGGACGGAATCGAACTGCTCGGCCGCATCAAAGAGCGCCAGCCCGATGCCCTGGTCATCGTCATCACCGCCCACGGGACCGTGCAGACCGCCGTCGAGGCGATGAAAAAAGGAGCCAGCGACTACATCTGCAAGCCCTTCGACCCCGAAGAGTTGAGCCTCATCATGGAGCGCCTGGCCGCCACCAAGGCGCTGCGGGATGAAAACACGGCGCTGCGCCAGCAGCTCATGGAACGCCGGGACCTGAATCTGGAGGGGATCGTGGCCCAGAGCGAAGCGATGCGGGCAATCTTCGCCACCATCGAGGACGTGGCCCCCACGGCGGCACCGGTGCTCATCTGCGGCGAGAGCGGCGTCGGCAAGGAACTGGTGGCCCAGGCGGTCCACTACGCCAGCGACCGGGCCCACGGTCCCTTTATCGCGCTCAACTGCGGCGCACAAAGCGAGACACTGCTGGAAAGCGAATTGTTCGGCCACGAGAAGGGCGCCTTCACCGGCGCGGTGCAGGCCCGCCGCGGCCGCCTGGAGATGGCCGGTGGCGGGACCCTCTTTCTCGACGAGATCGGCGACATCGCACCCAAGATGCAGGTGAGCCTCTTGCGGGTCCTGGAGGAGAAAAAATTTCAGCGCGTGGGTGGCAACCAGTGGATCGAAACCGATTTTCGCCTGGTATCGGCCACCCATCGCGATCTGCCGCAGCTCATCCGTGAAGGTCGGTTCCGCGAGGATTTCTTTTACCGCATCAACGTCATCCGCATCCACCTGCCCCCCTTGCGGGATCGGCTCGAGGACGTGCCGGCCCTGGCCGATCACTTCATCGGGCGCTACGCCCGCGAGACGGGCAAGCGCATCCTGGGCCTGACCCAGCGCGCCCTGGGAATGCTCACCGCCTACCGCTGGCCGGGAAACGTGCGCGAGTTGCGCAACGTGATCGAGCGCGCCGTGGTTCTGGCCCGGGGCCAGATGATCGGGGCCGAGGAGCTCTCCTTCGTCGAGGCCGGGGCGGATGCATGCCGTCTCGGCACTCTCACCTTGCAGGAGATGGAAATCAGCCATCTGCGGGGCGCCCTGGAAACCTGCGGCTGGAACGTCAGCCGGGCCGCCCGGCAGCTGGACATCGACCGGGGCACATTGACCCGCAAGATGAAACGCTACGGCCTGCAACGCCCATGACCCCCCCCCAGGATCATGCCCCCTCCGGAGAAGCAGCGAGGGCCCTGGCCCACCTCGTCCCCCTGGGTCCGGTGGAGGACCTCTACACCGAGGTGGTGGCCGCCAATCTGCAGGCCTTGATGGGGCTGCCCAGCGATGTCCTGCCGCACCGGCCTCTTTTCGCCGAGACCTTCAACGAGGCGCGCCGGCAGTACGACGCCGTGCGGCTCATCGGCCGCCTGGCCCAGGCGATGCCGGGCCCAACGCTGTGCCTGGGGCTGACGGGAAGCGACATCGGGACTCCGATCCTGACTTATGTTCTGGGCGAGTCCCAACTGGGCGGGCGAGTGGCCCTGGTCTCTTTTTTCCGCCTGACGGCCCAGGGGCCCGAACAAACCCTGGAACGGCTGGCCAAGGTCAGCCTCCACGAGATGGGCCACGTGCTCGGTCTGGGCCATTGTTTCGCGCCCATGTGCCTGATGCGCTCGCCGCGCAACCTGGAGATGATCGATGAGACGCGGCCGGAGTTCTGCAATGCCTGCCGCTATGAGATCCTTCGACGGGTAAGACTGCTGGATCGCATGGCGCGCGGAGCTTGAAACGGGGCGCCGGACGCCGTCCCGGGACCCGGTGCGTCCCCCGCCCGGCCGGCGCCGCCGGCAAGCGGCGCCGGCCGGACTAGGGCCCCCAGGGCAGGGGCCTTACAGGAAGCTGCGGGTCAGGCGCTCCCAATCCAGACCCGGCACGGACCCGAAGACATCCTTCACGGCTTCGCCGCCGGCCGCCGCCATGGCGTAGCCGGCGGTGTCGCTGACCATCCGGCTCAGGCGGTTGGCCTCGTCGTCGATCCAGGCCAGGCTTTCGTTGCCGAAAAGCAGATTCTTGAGATTGCGGCGCAGGCTGGTGGGTTGAACAACCATCAGCCAGCCGCCGGTGTAGGGCGCCGTATTGGCCGTTTCGGCCCGGCGCTGAACCCGGGGGTTGACCGCCACCACCCTGCCGTCCAACGGACTGGCTGCGGCCGCTTCCTTGCCGGCGCGCTGCAGCACGGCGCCGGGCCGATTCTGCCCGACCTGGCTGCCGAGTCGGGGCAGCTCGATCCTGTCCTGGGGACCGAACAGCCGCAGGACAAAATCGTCAAGCCCCACCCGAACGCGGCCGCCGTACTCCACCCGCGCCCAGGTGTGCCCGCGCTGGTAATAGTAGTCCCGCGCCACGGTGAAGCCTGAAACGTAGTCGTAACCCGGCGGGGTGGGGGTCGGCAGGAGGCCGGCGTCCTCGATCATCTGGTCGTAGGGGCATCTGACGCAGTTGTAGCCGTGAGCGCAAAGCTTGTAGGCCACCCGTCCGCTGAGCATGTGCCGGCACTTGAGATCCTTGACCAGCATGCGCAGCCGAGGCGGGGTGTGGGGCGCAGGGCCGGAGCGCTTTTCCCGCGCCTGAAAGTCGTGCTGCACCTTCTGGTCGAAATCGCAGCCGAGGCAATCGAAAGCGTTCATGCATTTGACCGGTTTGATCACTCCGGCCTGACTCCATACACACTGATCCTGGATCGTCTGATAGACCACCGGACGACGAGTCTGATTCTGTGGGGTCATGACAGCCTCCTTTCATGGTGTCAGCAGGGTGGACTGCAAAGGGGATCTACCTGTTTTCGGCATCTTGACCGGCAAAGAGAGCAGAAACCGGGCCAACGCCTTCCGATGATTCCGAAAAACAGCTCAACTAGTTGCTTTTGTGGCATATTGAGGTAAATCGGATCTCTGGCCGGACCCCGGGAGAAAAAACCCTTGAATGACGCGTAATGCGCCACTTTTTAACAGGTTTGATCAAAAGTGCTGCAATGACGATGAGTTGGCATGATGGGGCAAAATACATCACCCTGCGGCGAACTGCCGCAGCCCGCTGGATCGCTTCCTTGGCATGGCGATGCGGGGAAGAGAGATTCACGCAGCCCTTGAAACTGGCAGGATCTTTCAGACTCAAAACACCCTGGAAGGAGTCGGCACCTTGAAGGCCATCCGCATTGCCGCCGCGGTCTGCCGCTGCCCCCTGGGCAGGATCGCGGAAAATCTGAAGACCGTTGAAAGACTGGCGGCCAGGGCGGCCCGCTGCGGAGCGGCCCTGGTCTGTTTCCCCGAGCTCAACGTCACCGGGTACGGTGTCGGCCGGGCGCTTCTGGACGCCGCGCTGCCGGCTCGGAGCGGCGCACTGGACGGCTTGGCCGCAACCGCGGCCCGCACCGGGGTCGTACTGCTTGCCGGCCTGGCACAAAGTGGACCTGGAACGCGGGTCTATGCCGCTCACGGGGTCTTCTGGCCGGACGGGCGCCGGCAGACCTATCGCAAGGTCCACCTGGCCCCTCCCGAGCAGGGGGTCCTGTCGGCCGGCGACCGGGTGCCGCTTTTCGAGGCCGCCGGAATCCGCTTCGGGATCCAGCTTTGCTACGACGCCCATTTTCCCGAACTGGCGACCCGCATGGCCCTGGACGGCGCCGAGGTGATTTTCATCCCTCACGCCTCGCCGCGGGGAACGATCCGTGAAAAGAAGGCTTCCTGGCGGCGCCACCTGCTCGCGCGCGCCTTTGACAACGGGGTCTTCGTGGTGGCCTGCAATCAGAGGGGGGAAAACGGTGCCGGACTGAGCTTTCCGGGCCTGGCCATGGCCATCGGTCCGGACGGTGCCATTCTGGCCGGCAAATCCACCGCCGGCGACAGCCTGCTGATCGCCGATCTGTGCGCCGACTCCCTTTCCCGGGTTCGCGAGCACCGCATGCGCTACTTCCTGCCCCACCGGCGTCCTGAGCTCTACCGCAAGGGCTCCACAGGTCGCTGAGCGCCGGCCGCTCCCGGATCCTGTCCGGGCCTGGCGGCCGGCGGCGGCGTCAATCGCCCGCCAGGAAAAACGGCAGGGCGGACGTGGCCAGAAGGTCACAGAGCCCGTGCACCCCGATGTTCAGCGTCAGGTTCCGCTGCCAGAGGTAAAGCAGGGTCAAAACGGCCCCCAGCGGCAGCACCACGCCCAGTGCGTGGGCGCAGCCCGCGTAGGGGATGTGAGAAAGGGTGAACAAGGTCAGACCGGCCAGCGCCCCCGGCCAGCGTCGGCCCAGGAGCCTGCCGCTGCGCGTAATCGGATAGGCCCGGAAGAGGATCTCCTCGACAAACCCGGCGCGCAGGCTGGTCAGCAGACGGGCCCAGGGCGGCCACTGGGCCACCGTCAAGACATCCACCATGGTTCTCGAGCTGAGGTGCAGAATCCGCGTTTCGAGGTCCCACAGCAGCGCCATCATCAGGCACATCAGGGCCGCGAGGCTCAC
>CALJLV010000009.1 GCA_937982505.1 uncultured Desulfobacteraceae bacterium | reverse complement strand
ATCGCCCGGGGTACCACGAAAAACCGGACCTTTGGCCCGCCCGGGCCTCCCGGGTCGCCTTCTCCAGGACGTCGGCGAACTGCGCGCTCCACTGGTTTTCCACGTCCAGGGCCATGGCATAGGGCAGCAGGGCCTCGAAATGTTCCGGGGTCCGCTCCGGCGGGTGCAGCTTGTTCAGGCGGTCCTGTTCGGCAATGCTCAGATAGCGTTTCAACCCTTCGATTTCGTCCATCAAACGCCGCCCGGCCAGGGTGGGCGCCTTGAACAGATGGTAAAAGAGGAGGTTGACGCCCACGATGGACAGCAGCAGGATCAGACTCGGCGGGGTGATGGCGTTGGCCAGCAGTCCGACGGCGAAAATTTCAGCGCCGAAAAACGGCAGGGAGAAAAGCGTCACGGCAACGGCGCCGGCCACCTGGCGGCTGCGCCAGGCGGTGACCACGCGCACGGCCAGGCCATAGACCCCCACACTCCAGAAGGAGATCCAGACGAACATGAAGATGGCCACCGGTACCATGTCGCCGGTGAATATGACCGCCGCCAGCACGATTAGGGAGATGACGATCCCCGGGATGAAGTAGCCGGTGTTGTGCAAAAAGTATTGCCTTTCATACTCTCCGCCGAGGCTGTGGCGCAGGGCCTTGGTTGCGGCCCCCACCTTCCTGTGGGACGTGTGCTGCAGCCGGATCGGTCCGCTTCCGGCCGGCAGCAGCGCCGCGGCCACCCGGGCCTCGCCGGCGGACAGGCGCTCGGCGCCGGCGCCCGTGGCCTCCAGGGAATAGACGCCGTCGGCGCCCTCAGTGATCTTCAAAAAGCCCTTGACCGCCATGCTGACCACCGCCACGGCAAGCGCCTTCTGGTCGAATCCCATGCGCATCACGAATCGCGCCGCCGCCGGTGACACCCCCTTGGGGGGCGCGTAGCGGGGAATGATGGTCCCCCGGGCCGGATCCCTTCCCACCTTCCACCAGGCGATCCCGTAATAGAGGAGCAGCAACGCCAGCCCGGCCAGAGCGACGGTCATCGAGAGGTTGTCTTGCACCATATCCGCCATCCGGTCCGCCGGAGTGGGTTCGGCCACGAATCCCTTGGGCCAGGCCACGGCCACGGTGAGCCCTTCCCGGGGCTGAAGGACCCGGGTGGTGGCGGAGACCAGATACCCCTCTCCGGATTCGATCCGGTAATCGCCCCCCGTGGCGCCGGCAGGACCGGTGTAGGCGGCATGCTGGCGCACCGGAGCGCCGGGGGGCAGGTCGATCACCGCCCGGGCCTCCTCGATGGCCAACTCCCAGTCGTTGCCGGTCACGTTCCAGTAAAGCTCATCGTAGTCGGTGAAAAAACCGATCTGCCGGTCGCAGCGGTAAGCCAGGGTGTAGGTGTATTCGCCGGGCTGCAGAAAAACATCCCGGTGGCCGATATAGACCCGCACGCCGCCGGAACGCGCCTCGCTGTGGTAGGGTTCGGCGCGGCCGTCGCGCTGCACCGCCAAAACATCGAAGCGCACCCGGACCCGGTGTCCCAGCTCGGAGCGATAGTCGGTGGGAAAATCGCGGTAGATGCCGCGCTGGATCCGATCCCCGGCGGCCCTCACCCGGATGGTTTCGATGACCTCCAGGTCGCCCTGGGGCAGGATTCGGACATGACTTTGGAAGAACAGGATCCTTTCACCCTGGTCCGCCAGGGCGTCGGGCAGGCCTGAGATCAGTATGACGGCAACGGCCAGCAGCGCCGTGCAAAAGGCCAGGGCGCGCCTGGGGCCCGTCCCCCTGTGGCCCGCCTCAATGCCCGTCGGATTTCCCCTCAGTGCTGCTCCTGCACGATCGCGGGCCGCGAAAAACATCCCTCCCGGAAACCGGGGCGTCATGGGTATGCGGGTCATTTCTCCTCCTGCGGGCGCCGCAGATTCTGGCCAACGGGGCGGCGCGGTTGGAAAAAATCCAGTCCACGCCCCGATCCACCTCCCGGTAGACGCCCCTGGGCGAATCCACCATCCCGCAGCCGACCTGCTGGCCATGGCGGTGGTGGCGCTCCAGGCAGCGTCGGCCCACCAGTCCGAAGTGGCCGGCCACGCCACCGTAGCCGCGTTCCAGGGCCAGACGGCTGAAAGCCGCCACGCCGCCCCAGGCAATGGGGACCAGGCAGCGGCGGGGAACAAAGCCCAGATGGCGGAACATGGCTGGATCGAGGCTCATCAGATGGTAATCGGCCGCCGGCCTCAAGGGGGAAAGCACCTGGGCCAGGATGGCGGACTGCACTGGCGGGTCGGGGTAGACTTCGGACTTGATCTCGATCATCAGATGGCAGCGCCCGCCGTAGCGGGCCACCACCTCGGCCAGGGTCGCCAGGGGGGCGAAGACGGCCCGCAGCCGGGAAAGCGTCGCCTGGCACAGGCGCATGGGGTTGGCCGCCAGGCGCCTGAGATCCGGATCGTGAAAGACCACCGGCTGGCGATCGGCGCTCCAGCGGACATCCAGTTCGAGCCCCCAGACGCCGGCGGCCGCGGCCCGGTCGAAGGCGGCCAGGGTGTTCTCAAACACCCGGCGGTTGTCGTGTTCGCCGCGGTGCGAGACAAGCGCCGCGGTGGCCAGGCGCCGGGCCGCGGCGGCACGGCGGGGCCAGCGGGCCAGGATGCGGTCCGTGGCCGCGGAAAAAAAATTTTCGATCGCCGCAGCGGGTTTCATGCCATCCGGCGCCCCACACGGGACTGAAGACGCCCGGCGCCAGGCAATCCCGTCATCCCGGGCCCGTTACGGGCCCTTTGCCGCCGGCGCTTGACCCCAATGGTCTTTCATACTATCAGGGAAGACTTTTCCAAACCTTTTTTCAACCGCGAAAGGAGTAATCATGGTCAGACTGGAAACCAGCATGGGCGCGATCGGCATCGAACTCGACGCCCAGAAAGCCCCCAAAACGGTGGCCAATTTTCTCGAATACGTCAACGCCGGCCACTATGACGGCACCATCTTCCATCGCGTCATCGACGGCTTCATGATCCAGGGCGGGGGCATGACGGCGGAGATGAGCGAAAAGCCCACCCGCGCCCCGGTGGAAAACGAAGCCGACAACGGACTGAAAAACGACGCCTATACCGTGGCCATGGCCCGCACCATGGATCCGCACAGCGCCACGGCCCAGTTCTTCATCAACGCCAAGAAGAACGATTTTCTCAACTTCAAGTCCAAGACCCCCCAGGGCTGGGGCTATGCCGTGTTCGGCAAGGTGACCCAGGGCCACGGGGTGGTCAACAAGATCAAGGGCGTGGCCACCGGCCGCAAGGGGATGCACGACGATGTGCCCCTGGAGCCGGTGACCATCCTCAAGGCCGAGGTGGTGGCGGACTGACCGCCGTCCGTCGGCCTCTTGTCCCCGGCTTCAACAGGGGGGCGCCGGCCCTGCCCGCGCCCTTCCCTCCCCTGCCCGCAGCGGCCTGTTCGGCCCAGCGCATCAGCGGGCAGATTCACACCGCCTCGATGGTCGAAGGGGGCTTGGCGGTGATGTTGTAGGTGACGCTCACCACCCCGGGCACCTCCTCGGTAATGCGCCGGGCCATTTTTTTCAGCAGATCGAAGGGCAGTTCGGTGGGCCCGGCCGTCACGGCGTCCTGGCTGTCCCAGCAGCGGATTTCGACCTGGAATCCGTAGTCGCGTTTCCCGCCCCGCACCCCGGTCACCCGGTCCTCGTGGAGAATCGCCAGGTACTGGAAGGCTTCCACCCCGGCCAGCTCGGCTTCCACCACGGCCGTGGCCCGGCGCACCCGTTCCACCCGTTCGGCGGTGACCTCCCCGATCACCCGGGCCGCCAGGGCGGGTCCGGGAAAAGGGGGCCGGTTGTACATGGACGCGGGCATCCCAAGCGCCTGGCCCACGGCCCGCACCCCGGCCTTGCGCAGCTGGATCAGCGGTTCGATCACCCGGTAGCCGTAGGTCGCCTGGGTATCGATGCCCAGCTGGGCCAGGATATTGTGCTGGCGCTTGATGCCGGCCACGGTCTCTTCCACGTCGGTGTAGATGGTTCCCTGGAGCAGGTAGCGGGCCCCGCTTTCCCGCACCAGGCGTCCGAAAACCGTGCGGTAGAAGGTGTCGGTGATGGCCTGGCGCTTCTGCTCCGGATCGGCCTTGCCCGCGAGGGCCCCAAAGAAGTCGCTGCGGGCGTCCACCCGGACCACCGGCACGCCCAGGTCCCGCATGGCGCGGGTCACGGCCTCGGGCTCGCCCTGGCGCATGAGCCCGTTGTCGATGAAATAGGTCAGCAGCTGATCGCCCAGGGCCCGGTGGGCCAGCAGGGTGGTCACCGAGGAATCCACCCCGCCCGAGAGGGCGTTGACGACCTTGGCCGCGCCCACCTGCTCGGCGATGCGGCGGCTCTGGTCCTGGATGAACGCCTCGGGATCGAGGTGCTCGAGCGTGATTTCGGCCACGGACATGGAGAATCTCCTTTCGAGGATATGGCGGGTACTGGATGAGCGGATCGCCAGAGCCGTCGCCGAAGCGCCGCCGAGCCCCGCAAGGGCTTCACAGGAGGCTCCAGGCCATCCCCAGGGCCGCGGCCAGAAGCGTGGTGGCGCGCATCAGGCGGCAGGCCCGGGGAATGTCGGCGACGGTGGCGTCCGGGAACTCGGATCCGATGAACGGCTTTTCCACCACCTGGCCGTGATAGCGGTTGGGCCCGCCCAGACGCACCGCCAGGGCCCCGGCAAAGGCCGCCTCGGGAAAACCGGCGTTGGGGCTGGCGTGGCGCCGGCCGTCGCGCCGGGCGATGCGCCAGGCCTGGGGCCCCCGACCGCCGCACAGGTGGGCCCCGGCCGCGATCAAGGCAACGCTCAGACGGGCCGGCAGGTAGTTGGCCGCATCGTCCAGACGGGCCGCGGCCCGGCCAAAATGGATATAGCGCGGGCTGCGGTAGCCCACCATGGAATCAAGGGTGTTGACCATCCGGTAGGCCATGGCCAGGGGCGCGCCGCCCAGCAGGACGAAAAAAAGCGGGGCCAGGATCCCGTCCACCAGGTTTTCGGCCACCGTCTCCACCGCGGCCCGGGCCACGCCGGCGGTGTCCAGGTTTTCGGTTTCCCGTCCCACGATCAGGCCCACCGCCTTGCGGGCCGCTTCCAGATCCCCCCGCTCCAGGGGGGCGGCCACCGCCATGGCGGCGCTGTAGAGGCCGCGGGCCGCAACGCAGGTCCAGAGCATCACGGCCTGGACCAGCAGCCCCAGCAGCGGGTGACACCATCCGGCCAGAAGCACCAGGGCCGCACTGAGGGCCCAGACGCCGGGGACCAGGATCAGCACCAGCAGGCGGCCCGCATTGCGATCGCCCAGCCGGCCGCCACGCAGCCGGGTTTCAAGGCAGACCACGGCCGCTCCCATCCAGCGTACCGGGTGAGGCCAGCGGGGCGGGTCGCCCAGGGCCAGATCCAGCAGCAGCGCGGCCGCGATGATCCAGCCCAGATGCTCAGCACCCATGGCCGCCCCCCTTGAGGAATCGTGACAGGCAATCGATGGCCCGGTCGTTGACCGCCGGCTCCTTGAGGGAAAAGCGCACGTAAGCCGGCCCCAGGCCCACGAAATTGGAGGCGTCGCGGATCAGGATCCCGGCATCTCCCAGAGCCCGGCACACGGCCGCGGCGCTGTGGGGCACAGCCAGCCGGGCCAGGATGAAGGAGGTGGCGCTGGGAAAGGGTTGGATGGCTTTCAGCCCCTCGAGGCCCTGGCGGAAACGGGCCCGTTCGATCCCCAGAAAACGGCGCGTGCGGGCCACGAAATCGGCCACGGCCCGGGGGTGGGCCCCGATGAAGGCCACCGCGCTCTGGGCCAGGGCATTGACGCTCCAGGGAATGCGCCAGCTCGCCACCCGGGCGATGCGCTCCGAGGCGCCGGCCACGAAACCGATGCGCAGCCCGGGAATGCGATGGATCTTGCTCAGGGAGCTCAGGACCATCAGGTTTTCCGGTCCCCGGCCGGCCAGGGAAACGGCGTCCGGATCAAAGGGCAGATAGGATTCGTCCACCAGGAAGGTGCATCCGGGATGGGCCGCGGCCAGGGAAGCGATGCGCCGGGCGTCGATGAGCCGGCCGGTGGGATTGTTGGGATTGCAGACAAAGACCAGGTCCCCGTCCTCCAGGTGCGCGGCCATGCGGTCCAGCGGCGGCGCAAAGCCGTCCTCGGGGCCGGCCAGCACATGGTGCACCGGAACCCCGGCCAGCCGGCAGGCATCGGCGTAGTCGGCGTAGGTGGGCCCTAGGATCACGGCCCGCCGGGGATTCAAAGCCCGCGGCAACATGTAGAGGATCTCGCTGGACCCGTTGCCCGCCAGCACCTGCCGCGCATCGAGGCCGCAGGTGCGGGCAAAGGCGGCCGTGATGGCCGCCGCGTCCACTTCGGGAAGGGTCCGGATCTGGTCCAGCCGGTCCTTCAGGTGGGCCATGAGCTCCGGCATGGGACCCAGGGGGTTGACGTTGCTGCTCATGTCGGCGATGGTCCGCGGATCGCAGCCCAGCCGCCGGGCCAGTTCGTCGACATTGCCTCCGTGGCCGCGGATCATGAGGTCCCTCCCAGGGCCAGGGCCACCAGGAGCAGCGCCTCGAGCCCCTCGCCCAGCGCCCCGAGCATATCGCCGGTGATGCCGCCCAGACGGCGCCGGTAGCAGGCCAGCGCCGTCCAGAGGACCCCGGCCCAGACCGCCCAGAGTACCGCGGCGCGCCACCCCAGAAAGACGGACAGCACCAGAGGCAGCAGGACTGCGCAAAAGTGCCGGGGCCCCAGGGGCGTCTGGAAAAACACCTGGCCCGTGCCGCTTGCCCGGAGGTAGGGCAGGCGGCCGATGGCCACCATCATCGCGCAGCGGGCCAGGGCCGGTGCCAGGATCAGGGCCAGGGCCCGCTGGTGGGTCAAGGCGCCGATGGCCGCCGCCTTGACCCCCAGGACCACCACCACGGCCACCACGCCCATGGCCCCCACCCGGCTGTCCTTCATGATCTCCAGGGCCCGCGCCGGCCGATGGGCGCCCAGCAATCCGTCGGCCGTATCGGCCAGGCCATCCAGATGCAGGGCCCCGGTGACGGCCGCCAGCAGGGCCACGTCCAGGGCCGCCACCACCGGGGCCGGGAAGAAAAGGCCCAGCAGCGCGTCGAAAACCGAAACCAGGGCTCCGATGACGATCCCCGCCACCGGGAAAAAGGCGAATACCGGTCCAGGAAGGAAGCGCGCCGGCGGCCCCAGAGGCAGGATGGTGAGAAACTGCAAGGCGCCCACCAACCCCTCGAAAAGGTTGGGGGCGGCGGGGTCTGGGGTGGCGTCCGGACGGTTCATCAGCATGCCTCGAGGCGCTTTGAGGTCGGAGAAAACGGCCTGCGGCACAGTCTATCCATTGCCGGCGGCCTCCTTGACGGTCACGGCGATCCCGGCCACCATCCAGACCACCCGGTGGCAGGCGGCGGCGATCCGCTGGTTCACCAGACCGGCCAGATCCCGAAAGCGGCGGGCCACCTCATGGTCCGGAACGATGCCGCCGCCCACCTCATTGGTCACCAGGATCACCCGGCCCCGAGCTTCGCACAGGTGCCGGGCCAGATCCCGGGCGCAGTCCTCGATGGCGGCGTCTTGAAGCCCGGCGGCCATCAGGTTGCTGGTCCAGAGGGTCAGACAGTCCACCAGGATGACCCGGTCCAGGGCATCTTCGCGGCGCAGAACCCCCGCCAGATCCATCGGCGCCTCCACCGTCTGCCAGGTGTCGTCCCGTTCGGCCCGGTGGCGGGCCACCCGGGCCGCCATCTCCGCGTCGTGGGGCACGCAGGTGGCCACGAAGAGCCGCCGGCCCTCCCCGGCCTGGGCCCGTCTGAGGGCTTCGCGGCTCTTGCCGCTGCGGCAGCCGCCGATCACTAGAATCGCGCTCATCCTTTTTCTCCTGAAGATCGAACGGCCCGGTGGCGGGCTTCGTCCCGGAGCCCCAGCAGCGCCATGAGGGCCGGCACGTCCACGTGGGCTTCGAAATGGTCGGCCAGCCGCTCGTAGGCCCGGTCCCGGGCCGCCGGGCCGTAGGTCTGGTCGATGGCCAGATGCCCCAGGCCCAGCCCCGACAGATAGCGGCGCACCACCGCGGGGGAATCGAAAAGACCGTGGATGTAGGTCCCCAGGATGCGCCCCTCCGGGCCGGCACATCCGTCCACGGCGCGGCAGGCGGCGCCGTTGCGGGCCAGCACCTGCATCAGGGCCGCGCCCCCCAGGCGACGGGTGCGTCCCATGTGGATCTCATACCCTTCTCCCCGGGCGCCGCTCCAATCGAACCGGGTGCGCGTGGTGGTCTTGGGCGCCTGGAGAACGGTTCTCACCGGCAAAAGCCCCAGGCCCGCGCTGGCACCGGGCGGCCCCTCATGGCCGCAGGGATCGTCCACGGCCTGCCCGAGCATCTGGTAGCCGCCGCAGATACCCAGCACATGGCCGCCGGCGGCGGCGTGGGCACGGATTTTGGCGCTCCAGCCGCGCGCCTCGAGCCAGGCCAGATCGGCCCGGGTGTTCTTGGATCCGGGCAGGATCAGGGCCGCGCCGGAGGGCAGGTCGGCGGGCGTTTCCAGGTAGGTCAACCCCAGCGCCGAAATGGCCTGCAAGGGTTCGAAATCGGTGAAGTTGCTGATATGGGGCAGGCGCACCACCACCACCCGGGACCCCTGTCCCGAGGAAGTCTTGTGCGCCCGGGGCGTTTCGATGACCACCGAGTCCTCGGCCTCGATGCGAAAATCGCTGAACCAGGGCAGAACCCCGAAGACCGGTCTGCCGGTACGTTCCTGGATCCAGTGCACCCCGTCGGCAAACAGGGCGATATCGCCCCGGAAGCGGTTGACGATGAAACCGGCGATGCGCCCGGCCGCCTCGGGCGCCAGACAGGCCAGGGTTCCCACGATCTGGGCGAAGACCCCCCCCTTGTGGATATCGGCCACCAGGACCACGGGGGCCTGGGCATGCGCCGCCATGGACAAATTGACCAGGTCGTGGGCCATGAGGTTGACCTCGGCGCAGGAGCCGGCCCCTTCCAGGATCACCGCCTGGTACTGGCGGCGCAGGCGGTCCAGAGCGTCGCGGGCCGTCTGCTCCAGCTGCGGTTTGCGCCGGTGGTAGGCGCTGGCCGTGAGGTTCGCGTGGACCTGCCCCAGCACCACCACCTGGCTGCCCACCTCGCTGGTGGGTTTGAGCAGGATGGGGTTCATGTCCACCCGGGGGGCGATGCCGGCCGCCTCGGCCTGAACGATCTGGGCCCGGCCCATCTCCAGCCCCTCGGCCGTGACCCCCGAGTTGTTGGACATGTTCTGAGCCTTGAACGGGGCCACGTGGACGCCCCGCCGGAAAAGCACCCGGCAGATGGCCGTGGCCACCACGCTTTTGCCCACCTCGGAGCCGGTTCCCAGAACCGCCAGGCAGCGGCCCGCCGCGGCGCTATTTTTCAATGCCTTCACGGGCATGGACCCCGGCCTCGTAGTAGTGGCGCACGGCCTTCATCTCGGTGACCAGATCGGCGGCGGCCATCAGTTCGGCGCTGGCGCCCCTTCCGGTGAACACCAGCTCCACGGCGGCCGGCTTGTCCCGCGCCAGGGCCACCAGGTCCTCCACGGCCAGCAGCCCCATGGCGGCCGCCACGTTGGCCTCGTCCAGGATCACCAGATCGAACTGGCCGCCTTTCACCGCCTGCCGGGCGGCCGCCAGCCCCCGGGCCGCCAGGGCCCGGTCCTGGGCATCGGGCTGGCCGCGGATCAGCCGGCCGCTGCCGAATTGCGCCACCGAGATCCGGTCCCCCAGCAGACCCAGGGCCCGGATCTCGCTGTATTCGCCCTGTTTGAGAAACTGGCCGATGTAGACCCGCAGCCCGGCCCCGGCGGCCCGCAGGGCCAGGCCCAGGGAAGCGGTGGTCTTGCCCTTGCCGTCGCCGGTATAAACATGAACGTATCCTTTAGAAAGTACCATTTTTTCTTGTCCTGAATGTCGGTTCAGATGGCGTATTTTCGAGCGTAGCCCCTGGGCGTGACCATAAAATCGCGGTACTGCAGCGAGGCCCGGGATCCGATGAAAACGATGGTCTGCATGTCCACCGGGGCCTCGTGGAGCCTGTCCAGGGACACGAGGGTTACCCGCTGATGGTCGCGGCTGGCCCCGGTGACGACCCCGGTGGGGGTGGCCCCGTCGCGGTGGCGCAGGACGATCCGCTGGGCCGCCGGCAGATGATCGGTCCGGCGGCGGCTCCTGGGATTGTAAAGAACGATGACAAAGTCGGCACGGGCCGCGGCCTCCAGACGCGTTTCAATGGTCGTCCAGGGGGTGAGCAGGTCGCTGAGGCTGATGACGGCGAAATCATGGGTCAGGGGAGCGCCGAGCAGGGCCGCCCCGGCGCACAGGGCCGGAATCCCGGGGACCACCTCCACACGCAGCCCCTGTACCGGATCCCCGTCCGGGCCCACCACGGCCACCTGGCGGCGGGCGCAGATCTCAAAGACCAGTCCGGCCATGGCGTAGATCCCCGGGTCCCCGCTGGAGATCAGGGCGCAGCGGTGCCCTGCCCCGGCGGCCTCCAGGGCCGCCTCGACCCTTTCGACCTCCTTCATCATGGGGGTGGCCACCACGCGGCGGGTGCGGATCAGGGGGCGCACCAGATCCACGTAGGTGGTGTAGCCCACCACGACATCGGCGGCTTCTAAAACGGCGAGGGCCCGTGCGGACAGGTGATCGGCGGCTCCGGGGCCGATGCCCACGAGGTACAGGCCCGCCGGGCAATGGCCACCGTGGCGTTGGCGCTCTTGTGCTTGGGGACGATCAGTGCCCCCCCCCGGGCTCCCAGGATCGCGGCTGCTTCGCATACGCTGCCTACTCCCACGTGTTTTTGAACCATTGGCGAAGGGGAACTGATCCCCTCGACCCGGGCCAGTTCGCTCCGCTGAAAACAGACAAAGGCGGCACCCAGGGCCGCGGCCGCCTCTCGCAGCCCAGTTTCGTCCGCCTTGAGATCGATGGAGGCCACCACCGCCAGGCTCTGCGCCGACAGGCCGTGCCGGGCCAGGACCCCATGGATGAGGTCGAGGATTTCATCGGCCCCGGTACCGCGGTTGCAGCCGACCCCGGCTACCAGGGACGGAGGTCGCAATACCAGGGTTGAGCCGGGCAGGTCAAGGCGCCGGTCGTCGACCCAGACCCCCGGGCCCAGAGCCTCGAGGTTAGCTGAAGAATCCATCGGCGCCGCCAGGGGACGGCAGAACGGGTCCGGCAGGGCATCGGCGAACCAGCCGTCGGGATCGAAAAGCCAGACGCCGCTGCCGGCCAGCAGGGCCATGCTCACCGCCTTGATGGCATCGGTGTTTTCGACGGCCAGCCCCCTTTCGGCGGCGATGGCGTCCACGGCCGGCACCCCGCGCAAATCCGTGGCGGTGGTGATGACCGCCTGGGCGCCGAGGATCCGCGCGGTCTGCCGGGCCAGGCGGTTGGCGCCTCCCAGGTGACCGGCAACCAGGCTGATGGCCCAGCGCCCGGTCTCGTCCACCACCACCACGGCCGGATCCCGGCTTTTATGGCGCAACAGAGGGGCGATGAGGCGCACCACGATCCCCGTGGCCATGACAAAGACATGCCCCTGGAAGCGGTCGAACACCTCTGTCAGCGCCGTTCCCGGCCGATCGAAGGGGGTGCAGCCGCAAGCGGCCAGGCGGCGCGGCGCGAAACAGACCCCCCGGCCAAGACCGCCTTGGATGCGGCGGGCCACCTCCACCCCGCCGGGGGTCACGGCCCACACGGCGACGGCGCGCGATTCGGCGGCCTCTTTCATGGATTCAGACCCGGCCCTGGCCGTTTTCCGCCTCGGCCAGGCGGTACCCGTGGCTGAAGCGCAGGTCGTAGAGTCTGGAGCGGGTCGTTGCCCCTTCAGCGCCGCTCTCCAGGGCCGGGCCGACCACGATGAGGGCCTGGCGGTCGATGCCGGCCGCGCGCACGTCGTGGGCCAGTCTTGCGGCCGTGGTGTAAAGGATCCGTTCCTGGGGATGGCTGGCCCGCTGCACCACCGCGCAGGGCGCCGCCGCGCCGTAGGCCCCGGCGAGCACGGCGCCCACCTGCTCGGCCATGGCAACACTCAGGTAGATGGCCATGGAAGAGCGGTGGGCCGCCAGAGCCGCAAGGTTCTCGGCCTCGGGAACCGGGGTGCGTCCGGCCACGCGGGTCAGGATCAGGGTCTGGGTGCGCTCGGGAAGGGTGAATTCGATTTCAAGGGCCGCCGCCGCGGCAAAAGCCGCCGTGACCCCGGGAATCACCGCGAAGGGGATGCGCCGCCGGCGCAGGGCCTGAAACTGTTCCTGCACGGCGCCGTAGAGGCTCGGATCGCCGGTGTGCAGCCGCACCACCCGCCGCCCGGCGCTCCAGGCCGCCGCCATGCACCCCACGATCTGATCCAGGTGCATGCCGGCGCTGTCCACCTGTTCGCAGGCCGGGCCGGTCCACTGCAACAGCGCCCGCGGGACCAGGGATCCGGCATAGACCACCAGATCGGCCCGCTCCAGGGCGCGGCGTCCTTTGACGGTGATCAGTTCCGGGTCTCCGGGACCAGCGCCCACGAAAAGAATCGGGGAGGTCTCTTCCCCCATGCCTCCACTTTCTGTCACCATGTCAGCTTTCTGATCGTTTCTATTTAGTTATGAGGTTTTTCGAAAGTAACGGATCATGATTCGGTCCTCACCCCGCGCACGATCCAGACCGGGTTCTGCGCCTCCAGGCGCAGCTCGGCGGCCACCGCCCGGCCGCGTGAAACCTGAACCTGGACCACGTCCACCTGGACTCCCAGATCCCGCAGCACCCTCCGGGCGGTTTCCAGGCTGGCGAGCAGAACGCAGTTGACCACCACGATTCCGTTGGGCGGAAGCCGCGGTACCGCTTTTTGCAGAATGGCGGCCAGGTCCCGGCCGCCGCCACCCACGAAGACCCGATCCGGGTCGGGCAACTCGTCCATCCCCTCAGGCAGGCGCGCCGCCACCAGATCGACGTGCCAGCGCCGCAGACGACGGCGGTTGCGAAAGAGAAGACCGGATCGCTCGGGGTCTTTTTCCACCGCCACCACCCGGCCGTTCCAGGCCAGCACGGCGGCCTCCAGGGCGACGCTGCCGCTGCCGGCGCCCAGGTCCCAAACCGTATGATCCGGTCTGATGCGCATCAGCGCCAAACTCACGGCCCGGGCCTCGCTCTTGGTGATCAGCCCGTTGACGCGCTCAAATTCCGCCTCGGCGCCCCCGATGGCCGCCGGCACCGGCTCGGGCTGAACGATGACCACCAGGTTGGGATCGGCAAAACGGTGCTGGCCGGCCTGGTCGACCGCGAAACGGCGCACCCGTTCGTCCGGGCCGCCCAACCGTTCCATGATCCACAGGTCGGCGTCGTCGAGGCCGCGGGCCCGCAGTTCCCGAGCGATGCAGGCCGGATCCGTCACCGGGTCGGTGAGCACCGTGACCACCGGTTCGCGCGTCAGCACGGCCAGCAGCCGATGGATGCCCCCCGAGCGACCGTGGCAGCTCACCACCGGCACCTCGTCCCAGGCGCGCCCCAGTCGGGCGAAGGCCGCCGCCACGGAGTTGACGTTGGGCAGGACCCGCACCTTCTCGCCACCGAGCCGTTCGGCCAGAAACCGGCCGATTCCGAAAAAGAGCGGATCTCCCGAAGCCAGCACCGCCACCCGGAGCCCCTCTTGGACCTTGCCGGCGATGGTCTCGGCCAGCAGCGCCAGGCTCCCGGCGATCTCGATGCGTTCGGCCCGCGCCGATTCGAAGACCGCCAGGTGCCGGCGCCCCCCCACCAGGACCTGGGCCGAACGGACGGCCTCCTGGTGGGCCGGGGTCAGATCCTCAGGCCCCATCCCCATGCCGACGATCCAAACGGGTCTGGTCATGGCGTCTCCTGAAAAACAGGGCGGCCCTGAAAGTCGAAAATCACCGCCCCCACCCTGAGTTCTCCCTGCCCCAGCCGCCTTGCCGCCGCCACGAGGCGCCGGCCCACAACGTCCACGGCCCGGGGGGACCGCTCCATGATCCGCTCCAGGGCCTGGCGTGCCGTATGGGCCTGGGCCACGGCCCGGGCCAGGTCGGAGTCGCCGCCGTCCTGACGGATCCAGCGGCCCAGATCCGCCAGGGTCATGGGGGCCGTGGCGGCGTGGGTATGCGCCAGCCCCTGGGCCATCTTGAGTCCTTTGCCGAAAAAGACCGCCAGGGTCGCCGAGGACAGGCCCAGCGCCGCGGCCGTTTGCATGGCGAACCCGAAGTAATCGCCAATCTGCACAAAGGCGCGCGGCGAGCGCTGCGGCCACAGGGCTTGGGCGAAGCGTTCCGAACGCCGGCCGGTGGTGAGCACCAGGGCTTGCACCGGCTCGGCCCGGGCCACCCGCATGGCGGCCCGGATAGTGGCGGTGTAGGCCTCGTGGCTCATGGGACGCACGATCCCGGTGGTCCCCAGAATCGAGATCCCCCCCAGGATCCCGAGCCGGGCGTTGAGGGTGCGCCGGGCGATTTGTTCGCCCCGGGGGACGAAAATCTCCACCTGCACCCGCCACCGGGGACGCTCAGGCCCCAGGATATCGGTGAGCGCCGCCTCGATCATGCGCCTCGGGCCGGGGTTGATGGCCGCCTGACCGGGAGGGATTTCCAACCCCGGCAAGGTCACCCGGCCCACCCCGATCCCTCCGTCCAGGACCAGTTCGGGGCCCTGTTGGCAATCGGCCGCGACCAGGGTCACCCGGGCCCCGATTTCGGCACCGTGGGTGGCGTCCGGATCGTCGCCCCCATCCTTGATCACCGTGCAGACCGCTTGGTTGCCGGCCCCGCGCCCGGCCGCATGCACCTTGACCGTGGCCCCGCCTTCACTCAGAAAAGGAACGTAGACGGCCGACGGCGCCTCGCCGCGCGTCAGCATCAACAGCGCCGCGCGCACCGCCGCGGCCGCCGCGGCCCCGGTGGTGAATCCCGACCGCAGCGGTTTATGCGATTTTTCAGAATTCACGGCCGCCGCCAGCCTCTAAACGAACACGGGAACCTAAAAATTTGTACGTCACATCAAACTTGATTGTCACCCCTTTGTGGTTCATGTGAATTATTCCAATGCGGCGAGAATAAGGAACGCGTTGACCACGCTGGCCACCACGTTGGAGCCCCCCTTGCGCCCCAGGTTGGTGATGAAGGGGATCGCGCGTTCCATCAGGGCCGCCTTGGACTCGGCGGCATTGACAAAGCCCACCGGCAGTCCGATCACCAGGGCCGGCGCGACCTGTCCGGCATCCACCAGTTCCAGTAGGCGCAGCAGGGCCGTGGGGGCGTTGCCCACCGCCAATATCCCCCCCTCGATCCATTCGCGGGCGGCATCCACCGCGGCCCGGGCCCGGGTGGTCTCCTGCCGGGCCGCCGCGCGGGCCACCTGGGGATCGTCGATGAGACAGATGGTTTTGGCGCCGAATCGGGCCAGATCCCTTTGGCGAATCCCGGACAAGGCCATGCGCGTGTCGGTGACCACGGCGGCCCCGCGGCGGATGGCGGCCACGCCCCGGGCCACGGCATCCGGGGAAAACCGGACCGTGTCGCGGTAGTCGAAATCGGCCGAGGTGTGGATCATGCGCCGCACGATCTGCCACTGGGGATCGGAAAAAGGATGGGGGCCGGCTTCGGCGTCGATGATCCGAAAACTCAGGGTCTCAATGTCTTGGGGTTTCATGGCCCATCCCTGCTGGCGGGAAACATGGTGT
>CALJLV010000008.1 GCA_937982505.1 uncultured Desulfobacteraceae bacterium | reverse complement strand
CAATCGTTCTTGGATACTTACACATATGAACGTGAGCAATCAGGGTTTTGATGAATGGTTTGAAGCTATGGCCGCCGAGTTTCCCCGGGAAGGCGGCGGCATTGCTCGCGTGTCGGCAGTTGACCGCGGCGCATACCTCATAAGAAATGAATCGGGAGAAGTCCCCGCGGATCTCGCGGGAAAGTTGTCCTATCAGATTGATCGCTCCGATCTGCTGCCATGCGTCGGAGATTGGGTGGGGGCCCAGTACTATGACGATGACACGGCCGCCATCATCCACCGGGTCTTCCCGAGAAAGACGTTTCTGCGCCGCAAGACAGCCGGGGCGAAAGTGGATTACCAGATGATTGCGGCCAACATCGATGCCGCCTTCATTGTTCAGTCGTGCCTTTTTGATTTTAATCCTCGGCGTCTGGATCGGTACCTCGTCATGTCCGCGGATGGCGGCGTTGAACCCATCGTCGTACTGACCAAGACGGACCTGGTTACCCGCGATGAGCTGGACCGGAAGCTGGACATCCTGAGCACTGCCGCCAATGCCCGGGTTTTCGCGCTTAGCAGCGTCACTGGTGCCGGCTTTGACGCCTTCCAGCAGACCCTTTGCCCGGGAAGGACGTACTGTCTTCTGGGTTCATCGGGTGTCGGGAAGACAACGCTCATCAACCGCCTCATTGGCCGGGAGGCCTTCGACACCAAGCCGGTGAGCGCTACGGGAGAAGGCACCCACACGACGTCCCGCCGGCAGCTCATCGTCCTCGACCACGGCGCGATGCTGATCGACACCCCGGGGATGCGCGAACTGGGCATTATCGGTGCCGGCGAGGGGATCGACCGGGGTTTCGAAGAATTTGCCGACCTTTCTGGAAACTGCCGCTATCCGGATTGCAGCCACGAACATGAGCCGGGTTGTGCGGTCCGAGCCGCAGTCGAACGTGGTGAACTGAGTGAGGAGCGCTATTCCAGCTATATCAAGCTCAAAAAGGAGTCGGATTACTACGGGATGTCATACCTGGACAAGCGCAAGAAGGACAAAGCATTTGGGCGGTTCATCAAATCGGTCAAGAAACAAATGAAGGATTGAGATACGAGAACCGAACCCGCCAATGCACCGGACGGACTGCCGCCAGCGCTGATCCGACCGTTCGGCCGGGCCGGCAGAGACCCTGCGGCTTTTAGCCGTCAACCCCATCATCCGGCACGAAATCGCCAGCGCCTCTCATGAGGGTTGCCATGATCACCAAAGAACAGATTGTTGAAGCGGCCAAGCGGTCCGGTTTTGAAGACGCCGGGTTCACTTCGGTCGAGCCCTTCGAGTCCCAGTATCACTATCTGAGCGCCCACCAGGAGGAATATGGATGGGCCGAGGCCGTGGGGCTCGAGCTGTTGAAGGGCTGCGATCCCCAAAACATCATGCCGGACGGCAAAACCGTCATCGTGCTCATGGAGGTCTATTTCCGGGAAGCCTTTCCGACGGCCATGGCCGGCCATTTCGGGCGCTGCTACCTGGACGACGACCGGGTGACCAAGGACGGATTGTCCCGGCGCATCAAGGCGTTCCGCGGTTTCCTGCGCGAAAACGGGATCGATTCCAAGGTCCCGTTCAATCTCCCGCACCGGGTGGCGGCGGCCCGGGCCGGCATGGGAACCTTCGGCAAGAACTGCCTGTTCTACTCGAACAAGGTGGCCCGCCGGAGTTCATGGGTCCTGCCCATCGCGGTGGTGGTCGATCAAGCGTTCGCACCGGACGCACCGTCCATCGGCATCGGGTGCCCGGACTGGTGCCGCAATGCCTGCATCGCGGCCTGCCCGACCCGGGCCCTGAAGGGAAACGGCCGGATCGATCCGCGCAGATGCATCTCTTTTCTGTCGTACTTCGGCCGGGGGATGACACCCGTGGAACTGCGCGAGCCCATGGGGCTGTACGTATATGGATGCGACCGCTGCCAGGATGTCTGTCCGCGCAACGCGGCATGGCTGGCAAAGGACCTGCCGGTCAACCAGAAAGTGGCGGCCAAGGCGGACCGTTTCGATCTGAAAAAGCTGCTCCACATGGATACGCCCTATTTCGAATCCCACATCTGGCCGCACATGTTCTACATGTCCGCCGGCGATATCTGGCGATGGAAAATGAACGTCGCCCGGGTCATGGGAAACACGCTGGACCCCCAGTATGTGGACACTCTGGTAAAGGCCTTCGACGAAAACAGGGATGAGCGCGTCCAGGGAATGGCTGCCTGGGCGCTCGGGAAGATCGGGGGCCAAAAGGCCAGGGCGGCCCTTGAGGGATTTTTGCCGCAGAGCGGAAAAGCGGTCATGGCCGAAATTACGCGCGCATTGGAAACATGCGGATAACGATCGGGACGACATGTTGATAAAGCCCCCGGCTTCCGCCAACTTTTGCTAAAACAGGGGGCCCGGTGGCGCGGCAACCGGCCCTGGAGAGCGTCTTTGCAGCTTTCGATCCGACCGCCAGCCGCAGCCAAAACGTGGAGCCATGCCATGAAAAAGGAGGTTGATCATGAGCCGGTTGTCAAACATCATTCCAATCAGCGACTTGAGGCAGGATGCGGCCAAGCTCTTGAAACAATTGCGCAGCAGCAAGGATCCATTGATTATCACGCAAAGAGGACGAGCAACCGCCGTCATGATGGGCGTGGCGGCGTATGAGCGGTCCGAACAGGAAAAGGCGCTTCTGCGTCTGTTGGCCAAAGGGGACAGGGAAATTGAAATCGCCAAGGGCTATGATCTGAATACCATCCTTTCCGAGGCTGACGCGCTCCTGGCCGAGGAACCCTTGTGAAGATACAGTTTACGCCTTCCGCACGGGCACAATTTTTATCCGCATTGTCATATATCCAGAGAGACAAGCCCTCGGCCGCGATCAATTTTCGGAAAAAGGCGGAACAAATCCTACGAAGGCTTGCCGATTTTCCTGAATCCGGAAGGATTATTCCTAAATTCCCCGAACTCCCTTACCGGGAAATCATTATTTCGCCTTATCGCTTCTTCTACAGGGTGCGGGACGATATCGTCTGGATTCTGGCCGTGTGGCATGGTGTGCAACTTCCAGCGGATCCATCCTCGTAACGCCAATCATTTAAAGGGCTTCCCCGGAAAATAGGTGACCGGCTGATGCGGCGCGTGGCGTTATGAATGCCTCGGCAAGAGGGCATGTCGCAAAACGGCGCGGAAGCAGCAGTGGATCCGCCTACTTGATTCCGGCGCGCATGAAGCTCTGGACGAACTGGCGCTGGAACAGCAGAAACCCCACCAGCAGCGGGGCCACCGACATCAGGGTGCCGGCCGAGACGATGGCGAAGTTGACCCCGTTTTCCGGCGAGCCGAAAATCGACAGACCCACGGTGATAGGCCGGGTGGTCACCGAATTGGTGATGACCAGGGGCCAGAGGAAATTGTTCCAGTGCCAGCTCACCGAGACCAGGCCGTAGGCCAGGTAGACCGACTTGGACAGGGGCACGTAAACCTTCATCAGGATGGTCAAGGGGCCGGCCCCCTCGACCCGGGCCGCCTCGGCCAGGGCGATGGGCACCTGCTTGAAGTTCTGGCGCAGCAAAAAGACCCCGAAGGCCGAGGCGATGTAGGGCAGGGAGATGGCCGGGATGCTGTCCACCAGCTTGAGGGCCGTCATCGTCTGGTAGTTGACCACCAGGAGCTGGTCGGGCATGACCATCAGCTGCACCAGGATCAGGGCGAAGGCGATTTCGCGTCCCTTCCAGTCGTAGCAGGCAAAGGCGTAGGCGGCCAGGGTGCACAGGACGAACTGGAGCGCCGTCGTCATGGTGGTGTAGAGGATGGTGTTGAGAAAGTAGCGGGCGAAGGGGGCCGTATGCCAGGCCTCGACGAAGTTCGAGAAGGTCAGCGGCGCTGCCAGGTCGAAGTGCACGGCGTAGTGGGGCGGATGGAAGGCGGCCCAGAAGGCGTAGATCAAGGGAGCGGCCCAGATCAGGCCCAGGAGCCAGGCGGCCAGGGTTTCCACACGGCGCCAGAAGGGGGAAGGTTCCATCACGTCCTTTTTACAGTGGCAAAATGATCCCTGGGTCAATGGGTGAAAAACGACCTGCCGTTCTGACCTTCATCTGCCGCCTCCGGTTCACTGATAGTGGGTGCGCCGTTCGAGAACCTTGAACTGCACCAGGGCCAGGCTCATCAGAATCGCCATGATCACCACGGTGAGCACCGCCGCGTAGGCCGTGTCCCAGAACTCGAAGGCCGTCTGGAACAGATAGTAGAGCAGCAGCTCGGTGGCGTTGTCCGGTCCGCCCTTGGTCAGGATGAAGATGTGGTCGATGATGCGAAAGGTGTTGATCAGGGCGTTGAAGACCACGAAGACGGTGGTGGGCATCAGCAGCGGAAAGGTCACGCGCCGGAAAAAGTAGAAGCGCCCGGCCCCTTCGATGCGGCCGGCCTCGATCACGTCCCGGGGCAGCCCCTGGAGGGCCGCCAGGTAGAAGATCATGAAAAAGCCGGCGTCCTTCCACACGGCGATGACCATCAGGCAGGCCAGGGCCGTGTCGGGGTTGCCGAGCCAGTTGCGCCCCGGATAGCCGAAGTACTGCAGGATGTTGTCGAAGAGCCCGATTCCCGGGGTGTAGAAGAAGAGCCAGATGTTGGCGATGGCGATCATCGGCAGGATGGTGGGGGTGAAATAGGCCGCCCGCACGAAGGCCCGGCCCGCCATCTGGCGGTTGACCCAGACCGCCATGAGCATGGCCAGGGAGATGGTGATGGGGATGGTGCCGAAGGCGTAGACCAGGTTGTTTTTGAGCGCCTGCCAGAAGATGGGATCGTCCACGAGGTAGCGGTAGTTTTCCAGCCCCACGAAGCGGGCCGGACCACCGGCGCGCGGGTTGTCGAAGAGGCTCAGAAAACAGGACCGCACGATGGGATAGTGGGTAAAGAGGATGAAAAAGATGGCTGCCGGGGTGAAGAGCAGCCATCCGTAGACGTGTCGGGCGATCCTGGGGTTCATGGCGCGGCTTTGGAGATCTTTTGCTTGTCTGGAACCATGTTTAATTACCTGAAAACATTCCGGCAATCTTCAGTCGTGCGACATGGACCCCGGGTCGGGGCCCGGGGTGACGAGATGCTGAAAAGCACCAGATCAATCCGGCCTTTTTCGGTCATTCCTGACCCCGATCAGGAATCCATGTTCATCGAGACGAGACGGCGGAGGACAATCCGGAAACCTCAAGTGCCCGGTGACCAATGTCCAATGACCACTGACCATCCCCGTCAGGCATTCGATTAATCCGGCCACCCCAGCGGCCGGCAGCGGCTCTGGCGTCTACTGGTATCGCTTGAGAATCCGGTCGGCCCCCTTCTGGGCCTGGTCCAGGGCCGCCTGGGGCGTGGCATTGCCCGCCAGTACCGCCTGGATGGCGTCGTCGAGGAATTTTTTCACCCGGGCCGTCTCGTGGGTGGAAAACTCGGCCACGGCGTACTCGAACTGGTCCCGAGCCACCACGGCGGCCGGAAAATCCGCCACGTAGGCCTTGAGCAGATCGGTTTCGTAGGCCGCCGGGGTGGTGGCCACGTAGCCGGTGCCGATGGACCACTTGGCGCTGTTGACCGGCGCGGTCATGAACTGGACGAACTTGAGCACCGCGGCCCGTTCCTCGGGCGTGGTGTTCTTGAAGACGTAGAAGTTGCCGCCCCCCGTGGGACTGCCCGGGCGCTTGTTGGCCGGCAGCATGGCCACGCCGAAATCGAACTTGGCCCCGTCGCGCACCGGGGTCAGGTTGCCGGTGGTATGCCACATCATGGCGGTGGCCCCGCCGAGGAACTGCTGGCGCAGCGTGCCCCAGTCGGTGCTGCCCTTGGGCATGATCTGGTGCTTGTAGGCCAAGTCATGCCAGAACTGGAGCCCGGCCACCACGTCCGGATGGTTGAAGTAGACCTCGTTGCCCGACTTGTTCATCAGCTCCATGCCATTCTGGATCGCCAGGCACTGGAACATCCAGTAGGGATAGCCGGTGGAGGGGATGCTCAGGCCCCAGCGGCTTACCTGGCCGCCGGCATCGCGCTTGACCAGCTTCTGGCCCATGGAGACCAGCTCGTCCCAGGTGGCGGGGGGCTTTTCCGGGTCCAGGCCCGCCTCGCGGAAGGCGTCCTTGTTGTAGTACATGACGATGGTCGAGCGCTGGAAGGGGATCCCGTAGGTCTTGCCCCCGGCCATGGAGTTGGCCATCAGGGCCGGGTAGAAGCCCTTGAGCCAGGCCTGGTCGCCGTCGGTCTGGACCACCTCCTCCCAGGGCATGACCACGTCGGCGTCGATGAGATCGAAGATGTCGATGGAGAAGAGCACCGACATCTGGACCTTCTCGCCGGCCTTGACCGCCGCCAGGCACTTGGTACGGGTGTCGTCGTAATTGCCGTAGTAGACGGCCTTGACCTTGATGTCCGGGTTCTGGGCCTCGAATTCGCCGATCAGCCCGTTGATCAGCTCATAGGGCTTGCCCCCCACCGCGATGGGATAATACATGGTCATTTCGATCTGGGCGGCCACGGCCGGCCCTGCGGCCAGCAGGCACAGGGCTGCGGCCACCCCTACGACAGCAGTACGGAATCTTTTCACGGCCTACCTCCTTTTTGATTGAACACCGTTGCGAGTACCAAAAACCCGCCCTGCGGGCGGGTCAGGACAGCGGATTGGCAACAGGCGCGTCGGCCAGACGGGCATCGGTTTGCCCATCGAAAAGGCAAAGGGTCCGGGGCTCCCAGGTCAGGTGGATCCGATCCCCGGGGGCCAGGTCGCTCATGCCGCGGGTGCGCACGATGAGCTCCTGGCCGTTGATCTCGCAGGCGATGAAGGTGTCCGAGCCCAGGTATTCCTTGCCGGTGACGCGGGCCGGGTGCCCCTTTTCGGCCAGACGCACGTTCTCCGGGCGCACTCCCAGCCGGAAGCGGCCGCCGTCCAGGCCGGGGTAGAGGACCGGACCCTCCGGAGCCAGGGCCGCTCCTTCCCGGGTGGCACAAAGCGGGAGGATGTTCATCGGCGGGGTGCCGATGAAACGGGCCACGAACGTGTTGGCCGGTCTTTCGTAGAAGCTTTCCGGCACGTCGTTCTGGACGATGCACCCTTCGCGCATGAGTACGATGCGGTCGGCCATGGTCATGGCTTCGACCTGGTCATGGGTCACGTAGACCATGCTGATCTCCAGGCGCCGCTGCAGCGCGCAGATCTCCCGGCGCATGGCGTTGCGCAGCTTGGCGTCCAGGTTGGACAGGGGTTCATCCATCAGGCAGACGGGCTTTTCGGCGATGATGGCCCGGCCCAGGGCCACGCGCTGCTGCATCCCTCCGGACAGCTCGCCGGGTTTGGCGTCCAGGCGGTTGGCCAGGCCGAGCAGATCGATGACCCGCGTCAGGCGCTTTTCGATTTCGGGGCCCGGCACCTTGCGCACCCTGAGCCCGAAGATGATGTTCTCGCGCACCGACAAGTGGGGAAAGAGGGCGTAGGACTGAAAGACCATCGAAATGTTGCGCCGGTCCGGCGGCAGGTGGGTCACCTCGGCCCCGGCGATGCGGATCGAGCCGGAGGTGACGGCCTCGAGACCGGCGATGAGGCGCAGCAGGGTCGTCTTGCCGCACCCCGAGGGGCCCAGGATCACCAGCAACTGGCCTTCCTCCACCCCGAAGCTGGCCTCCTTGACCGCCTGGACCTTGCCGTAGCGCTTGCTGACCTGGTGGACGTCGATCTGCATCGTGACCTTCGCGGTT
>CALJLV010000007.1 GCA_937982505.1 uncultured Desulfobacteraceae bacterium | reverse complement strand
GTTCCCGGAAAGCTGCGGATGGCGCGCCAGGGCGTCGGCGGCCAGCAGATGGGCGGCCGCGGGGTTGTGGATGTAGATGGTGTCCAGGCGGTTGGCGCCGTCGCCCGCCCGGCACAGGCGCCGGGCCCGGGCCAGGATCCGCGGTACGAGGTGATTGTCTCCCGGCCCCCAGATCAGATGGGGGCGCAGGCAGATGGTGGCCAGCCCCCGGCCGGCGGCCGCGCGCACCGCCTGTTCGGCCAGGGCCTTGGTGGCTGGGTAGGGGGCGTGAAAGGCGCTCGGATAGGGGACCGACTCGTCCACCCCCGCCATGTCGCTCCCGTCGAAGACCACGCTGGGCGAGCTGGTATAGATCAGCCGTCCGATCCCGTGGCGGCGGCAGGCGGCGATGATGTTGGCGGTGCCGATGACATTGGGGCGATGGTAGGCCTCATAGGGCCCCCAGACCCCGGCCCGGGCCGCGGTATGGATCACCAGGCGGACCCCGGTGCAGGCGCGCTGGACGGTTTGCGGATCGGCGAGGTCGCCCTGGACCTGGTCCACCCCCAGGCGGTCCAGGGCCGGATAGAAGCGCCGTGCCAGGCTGCGCACCCGCTCGCCGCGGGCCACCAGGAGACGCACGACGGCCTGGCCCAGAAACCCGCCCCCGCCGGTGACCAGGGTCAGGGGGCCTTCGGACCGGTCCGGGTCAGGCCCCTGATTCCCTGTGGGCAGGGAGGGGTCAAGAGGCTTCATGCTTCCTCTTTTTTGGAGGGGGTGCCCTCCGGGGCTTTGACGGTTTCCACCCTGACTCGGCCCGCCGCCCAGACGGCCAGCTTCTCGCGGAAGATCTTGGCGTTGTGGCGGATGTCCACCGGAAAGCCGGGATGAAAGAGTAGTGCGCCAATCTGGCGGGTGTGGACGTGTTCGGCGCCCAGGGCCAGAATTTCACGCTCGAGTTGTTCCCGGTCGGCGTTTTGCAGGCCCGGCGCCAGTTCGACGCAGATCACCGGGCGCTGGTGCGGCGGCGATCCGACGCCCACCAGGGCGCTGCGAAAGACGGCCGGATGACGGTTGAAGATCGCCTCGCAGGGTATGGTGAAAAGGGGTCCCCGGGCGGTGATCACCCGGTGGCTCTTGCGGCCGCAGAACCAGATGCGCCCCTTCTTGTCCTGCCAACCCAGGTCCCCCATGCGGTGCCAGAAGCGGCCGTCGCCGGCGATCTTGGCCAGGGCCGTTTCCACCGGCCGCTCGAAGTATTCCCGGGTCACCAGATCCCCGCTCACCGTGATTTCACCGATCTCACCGTCGGGCAGCACCAGCTTGTTGCTCCAGCGGTTGATGGGCTCGTCCAGGATGCGGATGATGCGCGCCGTGATCCCGTCCAGGGGTCGGCCCACGCAGATCCCGAACCCCTGCTCGGTGAGGCCGCGTGTCTCGGAAAGGATCTCGTCGCCGGTGATGCTGATGGCGGGCACGGCCTCGGTGGCCCCGTAGGGGGTGTGGATCCGGCCCGGATCCTCCAGCAGGGCGGCGAACTGTTCGATGTTGGCCGGGGCCACCGGAGCCCCGGCCGAGACCACCCGGCGAAGGGAAGGCAGGCGCACCCCGTGCCTGCGCCCGAAGGCGCCCACCCGGTGGAGCAGGGCCGGGGAGGCGAACATGTTGGTCACGCCCTGGTCCAGGACGGCCTCGATGATCTTGGTGGGATCCGCCTGGGCCGGACGGGTGGGATCCATCTCCGGAATCACGGCCGTCATGCCCAGGGCCGGATCGAAGAGGGCGAAGAGGGGAAAGGTGGGCAGGTCGATCTCGTCGGGTCCGATGCGGAAATGTTCTCCGATCCGGCGCACCTGGGCGTCGAAGATGCCGTGGGTGTAGACCACCCCCTTGGCGGGACCGGTGCTGCCGGTGGTAAAGAGGATCGCCGCCGTTTCGTCCGCGGTGGTGCGGGCCGCGGGGTAGGCCGTCCAGGGGCGCCGGCGCAACTGTTCGAAGGTGGCGCCGCCCCAGCACCAGCGCCGCCCCACGGTGACCCAGGCCTTCACCGTACGGAAAAATCGCGGATAGACCGTGCGCAGCAGATGGGCCGCGGGGATGCCGATGAAGGCTTCGGGCCGGCTCTCGCCAAAGCAGGCCATCATGCGCCGCAGCCCCATTCCCGGGTCCACCACCACCGGCACGGCGCCGACCTTGAAGAGGGCGAAGGTCAGGGCGAAAAACTCCAGACTGGGGCGCACCATGAGGATAGTGCGGGTTTGGCGGCGGATACCGGCCCCCTCCAGACCGTGGGCGATGCGGTCCGATTCCTGGTCGAGCTGGCGAAAGGTCAAGTGAGTGTAGGCCACCCGGCCGGCCCTGTCCCGCCCCGTGGGGCAGACCACGGCCCGCTTGAAGGGATGGCGTTCGGCCATCTGCCGCAGGTGCGCGGCGACGTTGACGGGGTGCTTGTCGCTCATGGGTGCAGCTCCGTTGGGGATGGCGGCGGGGTCGCGGGCGGGCGCTGGAGGAAGGCGCGGACTTGCCGGGCTACGGCTTGCGGTTGGTCCTCCAGCAGGTAGTGGCCGGCGCCGTCAAAGACCCTTACCTGGGCCGCCGGGAACCGCCGCCGCCATTCGTCCAGGTAGTCGCCGTCGAAGACGAAATCGTGGCGGCCCCAGCAGATGAGAATGGGCAGGCGGGCCAGGCGCCAGAGGTTGTCCTGCACCCGGCGCACCGTGGCATAGCTCGGGTCGGCGGACGTCAACGGGATGTCCTGCACGAAGCGCAGGGTCGCCAGGCGGTGGGCCGGCCGATCGTAGGGGGCCAGCAAGCCCCGGCGCACCGCCGGGGACAGGCGACGCCGGGGCGCCATCCACACCGCGGCCCGGGCGAACAGATTCAATCCCAGCACGGCCGGTTCGGCCAGGGCGGGAAGATCGCGGATCAGGCGCAACCGAAGCGGGACGGGTTTGCCTCCCGGCGGAAAAAACCCGGCCGTGTTGAGGATAACCAGGCGTGCCACGCGGCGGATATCGCGCAGGGCCCAGGCCAGACCGATCATTCCGCCCCAGTCGTGCACCACCAGGGTCACCCCGCGCTCCAATCCCAGATGGGCGCAGAGCCGTTCCAGATCGTCCACCCGATCATCGAGGCGATACCCGTAGGCGGACGCGGTCGGCTTGGCCGAAAGGCCGCAGCCGATATGGTCCGGCACCACGCAGCGGTGAGCCGGACGCAATGCCTGCACCAGGGCGCGGAAGTAGAACGACCAGGTGGGGTTGCCGTGGACCATGAGCACCGGGGCGCCGTGGCCCTCGTCCAGGTAATGGTGGGCCAGTCCGCCGCGGTCCAGATAGTGGGAACCGAAGGGGTAAAGGGAAGACCAGTCGCGGCGGGCGGCGGTGTTCATGGCGTCGGCGCTCCGGAAGCGTTCTGCTACCATTCAATGCCCATCAAAATACAGTTCAGCCCGCTGCCGATTCCGAAGAATCCCACCCGCTGGCCGGGCTTCAACACCCCGCGCTGGGCCGCGATGGCCGCGGTGATGGGCAGGCTGACCGTGCCGATGTTGCCCAGATCGGCAAAGGTGGTGAAATCCTTTTCCCTTGGAATGCCGATGGCCTCCAGGACCGTGGCCTGATGGGTGGCCCCCACCTGGTGGCAGACCACCCGGTCCGGCTCGCGGCCATCCCAGGGCATGGCGCGGACAAAGTCGTGGTAGGCGGCCCGGCCCAGGGCCACCCCGTTTTCCAGAACCCCGAGGGCATCGGTATCCATGCGCATGGTGCCCTGGGCCGGGTTGTCGGTGTCGGTGCCCCAGCGGCACAACCCATGGTGGACCACGGCATTGCGGACCACCCCGCCGAGGAGCCGGGGGCAGGGATCACGGGGATCGATGGCCCTGAGCACTACGGCCACGGCCCCGCTGCCGCCGGTGAGGGTGGCCACACAGCGCTTGAAATTGTCCATGGTCGGCTGGGCGTTCAGACGCGCGAGGGTCAGCTCCACGATGCTTCGGGCCGACTCGCACGAGACCACCATTCCGGCGCGGATCCGTCCCAGTTCGATGGCGTCGGCCACCTGAACCATGCCGTTTAGCACCCCCAGGCAGGCGTTGGACACGTCGTAGACCAGGGCGCTGTGGGGCAGTCCCAGCTCGTGGGCCACGGCGCAGGCCGTGGCCGGTTCCAGATGGTCGCGGCAGACCCCGGCATAGACCAGCATTTGCACGTCGCGGGCCGGGGTCCCCGTCTGGGCCAGGGCCTTTTGACCGGCCCGCGTGGCACCCTCGGCCATGGCAAAGCCGGGGTCCCACCAGCGGCGCTCGGCAATTCCGGTGAGGGCCTCGAGCTGGCCGGGTTTCAGGCGCAGGGCCGCGTAAAGGGGCTTCAAGCGGTCTTCGAGGTCTTCCGAGGCGATCACGTGGGGCGGCAGTTCGTAGCCCCAGGCGGCGATGCGCACCCGCTCATAGTGCAGTTCGTGGTTCATGAATCGATCCATCCGCCATTTTGGACATTTTTACCATTCGCAGCGCTCAATCCGGTTCCACCATCCGCACACCGAAGTCTTTAAGGTGGTAGATCGCCCGTCCGTCCACCGATACCAGGCCGTCGGCGCGCACGAAGGGGGCCGGCGTTGCGCCGCGCTCGCCAATGACGGCCTCGACCTCGACCTGCCGGTTTTGGGGCACGATCTGACCCCGATAGGTCCAGCGATGGGCAACGCCCGTCAACGGTTCGAAGCGCAGCGGGACCGTCTCTTGCCGGCGCCGGGAGAGCAGGTCGAAGCGCAGCAGCTGGAGAAACGACTCGATCCCCAGAGACCCGGGGCAGACCGGGTCCTGGTAAAAATGGGCCGCGAAGAACCATTCCGCCGGGTCGACCTGCTTTCGGCCCCGCAGATACCCTAAGCTTTCGGTACCGCTTTTCCGCGGGTAGACGTCCAGGGTGTCGATCATGCGCAGGGCTCGGGCCGGCATGCCGACTCCCGGACGGGTGGACGGGTCGTCGGGAGCCAGGGGCGCCACATCGTCCAGGAGGATCGGATCGCCGGCGGCCCGATCCGTTCCGATCCGGGCAAAGACTTTTTCCACGTTGCGGATTCCCACCTGGTGGGCCAGGGCCCGGGGGCTGAAAAAACCGAAGGTGGTCTGGCCGGAGTAGACCGGGCCGATCGCATCGAGAACTTGCATGTCGAAAGTTTCGATGATCATCCCGGCCGCCTCGGAGACCTGCGTGAGCCGGGCGCGCATGGTGAGCCGGCCGCTGGCGGCGTTGACCACGCGATGGACGGTGGCCTCGCCCCCGAGGTTGCGAAACTTCAGGTCCTCTTTTGAATGGAGGGCCGAGCCGAGGTAGGCCGCCAGCCAGCCGCAGGGTTGGAGGGCGATTTCCAGGAGCACGCAAAAGGGCATGGTCCCGCCCGAGCGGTCGGCCCGCAGATACCAGGCGTCCCGGGGCACCGTGTATTCGGCCGTGATCCATCCGCCGGGCGCCAGGCGCCACGGTTCTGGCTCGGCCGCCACGATGCGGTCCATGAACAGATAGGGGGGGCCGGGCAGCCGGGCGATGCGCCGCTGGTCGTCAAAGACCCGGTAGGCCTCGCCGAAGGCCTCCGAGGGACGGCCCACGGCAAAGGCCAGGATCCGCTCGTAGGCATAGGTGCGGGCGCCGGTGGCCGTTTCGGTGTGCGGGCCGCGTCGGGACCAGAAGGCCTCGATGTCTTCGCGGGTCACCCCGGCCAGGCGCAGCGACATGCCCTGGAACATGACGATGTGCTCGCCGTCGGCGTGCATTTGGGCGTCGGCAACGACAAACGGCTCGGGGCCGTAGCCCAGTTTGCGCACATCCACCCGGTAGACCACCCGGCGGGTTTGGGGCGTGACCGGACCGCGGCACTTGAGCACCGCTTCGACACCTGCCAGCGGTTCGAAGCCTGCGCTCTCGTCGAGGCTGATCCATCCCAGGCGCTGGAAAAAGACGCGCAGGGCATGGGCGCAGCATTCGTACATCAGGGTCCCGGGCATGACCCGGTCGTCCACGAAGTGGCAGACCAGAAACCAGTCCCGCGGGTCGATGTCGGCCTCGGCCTCCACCGTGCCGATCCCGTAACGGCCCCCGGCGGGATCCAGGCGGCGCACCCGGTGAATCAGCCGCATCCGCCCGCCGGGCAGCCGCTGGGCCGGGGGGACCACGATCCCTTCGAAGGCGGGTCCGAAGGCCTCTCCCAGATCTCCCCGGCGCAGGGCCTCGATGTTGCCGTCGTCCAGGGTGCAGGCGGCCATGGGCACCGGAGGGGCGAAGTCTTCGGGGACCCGGCCGGGTTCGGGCCGGCGTTGGGCTTCGGTGAGCACGATTCCGCCGGAACGGCGCACCTCCTCGGGGGTGAAAAAGCCGGCGCAGCCGTCGCGCATGCTGATCAGCGGCTGGCCGGCCACTGTTCCCTCGAAGCGGAAAAAGAAGAGCCAGGTGTCGGCCTGGCGTACGAAGCGGTCGATGCGGATATCGTAGCGTACGGTTTCCCCGGGCCGGGGCAGGCCGCGGTGGAAGCGGATCCGGGCGTCCAGGAGCCGGTAGCTGCGCCGGCCGCGCACCTGGTGGTCGATGCCCAGGTAGCTGCACAGAGATCGGAAGAGCGTCGTGTAGGGAAAGAGTGTAGATCTCGGTGGT
>CALJLV010000006.1 GCA_937982505.1 uncultured Desulfobacteraceae bacterium | reverse complement strand
TTAAGGGGCCTGACTCTTAGCTTAGCACACTGTCCAGTTTTCGGGGACCACCGCCCTTCGACCAGAAGGACGGGGTCGACATTATGAAGGGCTACATGGATCGGATGCACTGCTGAAGATTCTGGATTGAGGCATCGGGCGTCGAGAGGGAAAACCCAAAAGCCTTCACGGGAGCTGTCGTCTCCCTGGCGGCTTTCGCGTGACGGTGCCACTTTTTGATTTTATGGTGGTCCCAACGGGATTCGAACCCGTGTTACCGACGTGAGAGGCCGGCGTCCTAACCGCTAGACGATGGGACCGTCTGGGGCATGAAAAGACTATCTGCATAGCCGAATCCCCGACCCCTTGTCAAGGGAAATGATCGGCGCTCCACGGCCGCGCCAACGTCAGGGCGTCTGTCGCTTTTCTTGCCGAATGTCCATGTTGTTGCGTTGCGCTTCTCAGCTTTGGGGCCTCGCGCAATGGCCAGAAAAGCTTCCGGAAATGATAAAATCCCGCCGTTAGCGATATCCGTTTTTCCGGCCGCGCCGCCATCCGAAGATCAGGTAGAGGATGAACCCCACGAAGGGGACCCCGGCCACCGCAACCCAGGCGGCCTTGCGGCCCAGGGAGCCGAAATCCCGCTGGGCGCTGTCCACCACGGCCCAGATGGTGCCGATGAAAAAGGGCACCACCAGCAGCAGGAAGGTGCCGAGCAGTTTTAGATCCATTGCGCCTCTTCGATTGAGTCCGTGGTTTTTCCCGCTGCTTGGGGATCCTTTTGCCGGTCCCATGCGGGCCTGTCAACTTCTGGACGGCGCGAGCAGCTCCGCGATCTTCAGAATGATGTTGGCATAGGGGCGGCTGTAGTTGTAACGCAGGATCACCTGATAGCGCCTCTGGCGGGGCAGTTCCGGCCGCCAGCCGTGGTGCTTGAGGTAGCGCGCCACCGAGGCGATGGCGTCTTCATGGTCGAAAAGGTCCACCCGCCCGTCCTGGTTGGCGTCCACCGCCAGGCGCAGGGCGTTGGAGGGCATGAACTGGCAGATGCCCATGGCCCCCGCATAAGAGCCGGCCACCGAGAGGGGATCGATGCCTTCCCGCCCGGTAAACTGCAAGAAGGCTTTCAGCTCCGCGTAGGCCCAGGCGGACTTGGAATCGGCCTTGGCGGCGAACTGATCGGCTCCGATGCGCCGGCCCGGCGGGATCTGATCCCAGAAATAGCGGCGCAGATCGGGATCCGAGAGCGTCGCCATGGTCGAGAGGGTATTGAACACCGAGCGCTTGCCGGTATAGCGGCCCAGCTGGGTTTCCACCAGCAGGATCCCGGTGATCACTTCCCGGTCCACCCCGTAGGCGCGGGACGCCTTGTCCAGCGCCGCGCCATGGCGGGTCATGTAGTTCCTGGCCCGGGCAATGGGCTCGGGCCGGGCGAATTGTTCATAGTCCAGGCGCCCTTCACTGTGGACGAAAAAAAGCGACACCCCTTCGGTGTCGAAGGCGACCTGGGGGGCGCTGAAAAGCGTCTGGAGCCGCTGGGCCGAAAAGCCGTCCGCCGCCAGGCGCTGGGCCAGGGCGGAGAAAGGATCCTCGACGGGCGTCGCGGCGGCCTCCAGGCGCGGCAGGATCAAGAGGAGGCAGGCGGCGGCCGCGTACAGCCAGGATTTGGTGGGCATCTTCGATCGCTCCGGATGAATAGGGTGGAACCCGGCGCGTCCGGGCAGTCCCCCGCCATGGACGGGACCAGGCAGGGGGCCTGGACTTTGCCACGGCTAACTTGGCATGCTATGAACCTTGGTGTCAATCGGTCACCGGTCATTGACCATTGATGAAGCAGGTGTTCACAGCGGACAACGACGCCCCAGGATTATTGCATGGCACCAAAGCCGGACAAGACCGTTTTTATCTGCCAGAACTGCGGCCATGCCAGCCCCAAATGGCTGGGCAAGTGCCCGGACTGCGGCCAGTGGGACACCCTGGTGGAAGAGGCGGTGCGCAGCCAGCCGGCCCGCCCGGGCCTGGCCGCGGCGGCGGCCGCGGCCGCCAGCCCCGTACCCATCGATGCCGTGCCCATTTCGGATGAGTTTCGGCTGCGCACCGGCATCGACGAACTCGACCGGGTTCTCGGGGGTGGGGTGGTGCCCGGGTCCATGGTCCTCATCGGCGGCGATCCGGGTATCGGCAAGTCGACCCTCATGCTCCAGACTCTCCACGGCCTGGCCGCGGCCGGCCGGACGGTGCTCTATGTCTCCGGCGAGGAGTCCATCCGCCAGATCCGCATCCGCAGCCAGCGGTTGGGGGCCCTGGGATCCGGACTCCTGGTGGTTTCCGAAATCGACGTGACCGCCGTCCTGCACATGGTCGAGAGCCACCGGCCCGACGTGCTGGTGATCGATTCGATCCAGACCATGTTCAGCCCCGAACTGACTTCGGCCCCGGGCAGCGTCAGCCAGGTGCGCGAATCGGCCATGCGTCTGATGCTCATGGCCAAGCGCTCCGGGGTGCCGGTATTTCTGGTGGGCCATGTGACCAAGGACGGCAGCATCGCCGGTCCGCGCCTCCTCGAACACATGGTCGATACGGTGCTCTACTTCGAGGGGGACCGCAACCACGCCTATCGGATCCTGCGGGCGGTGAAGAACCGCTTCGGATCCACCAACGAGATCGGGGTCTTCGAGATGAACGAGGCCGGGCTGGCCCAGGTGGCCAACCCCTCGGCGGTCTTTCTGGCCGAACGGCCCGTTTCGGCCCCCGGTTCGGTGGTGGCCGCCACCATGGAAGGGACCCGGCCGGTGCTGGTGGAGATCCAGGCCCTGGCCAGCGCCACGCCCCTGGGCACGCCGCGGCGCACCGTCCTGGGGGTCGACCGCAACCGGGTGGCCCTGCTGGTGGCGGTGCTGGAAAAAAAGCTGGGGATGCCCCTCATGGGCCACGATGTGTTTATCAACGTGGCCGGAGGGGTCCGGCTCGAAGAGCCGGCCGTGGACCTGGCCCTGGTGGCCGCGGTGGCCTCCAGCTTTCTCGACAAGCCGATCACCGATCAGACCGTGGTGGTCGGCGAGGTGGGCCTCACCGGCGAGGTGCGCGCCGTGGGACAGATCGAGGCGCGGCTCAACGAGGCGCGCAAGATGGGTTTTGCCCGCTGCGTCCTGCCCCAGAGCAACCGCCAGCGCTGCCCCCGTTTCGCCGATCTTAACGTCGTGGGCGTGCGCCAGGTCTCCGAGGCCATGGAAGTCCTGTTCCAGAGCCCCTGACCCGGGCCGGGGTGGGGGTGCCGCCTGGTTGGCGGTTCGCATCCCAAAATCCCAAACCGCCGTCACGGGTTGGGCCTGGCCATCGCTCGGGCGGGTTTTTCAAAGAATCGTAAAATTTGCCGTGTGATTTTGGATTTCTTGACTTTTTAGATAGTTGAGGCTATGAGAGGGCGAACTTCGAAGGCCAATCCCTGGGCCGATCATTACACCCGCAAGGCGCGCGAAGAGGGGTACGCGGCCCGCTCGGTCTACAAGCTCGAGGAGATCCAGCGCCGCTACCGGGTGATCCGGCCCGGGGACCGGGTCCTGGACATGGGCTGTGCTCCGGGTGGATGGCTTCAGCTGGCCGCTCGGCTCACGGGTGCGGCGGGCCGGGTGGTGGGCGTCGATCTGAATCCGGTGGCCATCCGTCTCCCCGACCATGTCCAGACCTTGGTGGGGGACCTGGAACACCCGGCCGCCGAGGTCGAGGCGGCCTTGGCGGCCGGTTTCGATGTGGTGCTCAGCGACATGGCGCCTGCCACCACCGGCCACGGGCCCACCGATGCCGCGCGTTCGTTCAATCTGGCGGCGGCGGCCCTGGAGACCGCCCGGCGCCATTTGAAAGCCGGCGGGGCGATGGTCTGCAAGATTTTCCAGGGACCGGATGACGGACTTTTCGGCCAGCGGATGCAGGCCGTCTTCGACGAGGTGCGACGTTTCAGACCCCAAAGCAGCCGCAAGGCGAGCAGGGAAATCTTTTTCATCGGGAAAGGCAAACAACGGGAGGCGTAATCGATGTCCGGACACAACAAATGGTCGACGATCAAGCATAAAAAGGCCGCCGCGGACGCCAAGCGAGGCCAGATCTTCACCAAGCTGATCAAGGAAATCACCGTGGCGGCGCGCATGGGCGGCGGGGATGCCAACGCCAATCCGCGGCTGCGCCTGGCCCTGATCAACGCGCGCAACGAAAACATGCCCAAGGAGAACATCGAGCGGGCCATCAAGAAGGGCACCGGTGAACTCGAAGGAGTGTCCTACGAGGAGATCGTCTACGAGGGATACGGCCCGGGGGGCGCGGCGGTGATGGTCGATTCGCTCACCGACAACAAGAACCGCACCGTGGCGGAGATCCGCCACTGCTTTTCCAAGTGCGGGGGGAACCTGGGCGCCAGCGGATGCGTCTCCTACCTCTTCGACAAGAAGGGCTATCTGGTGGTGGAAAAGTCGGCCGCGGAAGAGGACCGGCTCATGGAAGTCGCCCTGGACGCAGGGGCCGAAGACGTGCGGGATGACGGGGACAGTTTCGAGGTGCTCTGCGCACCGGCCGACTTCGAGGGGCTCAAGGCGGCTCTGGACAAGGCCGGAATCCCCGCGGTGGAAGGCGAGGTGACCATGCTCCCGTCGACCACCTGCGCCCTCAAGGGCAAGGAGGCCGAGCAGATGATCCGCCTCATGGACCTGCTCGAAGACCATGACGACGTGCAGAAGGTGTACACCAACGCCGACATCCCCGAGGACATGGTGGCCTGAGATCCGGTGATCGGAAGGGGTGCCGCGGCGCTTCCGGACTAGGGAATCGGAACGACCGAAAAGACGAAGGCGCTCCAGAGCGAATGGGAGACGACCACGGGGGCCAACCGCTCCCAGCGCCAGTAGCAAAGCCCCCAAAAAGCCCCGGCCACGGCCGCCGCGCCGATGAGCATGAAGTTCAACGACCAGACATGCACCAGGGCGTAGACGGCCGTGGCTGCTAGCCAGCCGCGGGCTGGTCCGTAGCGGGCCATCAGATTGCGCTGCAGAAAACCCCGCCAGTAGATTTCCTCGGCCGGACCGGTCACCAGCAGGAGCAGAAAGAAGACGCCCCAGCGGGAAAAGCCGTCGCCCTTGCCGTAGATGGCCCCGATCTGGCCTTCGGCGAAAGGCAAGAGCAGGGTCGAGACCTGCTTGCCGCACCAGAAGATTGCCCAGAGCAGCAGGGCTGAAACGATTCCCTGAACCAGCGCGCGGCGGTCCGGCCTCAAGGTGCGCCCCAGTTCAGGTTGGCGCCAGAGGGCGATCAGGGCCAGGGTGGCGGCCGAAAGACTGATCTTGATCCAGAAGACCGAAAAGATCAGGTAGAAGGTGACGAACCAGAGCCCCGCGGCCAGGGCGGCCGTGGCCCATACCAGGCCCGGGGAGGGTGGGGGCCGCGTCATCCGATCAGGCCCTCGATCACCAGGGAGGCCACCAGCAGGACCCCGAAGGCCGTGTCGAGCCTGGCGGTGCGTGCGTCGGCGTCCGCCGGCACCGTTTGGCGCATCTGGCGCCGCAGGCTGGCGGCCAGCGGCAGGGTGAGGAAGATGAGCAGGACCCAGGGGGTCAGGGTCCCGGCCAGGGGCAGAACCCCCAGGTAGGCCAGGGCCATGAGGACCAAATAAGCCGTCAAGCCGTGGCGCGGGCCCAGGAGGATGGCCAGGGTGCGAATCCGGTGGCTGCGGTCCAGCTCGATGTCGCGGATGTTGTTGGCCAGCAGGACCAGGGCCACAAGGATGCCGAAGGGCAGCGATACCCAAAAGGCCTCGAGGCTCAGGGTCCGGCGCTGGACATAGTAGGCGCCTTCCACCATCAGGGGGCCCCACATGAGAAAGACCGACACCTCGCCCAAGGCCACGTATTTGTACTTGAGCGGAGGGGCCGTGTAGGTCAGTCCGGCCAATAATCCCGCCGCTCCGATCCAGAGGATCATCAGCCCGCAAACCGCCGTCAGGTAAAGACCGATGAGGGCCGCCAGGCCGAAGAGGGTGTAGGCCGCGTTGCGCACCTGCACCGCGGGCAGACGGCCCTCCACCAGGGGGTGGGGGCGGTACTGGGCCGTGGCCGAAGCGACGGTGTCGATGCCGTTGTGCACGTCGTAGTAGTCGTTGATCAGGTTGGTGGCCGCGTGCAGGAGCACGGCCGAAACCAGGGCCAGCAGGTAGAGGGGCCAGGCAAAGGGCCCCTGGATGGCCGCCAGGGCGCTGCCCACGCTCACCGAGATGGCGGTCATGGCAAAGGACCACGGCCGGCTGGCCAGAAACCAGTTGCGATAAAGATGCATCGCGTTTTTCTCCGCCATCGATCCGGCCGCTGCCTCAGGGAAACCCGGTGTCGTCCTCGGGACGCTGCCAGGCGCGTTTCTCCGGGCCCCAGATCTTGGAGGTCCGTTCAGTGATGAAGGCCAGGGGCAGGTCGGCAAAATGACCGTAGCGCTCCAGGTATTCGATGTAGGGGCTCCCGTCCAGGGCCTTTTCAGGCAGGGTGGCGTCGCTGGCGCCGTCGAACTGGACCACCGGCACTCCCGCCCGGGCGCACAGGGCGGCATCGAAGGTCGCGGCCGCCGAAACCCAGCGGTTCTCGATGAAAAACTGGTTGTACCCGTGGCCGGGAAATTCGTTGCGCCCCAGGCGGGCCTGGATTTGGGGCGGCACGCGATGGTTGCGGATGCGGGCCAGGGCCAGGCGGGAGGGAATTCGAGCCGCCCGGGCCAGGGCGCAGAGCAGGACGGCTTTCTGGACGCAGTAGCCTTTGCCCGCCGCCAGCACGAACGAGGCCCGGAAATCGTCCGGGTGCATCGAGATCATGAACAGGTTGTAGGGGATCTGATCGCGGACGAAGGCAAAGAGGCGCTGCGCCTTTTCACGATCGCTGGCTGCATCGGCGATGATCTTGCGCGCGCAGGCCTGAATCGACGGGTGGTCGGCCTCGATGGCCGGGGTGGCCGAAAGATAGGGGTCCATGAAAAGCTCCTTGCGGTTTGCGCAGACCGATACCATCGGGCCGTGGGCGTGTCAATCCGCAGCCGTCGATGATCCCCGTGGTGTTGCCCGCCGGGGGCTCGAAATCCCAGATGAGCGGAACATGGTCCGAGTAGCGCACGGCAGGGGCCTGAAAATTCCGGGTCTGCAGTTCCGGGCTGTGGAGGATGAAATCCAGCTGGCGGTGGGGTGAGCGGCTCGGATAGGAGGGCAGCCCCCACGGATCGGCGTTTCTGAGGCCGGTGGCGGCCATGAACCCGGTCAGCTCCCCATGGCCGCGAAAGGCGTTGAAATCGCCCGCCACCACCACGGGTCCCGGGGTACGGCGCACGATCTGGTGCAGATCGATGAGCTGGTACTGGCGCTGGCGATACTTCAGGGCCAGATGGACCAGAAAGACCGTCAGCCCCGGCAGCCCCACCTCGATCACCAGACGTTTCATCCCGTGGTTGAGATAGTGGAAGCGCTGGCCGAGGATTTTCTGATTGGTCATCACGGCGTTGGCCTGCTGTCGCAGCAGAGGCAGTTTGGAAGCCAGCGAGTCGTAGCCGTACTTGGTGCGGAACACATGCCGGTGGCACAGGGGACCGGCAATGGCGGCGGCCTGGCTGTCTCCGCCATTGCGAAAGGAGCCGGTGTCGACCTCCACCAGGCCGACGATGTCCGGCCGCTGGTCCTTGATGAAGTCCGCGATGCGGTCGAGCTGGCCGTTGGTGCGCTTCAAATAACCGCTGTAGGGAAAGGGGAAATGGATGCGCCTGCCGATGCCGGCCCCGTAGCGGATATTGTAGAGCAGAAATCTCATGGCGAGTCGGTGCGTCCTGTCCGGGTCGGAGGTTCTATGGCGACGGTTGTCGGGCCTGGATCCGCTTCGCGGCGCGGAGAGATCGAGTGGCGCAGGACAAATAGGCCCCCATTATAAGCGCCTTTGCAGCGGCGTCAACCTTTCTCCGGGTCTGTTTTGCGCCCGGGCGTCGGGGCCTCCTCGATCTGGTATTTTTTCAGCTTGTAGCGCAGGGTGCCGCGGGGAATGCCCAGCAGGCGGGCGGCCTGGGCCGTGTTGTTGCCGGTTTCGGCCATGGCCCGGCAGATGAGCTGGCGGGTGACGGCGTCGACGACGGCCTCGATGTCCAGCAGCCCCTCGGGGATCTCGATGGACGGGGAAGGCTCCCGAGAGCGGATGATTTCCCGGGGCAGGTGGCCCGCCTGCAGGATGGGGCCGTCGTGCATGATGCAGATGCGCTCGAGCATGTTGCGCAGCTCGCGGACGTTTCCCGGCCAGCCGTAGCCGGTCAGCAATGCGGCCGCCGCCTCGTCGATTTCCTTGAAGCCCTTGTGAAACTGGCTGTTGAAGTGGCGCAGGAAGACCCTGGCCAGGGCGATGATGTCCGCCGGGCGTTCGCGCAAGGGGGGGACCTGGATGGGAAAAACGTTGAGCCGGTAGTAGAGGTCCTCGCGAAAGCGCTTTTCGCGGATGGCGGCCAACGGATCGATGTTGGTGGCCGCGATGATGCGCGCCCCGGCGCTGATGTCGCGATTACCCCCCAGGCGGCGGAACTTGCGGCGTTCGAGCACGCCGAGCAGCTTGGCCTGCAGGGCCATGGGCAGCTCGCCGATCTCGTCCAGAAAGATCGTGCCATCCTGGGCGGCCTCGAAGAGTCCTTTCTTACGCTGTACCGCGTCGGTGAAGGCCCCCCGTTCATGGCCGAACAATTCGCTTTCCAGCAGGTTCTCCGGCAGGGTGGCGCAGTTGACTTCCAGGAAGGGCTGCTCTCGGCGCGGACTGAGGTGGTGGATGGCCTGGGCCACGACTTCCTTGCCGGTGCCGCTTTCTCCGGTGATCAGCACCGTGGCGTTGTCGTGGCGCGCCACCTCGGCGACCTGCTGCATCACCCGCCGCATCTGGGGGCTTTCGGCGACCACGTTCACCGCCGCCGGAGCCTTGAGACGCCGTCGCAGGAGTCCCACTTCCTTCTTGAGGCGCTGGGCTTCGATGGCCAGGCGGATGATCAGTTTGATCACGTCGGCCTTGAAGGGCTTCTTGATGTAGTCGTAGGCGCCCAGCTTGAGCGCCTCCACGGCCGATTCCACCGAGGCGTAGCCGGTGACGATGATCACCAGCAGATCCGGATCGGATTCCTTGGCCCGCTTGAGCACCTCGATGCCGTTGAGATCGGGCAGGTTGAGATCCAGCAACACCATGTCCAGGTCGCTGCGGTTCAGGCCGGCCAGGGCCTCGGTCCCCGTGGAGACCGAGGTCACCTGGTAGCCTTCCTCGATCAGGATGCGTTCCAGGGTGGTGCGGATGATGGCCTCGTCGTCAACCACCAGGATGTGGTCCATTGCCGTTTCCTTCCGATTCTACGGGCAGAAAGATGCGAAAACAGGCTCCCGTGCCCGGGGTGCTCTCCACCAAAATCCGTCCCTGATGCTCTTCGACGATGGTATGGGCGATGGACAGGCCCAGGCCGTATCCCTTGGGATTGCGCGTGAAAAAGGGATCAAAGATGTACTCCATGTCTTCGGGATGGATCCCCGGACCGTTGTCGGCAATGGCCAATTCCACGCCGCGCCGACCCTCCAGGGCTTCGATCCGCTCGTGGAGCCGGGTGCGAATCCGGATTTCGCCGCCCGCGGGCAGGACGTTGAGGGCGTTGAGGAGGATGTTGAGCATCGCCTGCTTGATTTTTTCCGGATCCAGGCGCAGGGGCGGAAGCCCCGGGGGCGTGTCGCGCACCAGACGCACCCCTTGGCGGGTCGACTGCTTGTGGACGAAGAAAAGGGTGTGGTCCAGGACTTTGTGCAGGTCCCGGGTCACTCGGCGGGAAGACGGGTTGGCGGCGAATTCGAGCAGTTCGGTGACGATTTTTTCCAGTTTTTCAATCTCCTCCAGGGCGCTTTGCATCATCAGGCGCTCGTCGGTGCGGTTGGCCATGCGGTCGTGCAGATCGTCGAGCAGCAGGCTGATCCCGGTGAGGGGATTGCGGATCTCATGGGCGATGCCGGCCGCCAGAGTGCCCAGGGATACCAGCCGGTCGCTGCGCCGCAGGTGGGCCTCCATCCGTTTGCGGGGGGTGACATCCCGGAAGATGAGCAAAATCAGATGCCCGCCGGTTTTGCCCGGACCCCGGATGCAGGAAGAGGCCACCTCCAGGAAGGTCTGGCGGCCGCTGGGGGACTGGATTTCGATCTGGCTCGATGGGATTTCTTTGCCGCGCAAGGCCATGTGAAACGGCTCGAGTAGCTGGGGATAGGGGGCCAGGACCTCTTCCAGGGGCCGGCCGGCAAGCTGGGCCGAGGCAGATCCCAGGAACTGTTCGGCCTTGCGGTTGACCGAATGAATCCGTCCGGCCGTGTCCACCACCAGCAGCCCGCTGAGCATGCTGGCAAAAATCGATTCGATGAAATCGCGCTCCTTGACCACGTCCTCCATCAGGCGGGCGCGCTCTAGCGCCAGGGCGGCATCGTTGGCCACGATGTTGAGCGATGCCATGGCTTCATCGCTGATGGGCCGGGCCTTGGCCCCGCCGTAGTCGGCTCCCAGCACCCCGATGGTCCGTTCGGCCACGCGGATGGGGGCAAAGGCCAGAGAGGTCGAGGCGCTTTCCGCCGCGATCTGTCGATCCAGGGGTGTCAGGGAGGCGTCGGCCTCCAGGTCTCGCACCAGCACGGGGATCCCCTTGTTGAAGGCGCGCACCGCCAGGCAGTCGTGACGATCCACGTGGTAGCGGGCCGCCTCGGCCCGGGCCGCCAGTTCGGTGCTGAAGCCGTAGGTCCCGGCGCAGGCCAGGGTGCGCCGGTCGGGGTCGAAAAGGTAGACGATGGCGCGGGCAAATCCCAGCCCCTGGACGCAGGCGGCGGTCACTGCCCGCAGAATGCGCTCCCGGTCGAAGTTGATGCTCAACTGGTGGCCCAGGGCGTGGATGGACTTGAGGATCGCCAACTGGCCTTCGAGCCGGTGGGTATGGCTTTCAATCTCTTCCTTGGAAACCTTCAACTGATTCACCGAGTCCATCAGATGGCGCCGGTGGCGTTCCAGCTCGTGGCCCATCTGTTCAAAATTGCGTCCCAGGACCTCCAATTCATCGCCGCTGTGGATATCCACCGAAAAGTCATATTCTCCCCGGTGGATCTCTTTGACCTTCCGGGCCAGCAGACGGATGGGGCGGGTGAAACCGCGGGCCAGAAAGACGGCGATGAGACCCACCACCAGGCCGGCCCCCAGAATAATGAAAATGAAACTTCGGACCGTGCGGCCCAGGGCGCTGTGGATGGTCTCGGCGGTTTCGTCCACCACCTTCTGGAAGGCGTCGGTCTGGGCGCCCAGGGTCACGCCGCCGAAAAATCCGCGGCCGGCGTAGTCCCCGTGGGGGAAATGGATGGGGGCGAAGGCCATGACCCGCGCCACTCCGCCCACGCTGCTGGTGTGGGTGACCCCGGAGCGGCCAGCAAGCACCTCCAGGGCGATGTGGCGGTAATTGGTATGGATAAAGGGGACATGGAGGAGATTGAAGGGCGCCCGACCGGTTTTGAGGCTTTCCTGGTTGTAGGCCGGCGACTGCGGATCGATGAGCACCCCGGTGTCTGGATCGTAGCCGCGGATGTCCCAGAACTTGGGATGGGTGATGATCCACCCCTCGTCGTCGAACAGGAAGGCATAGTTGCCGCTGGCGTAGCTGGGAAAGACCACCTCGGCGGAACCGATGGGCAGCACGTGCTGCGTGTGTTCCATCAGGTGGCGGTGATCCAGGGCCAGGGAGGCCACCCCGGCGAAGCGGTTTTCCCGGTACACGGGGATGGCAAAACGGATGATGCCCTGATATTCCCGGCCGCCGATGGCGCTTTCGACGCTGGGCGCGCCGCGCAGCTGCTCTTCCGGGCGCACATGGCGCCCGGTGAGGCGCGAGACGTAAAACTCTCCGGCGGCCAGCGCCCGGGCACGCCGGAAATAGTCTTCCTGCCCGAATTGGCTGCGAAAGGGGGCCGCGACGCTCCGCGGCGTCGGGTCGATCCCGCCGTCGGTGACCCGTATCCGCTCGATGCCGTCCGCATCGGCATAGGCGATCTCCCGGTAGAGGGGGATCAGGGGGCGGATCTCCTCGGGGCGCTGGGGGCTGCCGGTGCGGACCCAGATGTGGCGCTGGTGGACCTGATGGAACTGGCGGTAGCGCTCCGGGTCGGGGGGCAGCATGCCCAGGGACTTGAGGTCGTCGGCCACGCCCAGCAAAAACAGTTCCACCTGCTGGGCGATGGCCCGGGCCCGGGCCTCGAGGAGGGTCATGGCGTTTTGGGTCAGGGCCTGGCGGCTGCTGTCGACGGCGGTTTGGCCGACCTCCACCAGCTTCTGCCGTGCGTAGAGGCTCAGGACCAGCAAGGGCAGCAGGGAAAGGAGCAAAAAGGCCGCCAGGAACTTTTTGAGGATTCCAAAACGCATCTGGGGCGTGCCGGCGTCTGCCCGGTCGGGCATCGTCTGCAATGGTTCACCCGCAGGACGCGCGACGCTGGGCGTTCCCGCATCGGAACCGTTGTCGTCGATGCGATTATAATCTTTCCGCGGGATGAATGCCATGCCGGCTCGAATGCCGCAGGCCGCCATGCCCAACGCCGGACAAAGCGGCCTGCGTTTCGGTGATCAGAAAATTGACCAGGGCGAGCCGAATCGCCTGGAGTCAAGGATTCAACGTGCGCCGGCCGTGTTGCGGAAAACGGTGCCAAAGGCGCCCAAAGATCGCGGGCAACGGCCGACCCCTGCGAGTTTCCGTGCGCGTCTCTTGCGCCACCAGCCCTCCTATCCCACCACCACCAGCACCTGCCCCTTGGAGACGTTGGCGCCCTGGGCCACGTTGACGGCC
>CALJLV010000005.1 GCA_937982505.1 uncultured Desulfobacteraceae bacterium | reverse complement strand
CGGCAACCACCGAGATCTACCCTCTTTCCCTACACGACGCTCTTCCGATCTGGACGATATGGTGGACACCGCCGGCACCCTCACCGGGGCCGCCGGTGCCCTGATGGACAAGGGGGCCGCGGGGGTCTACGCCTGCTGCAGCCATCCGGTCCTATCCGGACCGGCCCTGGAGCGCATCCAGGCTTCGCCGATCCGCCAGGTGATCGTCACCGACACGATTCCGCTCAGCGAGGAGGCCGCCGCCACGGGACGCTTCAAGGTCCTGTCGGTGGCCGCCTTGATGGGTGAGGCCATCATTCGCAGCGTCACCGGCGATTCGGTGACGTCACTGTTCGTCTAAGTCTTCGTCTATGCTGGACCGTCAAGGAGGAACTCGTTTTGGACTTTATTTCTCTGTCAACTCAGCCCCGCGCCCAGAAAGGCAAGGGGGCTGCCAGATCCCTGCGCCGCGATGGACGTATCCCGGCGGTGCTTTACGGACCGGGTACGAACCCCATGATGCTCTCGGTCAACCTGACCGAGATGGAAAACGCCCTCAAGAAACGCACCGCGTCGCTGGCCGTTTTCAAGCTGGCGGTGGATGATCCGGCGCGGCCGGAGCGGCCGGCCATGCTCAAGGAACTGCAGGATGATCCGGTGACCGGCCGTTACATTCATGCCGATTTTTACCAGATCGACGAAGACCATAAGGTGCGGGTGCGGGTGCCGGTGGTGACCGTCGGCAAATGCAAGGGCGTGGAGATGGGCGGTGTGCTCCAAATCATCCGCCGTGAACTGGAGGTGCTCTGCCTGCCGGCGCGCATTCCGCAGAAAATCGAAATTGACATCAGCAACCTGGGGGTGGGCGAGGCGATCCATGTGGCCGACATCCCGACCGGCGCCGGGATCGAGATTCCCCACGAGGTCAACTTCACGCTGGTGACCGTCTTGAGTACCCGCAAGACGGAAGGCCCCGGTGGTGACGAAGGCGCCGCCGAGGCCGAGGAAGAGGCCTGACCGAGGCGTCATCAGGCATTGCGGCCGAAGAAACAGGCCTCAGCCTGGTCGCCGGCCTGGGCAATCCGGGACAGGCCTACCGCCTCACGCGGCATAACGTGGGCTTCTGGGTGGTCGAGGCCTTGGCCGGCAAGTCCGGGATCCGCCTGGACCAGTGGACGGCCGAGCGCCGCTGGGGCGCCGGACGGATCAGCGGACGGCCCGCCACCTTGGTTCAACCGCTGGCCTACATGAACCGCAGCGGACCGGTGCTGGTCCGCTTGATGGCGGAACTGGAGATTGGTCGCAGGCAGATGATCGTCGTGCATGACGATGTCGACCTGACGTTGGGCAGATTAAAAATCAAAGAGAAAGGGGGCGATGGGGGACACAGAGGGATTCGATCGTTGATGGATGCCTTGGGCAGCGGCGCGTTTTGCCGACTGCGCATCGGCATCGGGCGGCCGGCTACGGGTATCGAGATGGTGGACCATGTGCTGGGAGAATTCTCCCCGCCAGAGATGGCGGTCATGGATGCTGCCATCCAACGGGCCTGCGAGGCGGTGGCCACCGTTCTGGTCGACGGCGCCAGGGCGGCGATGAGCAGATTCAACACCCGCGAACCGTAATCCAAGACTCAGGGACAGGGAGGAAAGAATGGACGTCGTATTGAGCAACATTCCGATGATTAGTACGGTGGTCGGTATCATTGGCGTGCTTTACGCGATCGCCATCGCCGGGGTGGTCAAGGGCGCTCCGGCCGGCAACGAAAAGATGAACCAGATCGCCGACGCCATCAAAGAAGGCGCGGTGGCCTACCTCAACCGCCAGCTCAAGAGCGTGGCCATCACCGGCGGCATCATCTTCATCATCATTTTCGCCACCATGGGCGGCAAAACGGCCATCGGCTTTCTGGTGGGCGCGGTGGCCTCCTACGCGGCCGGCTACATCGGCATGCGCGTTTCGGTCATCGCCAACGTGCGTGTGGCCGAGGCGGCCAAAAAAGGGCTTGCCGCCGGTCTGGCCCTGGCTTTCAAGGGCGGTTCGGTCACTGGCATGATGGTGGCGGGCCTGGCCCTTACCTCCGTGGCCGGCTACTACTACTTTACCCATGACGTCGTGGCCCTGGTGGCCCTGGGCTTTGGCGGCAGCTTGATTTCGATTTTCGCCCGGCTCGGCGGCGGTATCTTCACCAAGGGCGCCGATGTGGGTGCCGACCTGGTGGGCAAGGTCGAAGCCGGAATTCCCGAGGACGATCCGCGCAACCCGGCCGTTATCGCCGACAACGTGGGCGACAACGTGGGCGACTGCGCCGGCATGGCCGCCGACCTGTTCGAGACCTATGCCGTGACGGCCGTGGCCGCCATGCTCATCGGGCATCTGCTGTTCCCCAAAGTGGCCATCGCCACCGAGTTCCCCCTGCTGCTGGGGGCGGTCTCCATCATCGCTTCGATCATCGGGGCCTTCTTCGTGCGGTTGGGCAGCGGCGGCTACATCATGGGCGCCCTGTACAAAGGGATGTTCGGTGCGGCGATCCTGGCCGCCGGCGGCTTCTACTACCTGTGCATGAAGATCGGCACCATCGGCGACTATAGCGGCATGCAGATTTTCTACTGCACACTGGTGGGGCTGATCCTGACCGTGGTGATCGTCATCATCACCGAGTACTACACCGGTAAGTACGGTCCGGTCCAGCGGGTGGCGGAAGCCTCCACCACCGGCCACGGCACCAACATCATCGCCGGCTTGGCCGTTTCCATGCAGGCCACGGCCCTTCCGGTGCTCGCCATCTGCTTGGGCATCTACATTGCCTATCACTTTGCCGGTCTCTTCGGGATCGCCATGGCCGCCATGAGCATGCTTTCCATGACCGGCATGGTCATCGCCATCGACGCCTACGGCCCGATCACCGACAACGCCGGCGGCATCGCCGAGATGGCCGAGATGGACGAGAGCGTGCGCGCCGTCACCGACCCGCTGGACGCGGTGGGCAACACCACCAAGGCCGTTACCAAGGGCTATGCCATCGGTTCGGCGGGCCTGGCCGCCCTGGTTCTCTTTGCCTGCTACGTCTTTGAGTTCCAGATGCAGGGCGGGGGGGGCAAGGAATCCATCCGCTTTGACCTGTCGGACGTCAACGTGATCATCGGCCTGTTCCTGGGCGGCTTGCTGCCCTACCTGTTCGCCTCGGTGGCCATGATGGCCGTGGGTCGGGCCGGCGGCGCGGTGGTGGAAGAGGTGCGCCGTCAGTTCCGTGAGATTCCGGGGATCATGGAAGGCACGGGCAAACCTGATTACGGCGCATGCGTGGACATCGTCACCAAGTTCGCCCTCAAGGAGATGATGATACCGGCCCTGCTACCCGTGGTGGCGCCGCTTCTGGTGGGCTTTCTCCTGGGCAAGGTGGCCCTGGGCGGTCTGCTGATCGGCTCCATTGTCACCGGTCTGTTCGTGGCCATCTCCATGACCACCGGTGGGGCGGCCTGGGACAACGCCAAGAAGTACATCGAGGACGGGAATCTGGGCGGTAAGGGTTCCGACGCCCACAAGGCGGCGGTGACCGGCGATACCGTCGGCGACCCGTACAAGGATACGGCCGGCCCGGCGGTCAATCCCATGATCAAGATCCTCAACGTCGTGGCGCTTCTGATGGTGCCTTTCCTGCTGTAGTCGCATCAGCGTCGCTGCACCCTGACCGCAAAGGATTGGTGTGCCCGCGAGGGGACACCAATCCTTTTTTATTGATCCATTCCGGGACCCATGGTATAAATTTATGAAAATTTGATTTCTTTTGACGTTGCAAGGGGCCGCTGCGGCAGTTGTGACATGGTTTTTGCTAGCTGGCCTGGGTCCCGCCGCCACGTTTCCATTCCTTTATCCAGCCAGGGAATCGTCCCTGTACCGCCGCCCGTAGCGTTGCACCGACGCGGCGCTTCTTCGGTGGGTCAGCCATGGAAAACAAAACCGTCAAGTTCAAATCCAGCGCCAAGACCAAAGCGGTGCGATTTCGCATCGGGGATCTGGCCGTCTACCCGGCCCATGGGGTCGGTCGCATCGAGGCCATCGAAAGTCGCGAAATCAACGGCGAGGCCCATGATTTTTACATCATGAAGGTGCTCGAAAACGACATGGTGATCATGATTCCCACCTGGAACGTCGATTCGGTGGGCTTGCGTGACATCATCAACAAAAAAGACGTTCCCAAAGTCTACGCCGTGATGCAGCGAAGGCAGGAGGACGCCCTGAGCGAGGGGCAGACCTGGAATCGCCGCTACCGGGAATACATGGAAAAGATCAAGACCGGCTCCCTCTTTGACGTGGCCGAGGTGTTCCGGGATCTCAGCCTGCTCAAGACCACCAAGGATCTTTCCTTCGGCGAGCGCAAGCTCTACGATACCGCCCAGACGCTGTTGGTCAAGGAACTGTCCACCGCCCGCCAGACCGACGAGGCGACGATCACGGCCGAACTGGAGAGCCTTTTCACCCCCCCCCAAGAAGCGTCCTCCGGCCTGTAAGCCGGCTGCGCCAGCGGCCCTTTTCCATGGCGACGGGAATTTTCGCCTTTACTGTGGCGCCCCACCAGGCCGGCGTTCGGCTGGATCGTTTTCTGGGCGAACACCTGCCCGGCTGTTCACGCACCCAGGCAGGCCGCCTGGCGCACGGTGGACAGGTGCAGGTCAACGGCCGCTGCGCCAAGCCGAGCGTCCTTGTGCGCGCCGGGGATCTGATCCTGGCATCCGTTCCGCCACCGGCGCCCTTGCGCCTGGCTCCGGAGCCCATGACCCTGGAGGTCCTCTTCGAGGACCGGCACATGATTGTGGTCAACAAGCCGCCTGGCCTGGTGGTTCATCCGGCCCCGGGGCATGCAAAGGGGACCCTGGTCAACGGCCTGCTGCACCATTGTCCGGATTTGCAGCCCATCGGCGGGGAGATTCGACCGGGCATCGTCCATCGTTTGGACAAGGACACCTCGGGTGTGCTGGTGGCGGCCAAACACCGGGAGGCTCTGGAAGGGCTGGCGCTCCAGTTCGCCCGGCGGGAGGTGAGAAAGGTGTACCTGGCGCTGGTGCGCGGGGTTCCGGACAGGGCGAGCGGCCGGATGGACTGGCCCATCGGCCGACATCCGGTGGACCGCAAGAAGATGTCGATTCATGCGCGCCGTTCCCGAACGGCCGTCACAAACTGGCAAATCCGGCGGCGTTTCGACGGGTCCTGTCTGCTGGAGGTGGATCTGGAGACCGGAAGGACCCATCAAATCCGGGTCCACTGTGCGGCCCTGGGCCATCCGGTCCTGGGGGATGCGGTCTACGGCCATCCGAGCCGGGACCGGCAATCAGCGGGGTTCCAGGCGGGGCGCCAGATGCTGCATGCCTGGCGGCTACAGTTGAACCATCCGGTCAGCGCGGCGCCCATGGCCTTCGAAGCGCCCCTGCCGCCGGATATGGCCTCGCTTCTGGACCGCCTGGCGGCGGCGCGGGACCGGTCGGCGCCTTTTTCTTCCCAGAGATAGCTCCCTCCGTCAGGGCAGAGGCGACAGCCGCCCCGGCAGCGGCAACGGCCGAGGGGCACGGCCTGGCCCGTCCCGCCCGGCGTCTTTCCCTGGGTGAATTCGCCCCCCGTGACAGCAGGCTTCAATTACCGGAGGAACCTGGCTTTTCCGTCCGGGCGTGTTGCCGGACGCCTCTTCGGGGATCCGAACCTCGGACTAGATCATTCCCCGGAAGGCAAAGAAGGTCAGCGACAGCAGGCCGGCGGTGACCAGGGCGATGGACGTGTCCTGCAGCGGCCGCGGGACCCGGGCCAGAAGGATCCGTTCCCGCACGCCGGCAAAGAGGATCAGGGCCAGTCCGAAGCCCACGGCGTAGGCGAAGGACGACACCAGGGCCTGCATGAAGCTGTATTCCTTGTCGATGTTGATGATGCAGGCTCCCAGCACGGCGCAGTTGGTGGTGATCAGGGGCAGAAAGATCCCCAGACCTGCATAGAGGGCCGGGATGCTCTTTTTGAGAAACATCTCCACGAACTGCACCAGCGACGCGATCACCAGAATAAAGGCGATGGTGCGCAGGTAGAGCAGATCGAAAGGAACCAGCAGGAAGGTGTAGGTCAACCAGGTGATCAGCCCGGCCAGGACCAGGACGAAGACCACGGCCATGGCCATGCCCACGGCGGTTTCCATCTTCTTGGAGGTGCCGAGAAAAGGGCAGTTGCCCAGAAACTGGGCCAGCAGGATATTGTTGACGAAGATGCCGCCGACGATCAACTCGACATAGCCCATACCGTGCTCCTTGTCTACTTGCGGCCCACGATGTTCATCAGGCAAAGCAGCAGCCCGAGGCCGATAAAGGCCCCCGGGGCCTGCACCATGAAGGTAAACGGCTGGTAGCCGGTCCCGAAGACCGAATGGCCGAAGAACATGCCGGTGCCCAGGATTTCCCGCACCGCTCCCAGAACCGCCAGTGAGAGGGTGAACCCGATGCCGATGCCCAGCCCGTCCGCCGTGGAGGCCACCATTCCGTTCTTGTAGGCGAAGGCTTCGGCCCGCCCCAGAACGATGCAGTTGACCACGATGAGGGGGATAAAGACCCCAAGTGTCTGAAAGAGCCGGTAGGCGTAGGCCTGCATGAGCAGTTCCACCACAATGACGAAAGTGGCGATGATGACGATAAAGCAGGCGATGCGCACCTTGGCGGGAATCACCTTGCGCAGCAAGGAGACCAGAATGTTGGCAAAGACCAGGACGAAGGTGGTCGCCAGGCCCATGCCGATCCCGTTTTCCATGGTGGTGGTGACGCCCAGGGCCGGACAGAGGCCCAGCACCAGGCGAAACGGGGGGATCTCATTCCACAGCCCCTTGGTGAATTCCTGTACGAGGGTTTTGGCCATGCCCACGTCTCCTTATGGCTTGAAGCTGCGAACCTGCTCGACGATTTGCGGTTTCAGCGCCCGGTAGCGCTCCAGCCCGTCGCTGGCCGCGTCGCAGACGGCCCGGGAGGTGATGGTGGCCCCGCTCAGGGCGCTGATGGAGCCCCCGTCCTTGGTGATCTTGACCGACTGGTCCGCCGGCAGTCCCTTGAACTGGGCGGGGAAAGCCGGATCGTCCTTGGCTTGGGCGCCAAGTCCCGGGGTTTCCTTGTGGGTGGTGACCGCCACCCCCACCAGTTTGTCGGTTTCCACGTTGACCGCCACCATGAGCCCGAAGGCGTCGGCGAAGCCCTTGCCGGTGGTTTCGAAAACCACCGTGTTGGGGGCGCCGTCGAAGACGCCCACGAAGAAGCTCTGGGCTTTGCCGTCGATCTCGATCTTGAAACGGTCGTTGACCGGATCGTTGGTGGCCCCCTCCAGGATCTGGCGGATGGCCGGCCCCTTGACCAGTTCGAGTTCCTGGATTTCGATCTGGGCTGCGGTCGCGTTGCGCAGCCAGGCCAGGACCCCGGCCGATAGGGCGCTGAGGAAGGTCAGCACCACCACCATCTTTACCATTTCGCGCATTTCAGGTCACCTTTCCGAGAGCCCGGGGACGGATCTTGTCCACCAGCGGGTTGATGACGTTGATGATCATCACGGCGTAGATCACTCCCTCCGGATAGGCGCCGATGTTGCGGATCAACACCGTCATCAGCCCCCCCACGAAACCGTAGATCAGCATGGCCCAGAAATTGACCGGCGAGGAGCTGTCCTCGGTGGCCAAGAAAAAGGCGCCGATGAGGGTGTAGCCGGTGAGCAGGTGAAATCCGGCCCCGGCGTACCTGGCCGGATCGGCCATGTGGAAGGCGGTGGCGGTGACGAACACGCCGGCGATGAAAGCCGCCGGGATCTGCCAGCGCACCACCCCGCAGACCGTCAGGTAGAGCCCGCCGAGGACAAGCCAGATCCCGAAGGGGGCGCCGATGGCTCCGGCCTGGCGGCCGAAGAAAAGATCCAGGCAGCCGAACTGCTCCGCCGTGGCGGCGCCGAAGGCCTTGACCGCCGTGAGCGGCTCGATCATGGCAAAACCGGGGTCGTAGGCCAGCAGCATGGCATCGAAATCCATCAACCGGGGCCAGGAGAGCCCCAAAATGGCCATGGCCACCACTACCGGGTTGAATGGGTTGGCCCCGATGCCGCCGAAGATCTGCTTGCCGATGATCACCGCCAGGAATGTGCCGGTGACCACCAGCCACCACGGAACGGTGGCCGGCAGAAGCATGGCCAGGGTCATGCCGATGAGGGCCGCGCTGCCGTTGCCGATGCTCGGCCGCTGCCGGGCCAGCCGGGTAAAGCCCAGTTCCCACGCGATGGCGCTGCCGACGGCCAGGCAGATCACCGCCAGGGCCGGCTGTCCCCATTGGAGGACGCCGGCCGCGGCGGCCGGCACCAGCGCCAGCAGAACCTGGTAATGGCGTGCGGCGATACTGCTGCCATCATGAACGTAGGGAGCATGGGAGACGATGAACTTGGCGTCAGACATCTTCGGCCTCCGCGGCGGCGCTCAAGGCCAGTTCGTGCTTGGCCAGGCGGATGTACTGGAAGATGGGGATGCGGGCGGTACACACGTAACTGCACAGACCACAGTCGACACAGGCCATCAGATCGTAAAGATCGGCGGCCTCGGCGTACTGGCCCGCCTCGAGGAAGCGCACCAGCATGTTCACGGGAACCTGGGCCGGGCAGATGCGGATGCACTCGCCGCAGTTGATGCACGGATCGTCGCCCACCCGCACCACCTGGGAGGCGTCCTGAACCATCAGGCTGTGGGTGTCGGGCAGGACCGGGTAGTCGAGTGTGTAAAGGGCCGTGCCGGCCATGGGGCCGCCGGCGATGAGGCGGTCGCCGTCTCCGAGTTCGATTCCCAGGGTCTGGCAGATGAATCCCACCGGAGTGCCCACCCGGACGGTGACCAGGGTCTGGCGGCCGTCCTTGGCGGTTACGGTGAGGGTCTTGTCCAGGCAGGGGCGCTTTTCACCCAGCGACTGGCCGAGGGCGGCGGCCGCCTCCACCGGCACGATGCAGATGCCGAGCCGCTCCAGGGTGCTGTCGACCGGGACCGTGCGTCCCAGGATTTGCTGGACCATCAAGGCGGGGGCGGCCGACGGATAATGGTCGGCGACGGCCACCGGCTCGGCGTGCAGGTGGCCCAGCCCCTGGACCGTATCCCGGTTGACCGCCAAGAGGGTGCGCCGGGCGCCACTGACGGCCCTGAGCAGGTCGATTCCCCGGGCCAGGTACCGGCTGCGGTGGCGCAGCACATACTGGGCCGTGACCGTGCCTAGATCGGTCTCGGTGGCGGCAATCACCAGCGTCTCGATGGCCCGCCGGGGGCTGCGCAGGGCCCCCACCGGCAGGGCGCCGGGCAGTTGCCCCATCCAGGCGTTCAGGGTCTGGCGATCCACAGAATCCAGCGCCTGGGCCAGAGCCGTGTCCCAGACGTCCTCGGATGCCACGGCCAAGTCGATGCGGGTCCAGCGGCTGCCGAAGTTTCCCTCGAAGGCGTCGATGCCCTGGATCGTGCCGGTGCCCGGCGCCAGGACGCAGGCGTCGCTATCGGTGAAGGGAACGATTTTCTGGCCGGTTCTCACCGCGTCGCCCACCTGGATTCTCAACCGGTCCCTGCGGGTCAACGGATGGTCACAGAACATTACCATCCGCGAGGCGACGGGCAGCACTCGGTGGGAAACGTCCTGGAGGCGTTGATACGTGAAACGCGGCGGACTTGAGCGGAACAAGGATCTTCGAAACATGGGCGTCCTTTTTCGGCAGCCGACTGGCGGATCAGTGGGGTTCAGAGCACGTGGCAGGCGCTGCATTCCACCGGACCGGCGTCGAACTGCCGGTGGCAGCCGATGCATTGGTCGTGAAAGGCGTCACTGCGCTTGGAGACGTCAGCCAGGTCGTAAAAATCCGGGTCGTGGCATTCGTTGCAGGTTTCGGCGATGGCCTCGTGGCGTTCGGGGCCGCCGTGGCAGGCGCCGCAGGCCATGGTGTTGTCTTCGCCCTCGGGGTGGTGATGGCAGTCGGCGCAGGCCAGGCCGTAACGATCGGCCGCCAGATGGGTCTGATGATCGAAAAGGACTTTGCCGGCATTGGTATGGTAGATCATCCGCAGGGGGGGATCGGGGATTTTGGCCGAGTAACCGGCAAAGCTGAGAACCCCAACGACGATCAGCACGATGGCCAAGGCGTAGCCCAGTTGCAGCTCTTTTTTGGGCGCCATTGCGGCAGTCCTTTCGGTATGCGGTAAAACATGGCGATGTTGTCGGGTGGGAGGGGCAAAACCTCGATCGGACTACCATAATCATGATGGCCTTGCAACCCCTTTTTCAGGCGCAGCGGCAGGGCTCGCCGGGGGCTGAAGCCTTTACAGACAAGGCTTGGCGCGAACCGGCAAGGCCATCCTGGGGCCGGGTGCAGGGGGGGGCTTCTCCAGGGCGCCTAAGGTTCGCAGGGGGCCTTCGGGGTCGGCGGACAGACCCCGCAGCGGTGGCATCCACCGGGCGTACAGGGCGGCGATGGACGCCGCTGGCGGTAGCGCAGATACTCCTGCCAGAGGTAGTCGCGCTGGATGCCGTGGTCGACGATTTCCCAGGCGAAGACCTCATCCGCTTCCCGGAGGCGCCGGACAAAGAAATCCGGGGCCGGTGCCGCGTTGCGCCCCAACTCCCACCAGGGCCGGGCGCTCTCCAGATGGGCGATCAACATGCGTCCCACCCGGCGGTCGCCCCGGGCCAGAAGGCCCTGAAAGGCGGCCCAGCGGGGGCTGTCGGCATGCACCCGGACATTGGCCACCGGCCCCAATCCTTTTTCAACCGCGCGGATCTTGGCCTTGAGCCGGGCCGTTGCTTCCATGGGGGCCCATTGCAGGGGGGTAAAGGGTTTGGGGACGAAGCAGGTGAGGCTGACGGTGATCGTGCCGATGCGCCCCCAGCCGCGGCTGGCGGCCAGAAAACGCTCCTTGATCCGTTTGACGAGGGTGACGATGGCGTTGACGTCCGCGTCGGTCTCTTCGGGAAGTCCGACCATGAAATAGAGGCGCAGGTTGGGAATCCCGGCGGTGGCCAGCCGTTCGGCGGCGGCCAGGATCGTCTCGTCAGGCAGGTGTTTGTTGATGGCCTTGCGCAGCTCCGGGCTTCCCGTTTCCGGGGCGATGGTGGCGGTTTTTATCCGGCTGCGCGCCAGAGCCGCGATCAGGGTGTCGTGGAGCGCATCGGCCCGCAGAGAGCTGAAATGCAGGGCCATGTTCCGCTGGACGGCACGACGGCACAACAGGTCCAGGTCCGGCAGGTCGGAAACCGCCGCGCCGACCAGGCCGAGGTGGGCGGGGGGAGGGGAGAGGCCGTCCAGACAGGCAGTCAGGGCCGCCACGGGGGCAAAGCGGGCCGGACGATAGATGAAAGCGGCGGCGCAAAAACGGCATCCGTGGGGGCAACCCCGGGACACCTCCATGAGAAAATCGGCTTCGAAAGCCGTTTTCCCGGCGGCCAGGCGGGTATGGGCCGGCGCGGCGTGCAGGGTCGCCAGGTGGCTTCGCCGGATCCGGGCCGGCACATCGGCCAGCCGGAGATGGCCCGCCAGAGCGTTGTCCGACCGGTATTCGGGGGTATAGAAGCGCGGTACGTAGATCCCGGTGAGGCTGTTGGCCACCGCCAGAAGCCCTTCACGGCGGCCCACCGCCGGATCGTAGGCGTCCATGAAGCCGGGCAGCAGGACTTCGGCCTCGCCGATGAACAGGGCATCGAAGATGTCGGCCAGCACTTCTGGGTTGATCATGCAGGCGACCCCGCCGGCCACGATCAGCGGATGGTGTTCATCGCGACCGGCCGCGGCGATGGGGATGCCGGCGGCCGCCAGCAGCGCCAGAATCCAGGGGTAGTCGTTTTCGAAAGCGACGGAGAAGGCCACGATGTCGAAATCGGTCAGGGGGCGGCCCGATTCGAGGCTCAGGGGCCGGGGCCAGGGCAGGGGGGGGAGCCCATCCGGGGCGAAGCACCGCTCGCAGACCACCTCCTCCATGTCGTTGAGTAGCCCATAGACGGTCTGGAAGCCGAGATTGGCCATGCCCACCGCATAGTGGTGGGGAAAGACCAGGGCCACCGTTCGGCGGCCTCGCCAGGCCTTGTAAACGGTTCCCCGTTCGAGGGCCAGATGATCGGTGGTGGAGGTCATCGCGTCGTGGGAGGGCCGCGTTTTCCGAGGCCGCTGGCCGTTGCGGGCGGCGGCCCCCCGAGGAGGAGCGAGGGCCTTGCCGCTGGGGGACCCTCGGTGCGGCCCTCGCTCCGGAAAGCGGACTAGTCCGCTTTGCGCCTCAGGAACGTGGGGATGTCCAGATCGTCGTTGTCGATCACCAGCCCCTTGTAGCCCCGGTAGACGGCCGCGCCCTCACCGACGGCCTCTTTCTGCCGGATAAAGGTCGGTTCATCGAAATCCACCCCGGATTGCAGATCGGCCGGGGTCAGATCCCGCAGCTTGCCTCGGGCCGGGGCTTCCCGCCGTCCTTTCTCGGTGGCGCTGGGGCCGGATCCGATTCCGGTGGCAATGACGGTGACGCGCATTTCATCGCCCATGCTTTCGTCAATGGCCTGCCCCCAGATGATTTCGGCGTCCTCGCCCACCTCTTTGTAGATGCGGTCCGAGGCCTCGGTCATCTCCTCGAGGGTCAGGTCGCTGGTGGAGGTGATGTTCATCAACACGCCCTTGGCGCCCGCGATGGAGATGTCCTCGAGCAACGGGTGGCTGATGGCACGTTCGGCGGCTTCCACGGCCCGGTTCTCCCCGCTGGAGATCCCGATGCCCATGATGGCCATGCCGGCCTTGCTCATGGTGGTGCGCACATCGGCAAAATCGAGGTTGACCAGGCCCGGAATCATGATCAGGTCGGTGATCCCGCGTACCGAATGGAGCAGGATTTCATCGGCTTTCTTGAACATGTCGATCATGCGCGCGTTCTTGGCCGCCAGGGCGCGCAGCCGATCGTTGGGGATGGTGATCACCGTGTCGGCCACATCCTTGAGGGTGGCGATGCCCTCTTCGGCTTGACGCTGGCGCTTGCGGCCCTCGAAGGAGAACGGGCGGGTGACCACGGCTACGGTCAGCGCGCCGAGTTCCTTGCAGATTTCGGCTATCACGGGAGCCGCGCCGGTGCCGGTGCCGCCCCCGAAGCCGGCGGTGATGAAGACCATGTGGCTGTCGGACAGGGCCTGGCGCAGGGCTTCTTCGGCCTCCAGGGCCGCTTCGCGGCCCACCTGGGGGTTGGCCCCAGCGCCCAGGCCTTCCGTAAGCTGGCTGCCCATCTGGATCTTCACCGGCGCCTTGGAGATGTCCAAGGCCTGCAGATCGGTGTTGGCGACGATGAACTTGACCCCCTGCAGACCGGCCTCGATCATGTTGTTGATGGCGTTGCCGCCGGCGCCGCCGACCCCGATGACCTTGATTCTGGCTGAACCGTCCGTTTCCACGTACTCGAATCCCATGTGTCCCCCCTTGTCCGATGGAGCGTTGCATTGATGTGGCTGCGGCGGCTTGCGCTGGGCCGCCGGGCAATGAGTGCGCTAGATCACGTCCTTGAACCACCGCTTCATGCGCGTCACAATGCGGTGGAAGATGTTGGCGTCGCGGATGCGAAATTTTTTGGCGGTTTTGTGCCGGTTGCGGGCCCCGTAGACCACCAGGCCGACCCCGGTGGCGTACATGGGGTTGTTGACCACATCCACCAGCCCCCCGATGCCCCGCGGACGCCCCAGGCGGGTGGGCAGGTTGAAGATCGACTCGGCCAGATCGGTGCACCCCTCCAGCAGGGCCGATCCGCCGGTGATGACGACGCCCGAGCAGATCAGGTGTTCGACGCCGGCGCGGTAGATTTCGCGCTGCACCAGGGTGAAGATCTCTTCGGTGCGCGGTTCGAGAATCTCTCCGAGGATCTGGCGCGGCAGGTTGCGCGGCCCGCGTCCGCCCATGCCGGGCACCTCGATGGTCTCTCCGCTGCCGATGAGGCCCGAGGCACAGGTGCCGTACTTGATCTTGATCTTTTCCGCCTCGGGCAGCGGGGCGCGCAGGCCCACCGCGATGTCGTTGGTCAGGTTGTTCCCGCCCAGGGCCAGCACGAAGGTGTGCTTGATGTTGTTTTCCGAGAAAATGGCCAGATCGGTGGTGCCGCCGCCCAGGTCCAGCAGGGCCGCACCGAGTTCTTTCTCCTCGGCGGTGAGAACCGCTTCGCCTGAAGCCAGGGACTCCAGAACGATGTCGCAAACGTCGAGGCCGGCCCGGTTGGCGCATTTGACGATGTTGTGGGCCGAGGTGACCGCCCCGGTGACGATGTGGATCTTGGCTTCCAGCCGCACGCCGGCCATTCCCACCGGGTTCTGGATGCCGGTCTGGTCGTCGACGATGAACTCCTGGGGCAGCACGTGGATGACTTCGCGGTCCATGGGAATGGCCACCGCGCGGGCCGCGTCGATGACCCGTTCCACATCGTTTTCGGTGATTTCCGGGCCTTTGATGGCAATGATGCCGCGGCTGTTGAAACCGGTGATGTGCCCTCCGGCGATCCCGGCGTAGACCGAGGAGATTTCACAGCCGGCCATCATCTCGGCTTCTTCGACCGCTTTCTGGATCGATTCGACGGTCGACTCGATGTTGACCACCACTCCCTTGCGCAGGCCGATGGAGGGATGGGTGCCGATGCCGATGATGTTGATGTCGCCGCCGCTCACCTCGCCGACCACGGCACAGATCTTGGTGGTGCCGATGTCGAGTCCGACGATGAGTTCGCCTTTGCCCTGATGCATGTTCAACTCTCCTTTGGATCGCCCTGGGGCAGCACGACGATTCGCTGTCGCTGCGTCAGGTCGATGCGCCGCCAACCATCGGCGCCGCCCAGCAGCTGGGATCGCTGCATGAGCCGGTTGAGGTTGGCCAGCTTTTCGGCGTATTGATCAAAACCGAGAATGACCAGGCCCAGACCGGCGCCGGCCTCGACGGCCAGTCCGGCATCCCGGTCGGCCAGAATCGTAAAGGGTGCCGCGGCAGTCGAGTCGCCGTGGAAAGCCCGCCAGCGGCGTACCGCTTCCAGTGCGGCGGCATAGATCCTCGGGGGCGGCGCCCCGCCCAGGGGCAGGTCGCCGTAGCTCAGTCCCTGAATCACGGGCAGATGATCCGGGTCCTGGGAGGCCCACATCTTGAACGGATGCCCCTTGTCGTCGATGAGCAGCCGCCCCTTCGGCATTTCGGCCACGGCCAGGGGCCGGTGCTCGGCAATGGCGATTTCGATCCGATCCGGAAGCCGGCGCTTCACCGACGCGGCCGCGATCCAGGGATGGGCCAGCAGGCGGCGGCGGCAAGGCCCCAGGCGCACCGCCAGGACATTGACCTGGGGATGAAGCCCGGCCTGGCGGATCACGGCCATCTCGTCCAGGTGGCGGTTGCCCCTGACCTGGATGCGCGACGCGGCAAAGGTGCGGCACTGGGTGGCCAGATCGTGCAGCAGAACGAACCCCAGGGCCAGGCCCGCCACCAGGGAGGTCAGGCCCGCGGCCCGCGCCAGGGGGCCCAGAAGCGGGCGCCGGGAACGGCCGGCGCCGGGCGGTGGCCGCCTGAAACGGTTGCGCCGTGCGGTGCTCTGGCCCGCAAGCTTCACGCGTCACCTCCGGTCCTATCCGCCAGCCGGGCCAGCACCTGGGGCCCGATGCGCCACACATCCCCGGCGCCCAGGGTCAGGAGGATATCGCTGCCGCCTAGACGGGTCGTCAGGGTGTCGACCGCCTCTTCGGCCGAGGCCAGATAGGTCACCCGGCGGTGGCCGTGAGCGCGGATGGCCTCGGCCAGAACCCGGGCCTCGACCCCCTCGATGGGCGCTTCGCTGGCCGCGTAGATGGGCAGCACCAGCAGTTCGTCGCTTTGATTGAAGGCCCGGGTGAATTCGTCGAAGAGGGCCTGGGTCCGGCTGTAGCGATGGGGCTGAAAGACCACCACCTTGCGCCGTTTGGGCCAGCACTGGTCCAGAGCCTCCAGGGTGGCGGCGATCTCGGTGGGGTGATGGCCGTAGTCGTCGATCACCGAGACCCCTCCGGCGTGCCCTTTGACTTCGAGACGCCGCTGAACCCCCTCGACGGTTTCCAGGGCGCTTTTGATGGTGCCAAAGGGGATTTCCAGTTCCATGCCCACCGCGATGCTGGCCAGGGCATTGTAGACGTTGTGGAGGCCGGGCAGGTTCAGCACGATTTCGCCCAGGCCGCTCCCGCCGTGACTGACCTCGAAGTGGCTCTGGAGGCCGTCGAAGCATACCTTGGTGGCCTGGAAGTCGGCTTGGCGGCTGATGCCGTAGGTGGTCAGACGTTTCTTGACCCGGGGGATGATTTCCTGCAGGGCCGGGTTGTCCAGGCATAAAACCGCCAGGCCGTAAAAGGGGATGCGGTCGATAAAGTCGAGAAAGACCTCCTGGATGGCGTTCAGATCGGCATAGAAATCCAGGTGTTCCCGGTCGATATTGGTCACTACGGCGATGGTGGGCGAATATTTCAGAAAGGAGCCGTCGCTTTCGTCGGCTTCGGCCACGATGAAGGCTCCCTGGCCCAGACGGGCGTTGACCCCGATGTTTTTCAGCTTGCCGCCGATCACCACGGTGGGATCGAAGCCGCCCTGGCCCAGGACGGCGGCCACCAGGCTGGTGGTGGTGGTCTTGCCATGGGCCCCGGCCACCGCCACGCTGTACTTGAGGCGCATGAGTTCGGCGAGCATTTCCGCCCGGGGAATGACCGGTATCCCCGATTGCAGCGCGGCCAGCACTTCCGGATTGTCCTGGCGCACGGCCGAGGAGGTCACCACCACATCGGCCCCGGCGACGTTCGCGTCTCGGTGTCCGACCACGATGCGGCCGCCCAGGGCTGCGAGCCGGTCGGTGAGGTCCGAGCCGCGCAGGTCCGAGCCGGAAACCTGGTAGCCGAGATTGAGCAGCAGCTCGGCGATGCCGCTCATGCCGATGCCGCCGATGCCGACGAAGTGAATGTGATAGCGTTTACGGTACATATCCTGAGTTGCCTATCCGCAAGATTGATCCACATGCCGCCAGACGGCGCTGCAAGCACGGCTCACGGCGGGTTTCCCCTCTCGGGAGCGGCAAACAGCAACTGCTTTTCCCGGGCCAGGAGGTCGAAAATATCGTCCCAGATGAGTTCGGCGGCATCGGGTCGGCCGAACTGCGCCATGCGCCGGGCCATGTCCGCCAGACGCCCCCGGTCGGCGGCATAGGCCGACAGGTGCCGGGCCAGCATTGGGCCGCCCAGCTCCTTTTCGCCGATGACCTGTGCGGCATCTGCGGCGGCCAGGGCCGCCACGTTGCGCGCCTGATGGTCGTCGGCGGCGAAGGGAAAGGGGATGAACAGGGCCGGCAACCCCACCGCCGCCAGTTCCGCCACCGTGGTGGCGCCGGCGCGGCACAGGGCCAGATCCGCCTCGGCGTACAGGGCCGCCATGTCTTCGAAAAACGGGGCCACCCGGGCCTGGATGCCATGGGCCTGATAGGCTGCGGCCACGGCCCCCTCATCGTCGCCGCCCGTCTGGTGCACGAAGCGAAAGCCGCCGGCGGGCTTCAGGTGATCCAGGGCCGCGGTCACCGCGCCGTTGATGGCACGGGCGCCCTGGCTGCCCCCCAGGACAAGCACCCGCAGCACCGGCTGCGCTGCGCCATCGGCCCGCTGCTCGCGCACCGCGGCGATGGCCGCCCGCACCGGGTTGCCGGTCAGGCGCACCTTGGGCGCCGCCTTGCCGAAATCGGTGCCGG
>CALJLV010000004.1 GCA_937982505.1 uncultured Desulfobacteraceae bacterium | reverse complement strand
CCGCCCCCAAGGTGGCGGGTTTTTCGATGGTCTCGAGGCCCGTGGCTGAGGCCGTGGCGGCCGAGGGCCTCGGCAGGGCGAGACCCTCCGCCGCTCGGGCCGCGGCACCCTGGCCCAGATTCTGGGGACGGATTATCTGGAGCAGGATATCCTGGTGCGGACCACCGGTTACAGCGACGCCGAATTGACCGCCGGCTTCGAATCGCTGGACGAGGAGGTCAAGGCCATGGTGAGCGGCTACGTGGCCGGGTTCAACCGCCGCATTGCCGAGATTTTCGCCAACCCGGCCCTGCTGCCCTTCGAATTCGCGGCTCTGGCCAACATGCTGCAGGTGTCGCCCGCAGAAATCCTCAAGCCCTGGAGCGCGGAGGATGTGATGGCCTGGAGCGCCACCATGCTGCGCAACTTCGATCCCGAAGCGCAGAAGCAAGGGCAGCTCGACAATGCCGAGCTGCTCCAGATCCTGTCCGTTCGCTACCCGTCCAATTTCGCTTACTGGCTCATGTTCAACGATCTGAGATGGACGAACGATCCCGACGCGCTGACCTATATCGCCCCCGGAGTCCAGGGCGCCGCGTCGCGCGCCCCCATGGCGGCGCCTCTCTCGGCCGAATCCCTGGCCGGCATGCCGGCCCCGGGGATCGCCGCCCAGCGGATCGGCGCCCTCTTCCGGGAAGCGGATGAGAACCTGGAAAAGATCGGCGCCAGGATCCGGATGGGCTCCTACGCCTGGGCCGTGGCCGGCGCCAAGACGGCCACGGGACGTCCCATGATCTACTCCGGTCCCCAGATGGGGTTCATGACCCCCTCCATCATCTTCGAGGGATCGATCCGGGCCGGCGGACTGAGCATCTCCGGGATGGCCATCGCCGGGCTGCCCGGGATCGTCATCGGCCGCACCCCCCACCATGCCTGGTCCATGCAGGTGGGCCACGCCCGCACCCTGGACTACTATTTCGAGCAGCCGGGCGATGTCTCCTTTGACCGCATGGAAACCTTCCGGGTCGCCGGCCAGGGGGAGGTGACCCTTCCGGTCTGGAAAAGCGCCCACGGGCCCATCATCAATCCGCTGCCCTATAACCCCAACGCCTACGATCGGGCCGCGGATGGCCCCATCGTGGCCTATCGCTACAGCCATGCGGGCCGGGAGTTCGCCACCATCGGGGCCTATCTCGATCTGGCCCGGGCCCAGAGCATGGACGAGTTCGGCGCGGCCATCGAAGACGTGGCCGTCAGCCAGCATTTCTGCTACGCCGACCGGGACGGGAACATCGCCTACTGGATGAGCGGCTACGATCCGAACCGTACGTCCGCCGACTACCGCCTGCCCCAAGGGTTCCCCAGTTTCCCGGTGGGTGAATGGCTGGCCAGCCGCCGGCCCCTGTCCACGGTGCGCAACCCGGCCAGGGGGTACGTGGGGGGCTGGAACAACAAGACCAGCGCCGATTATCCGGGTTCGGCCAACAACCTGTCCTATTCCTTCGGGCCGGCGCACCGGGCCCATGTCATCGACGACTATCTGTCCACCCGCGACAACCTGACCTTCGCGCAAGTGCGGGACCTGGCCCTGGACATCGCCGCCACCGATTCCTTCGGTGCCGGCGGCAATCCCTGGGCCTTCGTGGCGCCCTGGTTCACCGCGGCGGTCAATGCCGATCCCAGTCCTCAACGCCAGGCGGCCCTGGATCTTCTGGCCGACTGGGACGGGCACTTCGTGGCCGGCGGGCCTGAAAACTGGGCTACGGGAACCGACCGGGCCGATGCCTGGATCCTCATGGACGCCTGGATCAAGGAGGCGATCCGGTTAACTTTTCAAGATGAACTCCACCCTGTGGTGGACCCGCAGAAAGGGACGACGCTCTTCGACAAGCAGCCCACCCACGTCCTGTTCAACGTGCTGCTGCACGGGTTGAACCCGGGCAGCGCCATCAAGAACAGCTACAACTGGTTCGCCAGCAGCGACGCCGGCGCCCCCCAGACCGCGAACGCCATCATCGTGGCGGCCCTGGACAACGTGTTGGCGGCCCTCGGGTCCCGGCCGTGGGGCGTTGGCCAGCGTGGAGAGATCCCCTTCGTGCACGATATGCTTGGCCAGTTGTACAGTATTCCCTTCTCCTCCCGCTCGACCTACGCCCACGTGGTGGAGATGGGGGAGAACGGCCCGGTGCGCATCGAGAGCATGTTTCCCCTGGGGCCGTCGGGCGACATCCGGGTGGGGCAAAACGGGATGCCTGTCCTGGATCCGTCTTTTTTCAGCATGACCCCGTACTATGACCATTTCAACCATCGGCCCTTTCCCCTGCCGCGATGAAGCCGCGCCTCCTATACGCCGTCTACCTGGTGGCGGTGACGGCCGTGTGGCTCTACGTGCAGTTTCCGGCGCGCACCATCCAGGCCTACGTGGTGCAAAAGGCCCGCCTGGCGGCGCCGGAGCTGAGCGTGGCGGTGGCGGCGGCCGACTTCCGCTTCCCCCTGGGGGTGCGCCTCGAACGGGTCAAGCTGAGCCATCAGGGGGCCCCGGCGCTGGATCTGGAGTGGCTGGACCTGCAGCCGGGATGGCGGATCCTGCTTCCCGGCCAGGCGGAATTCGGGTTTACGGCGCGCCTCGCGGCGGGCCGGGCCCGGGGCCGGGTGGCACTGATCCGGGAAGGCCGGTGGATGCCCCGGTCGCTGCGTCTGGACCTGGAAGCCGTTCAGGTGGCCGCCATTCCCCTGCTCTCCCGGCAGGCCGGCCGGGAGATCACCGGGGCCTGCAGCAGTCAGGTGGTCTACACCCCCGAAGAGGGGAGCGCCACGGTTCAAGCCGAGCTGGTCCTGGAAAACGGCCGCGTGGAGATCCGGCAACCGATGATCAGGCGCCGGGATCTGTCCTTTGCCCGGGTCGATTCCCGGATCGAGGCCAGGGGCCGCGCGGTGGCCCTGCGGCGCTTGACCTGGCAGGGGACCGAGATCGACGGGGAGCTTTCCGGCCACCTCGAGATCAAAACCCCCCTGGAGGCCAGCGCCATCGAGATCCGCGGCGAACTGCGGCCCCATCCCGGCTTTCTCGCCGAATTGCGCCAGACTATCCCGGAGCGGCTCATGCCCAAACCCGGCCCCGGCGGCCGCTACGCGGTCCAACTGACCGGAACCCTGGCCAGACCCCAGTATCGATTGCGATGAGACCATGAAAACCGCCCTGTTCACCGCTGTGCACCTGCTGCTGCTGGCCTTGGCCAGCTACTTCGGGGTCGGCCTTTTCTACCAGGTGATGAGCGCCGATCTGGAGCTGGCCATTTCTCCGGCGGCCCCGGTTCAGGCCTCCCCGGCACCCGCCGCGGCCGTGGCGCTCCAGCCGCTGGATGCTTACCGGACCATTGCGGAACGCAATCTGTTCCGGACCGCCGATCCCAATGCGGCGCGCAAGCCCACCCCCGAGGTGGTGGATCTGGCGGCCCTGAAGGAGACCCAACTGGATCTGAAGCTCTGGGGGACCCTGGTTCTGGATGACGGCCGGGGCAGCTATGCCGTCATCGAGGACCGCAAGGCCGGGGGGCAGAATCTGTACCGGGTGGGCGACCGGGTGCAAGAGGCTTCGGTCAAGATGATCCTGAGGGAGCGGGTGGTGCTGGACGTGGCGGGCAAGGACGAAATCTTGCAGATCGAGGAGCTCTCCGGCGCCGTGGCCGGTGCCGGCGCCCCGGCCAGGCCGTCGCCGGCGGCCGCCCAGGCCCCGGGCGGCACGGCGGCCGGAGGCCTCGCGGAGGCCGCGGGGGACAGCCAGGCGGCGGAGTCCGAGCCCGCTTCCCGGGACGTGACCCTGAACCGCCAGACCCTCGAAGAGGCCATGGGCAATGTGGGCGAGCTGATGAAGCAGGTGCGCATCCGCCCCTTCTTCGAGGGGGGCAAACCCTCCGGCCTGAGCCTGGCCGGCGTGGCCCCGGGCTCGATCTTCGAGCAGATGGGGATCCGCAACGGCGACGTCATCCAGGCCGTGGACGGCCAGCCCATCCAGACCGTGGACGACGTGGTCAGCCTCTACCAGAGCCTGAGCAGCGCCCAGAATCTGGCCATCCAGGTGCGCCGGGGTGGGCAGGTCCAGGATATTCAGTACAAGATCGAGTAGGGCGTTGGGATCGTTGGGATCGTTGGGATCGTTGGGATCGTTGGGATCGTTGGGAGCGTTGGGATTGGTGCGCCGGGTTGTCGAAGTGCACTCTTACAGCGAGTTTGCACTTTTTTCCTGTGGGAGCGGTTTTTAACCGCGACTAGGGACGTGCGAGCCTATCGGATCGCGCTTACAAAAGCCTGTGCCGAGCTTGCCGAAGTACGCTCCGCCGTCAGGCTTGTAGGCTTTTCCGGCGCGTTCGCATTCCCCTCTCAAAACCCGTCCCCGAGTGCCTGACGGGGCCACTACGAACAGGGCGCCGCGCATAAGGCGACTTCCTCGGGGAGGCGCACCGCCTGACTGCGATTGCTCCTGAAAATTTTGGTTTGTACGGCGCCCATGGCCCGATACCTCCTTGTCCTGTCTTTATCTCTAAATGCAGATCCATCGTCGTGCCTCCTCGGGATGACATTTTCTCCCGTTTTGTCATCCCGAGCGTCAGCGAGGGATCTGCAGTTACGTATAAAAGCAGGGAAAAAGCGCCGAAACTGCTAAAATCTCTATTCGCGGTTGTAAACGTTCTGCTGAGCCTGCCGAAGTACGCTCCCACAGCGTGCCTCATCCTGTCTTTCTCACCGCCACCCCGCCACCGCCTGCAAGGCGCGCATCGCCTCGGCGGCCCCGATGCGACCGTCCGCGTCGGCGTCTGCGGCCAGCGCCGCCCGCACCGCCATATCGCCGGACATCACCCTGAGCGCCAGAATGGCATCCGAAAGATCGACAAACCCGTCGTTGTTCATGTCTCCGGGTTTTCCGGTGTAGAAGATGAAATTTTCACCGTTGCTGGCCGGGGTCTTGGAGATGTTGTCCACATCGGTCTCGGTGGCATCCCAGGCCTCGACGCGGTAGCGGTAGGAGGCGCCGGGCCGCAGCACGCCGCAGGGCACCGTGTAGGTGGTCGTCTGGCCGTCGTTGACAAACCCGGGGTGTATGGTGCGGCTGTTGTCGTGGTTGTAGATACGCACCCGGTAGCGGTTCGCTCCTGCGATGGGATTCCAGCGGAAGGTCGGGGTGACCGAGGTAAGCAGGTTGATACGCGCCTGGAGCCGCTTGTCCGGATAGCGGGCCGGCAGGATCGTTCCGGTGGGGGTATAGGTGTAGGCGGCCTCATCGGCCTTGAAGACGAGACTGGTGCCGTTCCAGGCGATCCCGACGTTTACGGTCTCACCGGGCTCGATGGTCTTGAGGGTGCCGTTGGCAAGTTCTTCCCAGTGGTTGGTTTCATCGTTCGATTCGCTGTCAATCGAGTAGACCACCCGGTTGGGGGTGACGCTGATTCCCGCCCACACGTCGAGTCCGTTCAAGTTGAACCAGTAGCCGCTGATCCTGGCCTGCGGCCCGTTATCCGAACTGGCATCGGCAACGGTAACATTCGCCTCGACGGCGTCGGCCGATCCCGGGTTTTTCAAGGCGACGTTCGTATCGGCGCGTCCCACCGAGTTCAGGGTGGACAGGTGCAAGGCGCCGTTGTCGATCCGGATGGCCCCATTGTCCCAATAATTCCATCGAGCGGTGTCCGGCAGGGGGCCAATGTCGAACGTGTCGCAGAGGACGCCGTTGACTTTCACATCGTCGAACACGGCATGCATGTATTCCTGCACCGGGTTGGACAGACTTGGCCGCAGCAGAGCCGGATCGACCGGGGCCAGGGGGTTGTAGACCAGCGTATCGCTGGTGTTTGCGGATCGGCCTTCCAGGTCGGTGACGGTAAAGTTGTAGATGCCGGCCGGATTGGCCGGCGGGGGGCCGCTGCCCCAGTAATAGGCGGTCTGGTTGTCGATGGACTGATCGAAATCGAGGTCGGCCGATGACCCGTCGGGCAGGACGACCGTGACCATGTGCGAAGATCCATCGGACGCGATCCCGTCCGGATCGTAGACGGTTACGCGGCAGGCCAGGCTGGTGCCGTTGGGGGTGGTCCAGGTCAGGGCGTTCCAGTCCGGCTTGAACTGGGGCGCGCTGGCGTGGTTGAGGTCGGCGGCCATGGAAAAAGGAACCCAGGCCGAGTGCGAGCGGTTCTGCACATCGAGCCAATTGCTGCTGTCGGTGGCGCGCACGCGGTATTCGTAGTTGCGCCCGGCGGCCAGTTTGCCGGCCGGAACGGTATAGTGGGTCATCCCATGGGTGCGTGGGGTGCTGATGATCAGTTCTCGGGTCGTCCGGTCGCGGATCTGGAGCCGGTAGGCGATGGGGGCGCCGGCGATCCCTGACGACGCCGGATCGGTGATGGGGGCCCACGCGAACATGGGCGTTTTGGAGGTGAGCACCGCGTCCGGGTGTACCTTAAAGGCGCTTATGTCCGGCAGCGGCAAGGTCCGGTTGATGTGATGCATGTCGGTATAGGTCCGGGTCTGTCCGTCGATGGTGAGGCGGAAGGTGTAGGCCCCGACCTGGGGGGTGCCGCTCATAGATATGGAAATTTCATTCCAGGTCGGATCGAAATAGAGTCCGTCGACCCCGGCGGCGATCTGGGCGCCGGTGTAAGAGACGTTCAGGCCCGGCCCGGTAACGGCCCATTCGTCGATGTCCTGCGGCAGGTTGCCGTCGTAACCGTAAATGTCCGTGAACATTAACGTGTGAAGGCCGTCTGCATTATGAAGGTGCATCAACGTGGCATCGAAGGTGAACGGCGGCGATACGGTCACCTGCAACTGGCGCGCCGTGGTGTCGTCGACCGTGTCATCCGGCATGGCCAGCAGCACGAATCCCGGCCAGTTGCCGTTGACGGCCGTCTGACCGTCGGGCGGACCGCTGAAGTTGGACGGCTCCTGCCATTGATCCCCCCCGAGGTTGGAGAGGCCTGCGGTGATCCAGCCGTCCGCGGTGGGGTTTCCATTCGCATCGGTTCGAAACGCCGTGCCGGCGGTCAAGTCCTGGATGGCGTCGAAATTAAAGATCCGGTCGCCTTGCCATAGGATGAGGATATACTTGTAGAACTTGTTGGTCGGAATGGTCGCGGTGTCGGTAAATTCCCCCAGAAAGGTCAGCTCAGCGCCGCTCCAGTCGATTTCATCGGGATTCCAGGGACCGTTATAAGGTTGGCCGAGCGGATCGCTGTCGGCGCCGAAAACCCGGTAGACCCCTGGCTTGGTCATCACGAAGTTGTCGTCCACCGGTGTGTCGGCCCCCCCGTTGAGGGGGTTGGCGTCGGTATGGATCGTGACCGGTCCGCTGACCCCCAACGTGTCTCCGAAGTCGAGGATGCCGTTGTTGTCCGCGTCGTAGAACACGTGCAGGAAAACCGTCGCGCCGATGGGGATCCCATTGAGGCTGTAGCTGCCCGAACTCTCAAGAAAGTCCGCATTGCCGAAGGCCTCGCCGCAGCGATAGATCGGGTCCGCGCAGGGCAGGGCGGCGATGAAAAATTTCCCCCCGGCGGGGCAGTCGGCGCAGGAAACCGCTCCGGACAGCGTCGCGGTGTCGAGCCGGATCTGGGTCGGGTTGTCGTCGCTGATTTCCCCGCCTTCGGTTTGGTGCGAATAGACGCGCAGCCAGCGGCCCGACAATTGGTTCCCGACAAGGGAAAGCGGTACCCGCCATTCGATAAAACCGGTTCCCGCGGCCACGTCGCCACTGGTGCCGGTCCAGAAATTTATGGGTTCCGTCCATGGATCCGCATTTCGCGTTCCGATCCCGGGAACCCACTGCCCATCCGCATAGTAGGCGTAACAGACCAGATTGCCGGCCTGGTTGCCATTCCCATAATCGTTCATGGCCTCCCAGACATAAACCATGCCCGGCTGGGCCAACGGATCGCCGTCGGCCAGTTGGATGCCGATGTACAGGTGGCTGCCGTCCCTGGCGGTGTAAACCGTATGGATATCGCCGCCGGAAAGGTCCGCCCCCTGATTCTCGTCGCTGATGAAATCTTCGAACACCAGGCTGTTAAAAGGCCAGTCGAGCGGGCTGCCGTCCAGAACGATGGCGCCATCGGCGACGGCGGGGATGTTGAAAAACGGGCTTCCCTTACCCTCTATCCGGTAGGTTTCGTGGCGCAGTTTCCATTCTTTGGCAAGCTGTTCGTTGGTGGTCGCGTCCGGCAAAATTCCGTTGAGGACCTGGCCGTTTGCATTGGTGGGAAAGGTGCCGGCCACCGCGTCGTCCTGGATGCCGAACTTGGGCAGTACGGCGCGGATGTCGAGCGGGTTTTGGTCGGAATTGCCGAACACGGCGTTGGGGTTGAAAGATGTCGTTTCGGAAAAGTGCGCCGCCCGGTTTGCAACCAGTGCGCCGTTGACCTCTTCCAGCTCGACAAGACTTGCCAGGGCATCGCGCTGGGCCTCAGGCGAATCGAAATAGAACAGGTCGTCGCCCTGGTCGTCTGTTTCAAGGGTGATCGCGTCGTAAGCGGCCCGGGCACTGTCGATGCCGGCCATCAGGTTCGCGCGGGCCGCCGCAAGCCGGGCGGCGCCGTCCGCCGTGCGCAGTTTGAGCAGATCCGGATGGTTGTCGAGCATTTTTTGAAGGCGCAGGACCCCCGCGTTGCCCAGGACCATCAGCTCGCGCAGATCGACGTCCAGGTCGTAGGCCGTCACGATCAGAAGAGACGCCTTGAGCAACTGGAGACTGGATTTGAGCAGCAGGATGTCCCCCTCGTCGATTTCCACGGGCTGGTCGCCGGTTTCTTCGGCGCTCAAGGTCAGGCCGTACCCGCTGCCCACGGCCTCCAGATTGGCCAGGGCGTCGTCGATTTGAGCCATGAACGGGCCGCCCAAAAAGGTACGCACCGTTTCCCCGTCGGGTACGGTGTCCGGAGGTGCGTAGTGGTCGTAGAGCCGGGGAGGTTCGCTGATCGGTTCTTCGCCCAGGGGCCGGCTGGCGTAGACGTTCAGCCCGAAGAGGGTCGCCAGGTCGGCGACCGTGTTGAGTCCGGCGGGGCTCGTTTCGATCAGCGAAGCCGCGATGCGCGTGACGGCGTAAAACAGGTTGGCCGATTTGTCCGTGGGATCGCTGGAAACCGCCTGATCGAATTTGTCGCGGGCCGCCACAATGTCCGCATAGGTAGTCGTCTCGCCCTGGAAAATGAGGGCGCGTCCTTCGGCGACCAGGGCGCTGGAGGCTGTGGAGGCCTGAACGGATGCGATCGGTGCGATGCAAAGGACAAAGGCTGCTGCCAACAGAACGAGTTTTCGCCGCTTTGATACCATTCATCTGTCTCCAGTTTCAGGAATGATGATTTCAAGTCTGGACGGCTGAGCTTGGGCACCTTTTTGTGGGAGCGGATTGCATCCGCGATGACGGCTGATAGGCCGGTCAAGGCTCCAAGGCCAGATCGACCACCAGCCGTCGCCCCTCCGTGCGTAGGCCTCCATTTTCCATGGTGAAGCGTCCATCCACCGCGATGGTTCCGGTTTCCGGCCGGAGGGTCATCCGTTCGGTGACCAGGTGACGCGCTCCGGCGCTGACGCGGACCTTTCCCTCGAACAGAATATCCCCCTGCTTGAAACGTACCGTCGCTCTCCGGCCGTCGATCCGCGAGAGGGGTTGCCCGTTTTCAGCCACCAGCACGACGGTCGCCGGTTCGGCCCGCAGGCCGGCGATGCGTCCCTTGGTGAACCCCGACAGAACGCTGTGATCCAGATTCTGGACAAGGGTATAGCGCGACGTTGCCTTTGTTTCCCGACTTTGGGAGGACGAATCCTTCACAACGTGCAGTTCGATGCGGGCGTTGTCCAAAACGGCTTCCTGGACCAACCCGAACCGAAAATGCCCCACCTTCTGGTGCTGGACGCGAAAGGCGTCCGCCGAGATCCGGAATACGGTTTGACCTTCCGCCGTATGGGTCACATCAAAACCGCGGATTTCGGTTCGGGGGGCGGGATAGTGCGCTGCCGTGCTGGATGGGGTTGCGGTGGTATCGGGGAGCCTTCGGGACGAGAGCAGCCAGATGGCCAGTGTGGCGCCGACAATGCCGATGGCGACCGCCGCTAAGCCCAGAAAAAAGGCCCGTTTGACCCGGGATCCCGGATAGGTGTGGAATGGCCCTTTCCCAGGCGGGGCTTTTTCCTGAACCGCGGTCCACAGCAAGGGGTTTTTTCCTGCCGAAGAGGTCGGGTCCACGTCTGGCTCGAACCGTTGATAAAGTCGTCAGAAGTCCGAAAACAACCTTTGCAAAATTTACAGCACCCTTAAGCCGAACCTGAGTGATTGTCAACGATGACGAAACGCAAGCCCACGGCCCCGGCCAAGTCGGCATCCCCTCCTCCCGTGTCAGATAAGGGACTCAGTTTAGATGGTCACTGTCTCCAGCCTTTCTTTTCAACTGCAGATCCCTCACTGACGTTCGGGATGACAGCGGGAGGGGGGCATCGGCACGGCACCGCCTCCATCCCGGGCCATCGCGCTCCCCTCCATCCCGTGTCATCCCGCTCCCCTCCATCCCGTGTCATCCCGCTCCCCTCCATCCCGGGTCATCCCGAGGAGGCACGACGAGGGATCTGCCGTTGAGGATATAGGCGGGACAAGAACCGCCAAACAGAAAGAAATCCCCCCTGTTTTCCTAATTCCTTGACACCGAAAGGCCCCCTATCCTAAAGTGACACTCGATAACGGCAGGCCCTCCTCATCTTCTATATGCTCAAGGAAACCGTATGCCGGCAGGCCACTCAATCCTGCGATTGATGCTGATTTTAGCGGTGCTCGGCAACTGCCTGCCCGGGGTTACCCTCGAGGACGCCAACCGCGACCGGCGGATCGATCTTTCCGACGCCGTTGCCCAGGTGCGCCATCTGGTGGAGACGGCCCGGACCAGCGCGCCGGCCCGGGTCGACTTTCAGAAGGCCATCCGGGCGGTCCAGGCCACGGCCGGACTGGAGACGGTGATCCAGGCCGCGGCGGACCCCGCCGACACCGGTCGCCTCTCCATGACCGTTCCAGGCCTCTTGTCCGATCTTGCCTGGAGTCAGCCGGTCGCCTGCGGCCGGATCCGGCCCGATACGACCTGTCGTTTCGCTTCCCTGTTCCCCTGCCCGCCCTCGCCGCCGCCGGAACCGGTCTGACAGCCCTCTGGCAACCGGATTGTGTTTTTACGGATGCATCAGGCGGACCTGATCAAATCGAACCTTTCGGGGGAGGCACCCAATGAAACCCATCAAAGCGACCCTGCTTCTGCTGGCAGCCCTGACGCTGGTCCTGGGCGTGTTTTCAAGTCAGGCCTTTTCGGCCAATCTGAGCCTTCAGGCGACCACCGACGGCTTTACGGAGGCCGACGAATTTTTGCGCGGTGATGCCATTTATCTGAACATCGTCGTGGACGACTCCACCGGTCTGGCCGGATGCGCCTTTACCGTCACCTACGATGCCAGCCTGCTCGAACCGCCGGCCACCGATGCCAACGGCGTGGCGGTGGATGGGTCGGTCACCTCGGTTTTCCCCTTTACCTTCCAGAGCGAGGAAATGCACCGGGAAAACGCCTCCGAATCCGGAAAGGTCTACCTGGCCGGGGCCACCATTGACGAGACCACCGGCGGAGCCAAGGCCGGCCAGACCGATGCGGTCCTGTTCACCCTGATCTTCAAGCTCAAGAACGACGCGCCCATCGGCAGCACCTTCAATTTCGGCCTGGAGCAGACCCGATTGATGAACCCGGCCGCCGGATACGGAACCGATGTGAACGGCAACGGGATCTACGAACCGGGCGACGGGGACACCAAGGACCCGGTGACGGTCCTGGTGGGGGCCGTGGCCCAGGGGGCGGAGGGATACGACAATTTCGACTGCAACGCCGGTCCCTGCGCCTTTCCGGAGATCGCCAGCAATCTGCCGGTGACCGGCCCCGAGTTGGAGGTGGTGCCCACGCCCACCTATGCGGTGAGCGGCACGGTGGCCTACACCGGCCCGCAGACCGGCAACATTCTGGTCGGGGTCTTCACCAGTGCGACCCCCGGCGCCGGCACCTTCGTCGCCGGAACCAGCATTCCCGGCCCCGGCGCCTTCACCATTCCGAGCGTCACCCAGGGTGCGGGATACTACCTGGCGGCCTTCCGGGATTCGGACGGCGGATCGGACCTCTCCGGCCCCGCACCGGTTCTGGATATCGATCCGGCCGAAGCCCAGGGGATGCTGGCCGCACCGTTCGATGTCTTTGGCAACATTGCCGGCAAAGCGATCACCTTGACGGATCCGGACCTCAACGCCGATGGAATTCCCGACTACTGGGCCAACCGCTACCCGGGGATCGGTGATGCGGGAGGCGACTTCGACCAGGACGGCTATTCCAACCTGGTGGAATTCCAGAACCAGACGGATCCGACGGTCGCGGATGCGCCCTTCGGGCCGGGATACAATCCCGCAACGGATGGGCGCGGACCCTACCAGAGGGTGGCGGCCAGCCCGGAGTCCATCCGCAATGCCGCCGGCAAGTCCTTCTCCCTGGCAGTCAACTACACCACGACCGACGGCGCGCCCAATCTGTCCGGCCTCGGGTTGCGGATTCATTACGATTCGACCAAGCTCACCTGGGATGGTTTCTCCAACGCCTTCCCGCTGGGCCTGACCACCGTCGGCACCGAAGCGCAGGATGACGGCACGGACGCCGACAACGATCCGTCCACCGACAAGTATGTCGTCATCGCCTGGTCCGACAGCAACAGCCTGTGGCCCGGAAGCCTGCCCAAGACCTTGTTCAATATCCAGTTCACCCTGGATGCGGCGCTGGCCGACGGCGAGACCACCACGATCCGGTTCTCGGCGACTTCCACGGCCGCCTCGCATTCTTTCTTTGCGGGCAGCGCCACCGTGACCGTGTCGCCGTTCTCCCTGGATGTCGACGGCAACGGGGTGGCCGACGCGCTGACCGACGGGCTGTTGATCATGCGCTATTTATTCGAGTCGACCGGGGATGACCTGATTTTCAACGCGGTGGACCCCAGCGGCAATCGGACCACGGCGGCGGATATCGAGAACTATCTTGCCGGTGGCCTGGCCGTTATCGACATTGACGGCAACGGGGTGGCCGACGCGCTGACCGACGGGCTGCTGATCATGCGCTATTTGTTCGAGTCGACCGGGGATGACCTGATTTTCAACGCGGTGGACCCCAGCGGCAGCCGAACCACGGCCCAGGATATCGAAAGCTACATTCTCAGCATCATGCCATAACCTTGTTGGCAACCAAGGGCGGGCCGATGCCCGGTTCAGGCCGGGTGTCGGCACGGCATGGAGAATCGAACCCGCCGGCGCTGAATGTCGTGATGGGGGGTTGCCCATGAACAAGACCCGGAAGAGACCAACCGTCAGACTCGTGGCACTGCTTTTCGGGATGTTGATGCTTGGGTGGCTGGGGCCGGATCGCATCTCTGCAGAGACCCAGCGTGTGGAGCTGAGACCGCTGCATAAAGCCCCGGGCGCAATACAGTTTTCGCTGGTCTACACGGTGGATGGCGCGACGCCGCTCACCACCGGCATGGGGATCAGGATACATTACAACTCGGGGGCCGTTTCAGAACTGGTGCTGTCGGATGTTTTTCACCAGGGGTTGATCGTCAAGGACCCAAAGCCGAAGCCGGATCTTGCCGATCATGACCGAAACCCGGAAACGGATCTGTTCATCGTTCTGGCATGGATGGATATCGACGGCCGATGGCCTCATGATGCCGCCCTGCCATTGACGCTCGCGACGGTTTCCGTCGTCCAGAGCCCAAGCAAAGACCCGCTGCGACTGGCGGTGAGCGCCACCAGCGTGCCCGCGGGGTTTTCTTTCAGAGGCGGGCGCACATAAGCGAGACCGGCTTCCAGACAAGGATTTTCGATATACATCAAATGGCATAACCTAAACGACGAGGTGGCTCAAAATGACTCTCAACAAATCAAAGGCGGCTTTATCGCTGGGGTTTTTCCTGACCCTGCTGCTTTTCCTCCCGGCAATGGCCGCGGCGGCCCAGCAGACCGTTACCCTCACGCCGGCCAGTTCCGCCCAACTGCTCGGCGGCGCGGATTTTTCGCTTACCGCGACTTATGACGCCGACAGCGCCGCAAAATCCGGCATCGGCCTTCGCATCCATTACAACTCTTCGGTGCTGACCTGGAAGGGTTTCAGCGATGTGCTGCAACTCAACCGAACGACTCAATCCACGTCCGCGCAAACAGACTCCCAGGACCGGGACAATGACCCGACCACCGATAAATTCGTCATCATCGCCTGGTCGGACACGAACGCGGCCTGGCCCGGAAGCGTTCCGGTGACGCTTTTCAAGATCAATTTTTCCCCCACCGGCAAAGGGACTTCGCCCGTTAACGTGACGTTTTCCAGCACGCATGCCTTCCAGCCGGCCGAGGCCGTCAGTGCGTCCGTGACGGTATCCAGCGCCCCGTCCCAGATCCAGGTCAGCTCGGCTGCCCTGACTC
>CALJLV010000003.1 GCA_937982505.1 uncultured Desulfobacteraceae bacterium | reverse complement strand
GCATGAAGTTGTGAACCATGTCCAGAAAAATCAGCCAGGCCTCGTCGTGCTGGGGCCCTTTGAGGGCCAGCCCGTAGCCGCCCTGCTGGGCCAGGGACTCCTTGGTCATGTATTCCGAAAATTCGAGCCCCTTGGATTCCATTCCGATGTCGGCCATCAGGGCCGGATCGGCGCCGTAGTCCCGGGCGAAGATCTCCTTCATGCGCCGGATCCCCTGGCCCACCACCCGGCCGAACCCTTCCCCCCGGCCGATCTGGTGGAGAATCTCCAGGGCCGCCAGACGGTTGCCGAAGTGCAGGTCGAGACCGCCGGTGTGGCCGCTGTCGATGAGCCCCAGTTCGTAACACTCCATGGCAAAGGCCAGCCCGGTGCCGAAGGAGATGGTGTCCAGCCCGTAGGTGTCGCAGTAGAAATTGATCTCCAGGACGCTGTAAGGGTCGAAGATGCCCAGGTTGGAACCGCATCCGGCGATGGTTTCGTACTCCGGGCCGTCCACGAAGACCCGCTGGCCCTGGTAGGGGCCGGTCAGGGGGACGAAATCGCGCACCCCGTGGGCGCAGGCCACCGTGCAGCCGCGCCAGCAGCCGTCGAAACCCGGATCGAAAATGTGCTCGTAGGTCTCCTCGCCCAGATTGTTGGCCCCGGGATGGGCGCCGTAGCGGAAATTGTTCACCGGCAGGCAGTCGTGGGCGTTCATGATCGGCACCAGGTGGGTGGTGCCCACCTTGGCCATGCGGTTCTGCTTGGGATCCAGGGCCACGATCTCCTTGGAATGCAGCTTGGCCACCTGGCGCAGGGCCTCCTTGTCCGCCGGCGCGTTGCTCTCCAGCGAAACCTGGCTCCAGCGGGCCACCACGGCCTTGATTCCCTTGTGGATCATCACCGTGCCGATCCCGCCGCGGCCGGCCTGCTTGTAGCGCGCCCGGCGGCGCTTGGTGTCATACCAGGAGAAATTGAGGCAGCCCCAGCGGCTGTGGCGCGCCCCGGCCCCGGTGGTGATCACCGAGATCTCCACCGGCTTTCCCTGGCCGAAGTGGTCGGTGAGGGCCGCCGAAAGGGCGTAGGCATCGTCGCTGAGGCCTTCGGCTTCGAAGATTTCGATCTTCTCCGCGATTCCATCGATGAGCAGCACCTTTTCGGTGGCGCTGCGGCCGGTGAGCACCAGGGCATCGAAGCCGGCAAATTTCAGATAGGGCCCGAAGTAGCCGCCCACGTTGGAATCGATGGGAATCCCGGTCAGGGGCGAAATGGTGGTGACGATGCTCTTGCCGGATCCGGGATAACCGGGAGTGCCGCCCATGGGCCCCGAGGCGACGCAGATGGCGTTGCCCGGATCATCCCAGGTAGTATCGTCCCCTACCGCCTGCCACATCAGCCACAGGTCGAAGCCCTTGCCGCCGATGAACAGCTCGCGCATCTGGGCGGTCACCGGATCGATGCGCACCGCGTCGCGGCCCACGTCGATGGCCAGGGTCTGGTGGGCGTACCCCTTGTCGATGGGCGGCCGCCGGTAGGCGCGGGTCTGGATGGACTTGAGCTGCAAAGACGTCATGGTTCACCTCTCGATGGATGGTCGTGTCAATGGGCTTCGGCCTCCCGGGCTTCCATGTGGCGATGGAAGCGGTGGACGTGGCTCTGGGCCATGATGCGCGCTTCGTCGGGCCGCCGGTGCACCACGGCCCGAAGGATGTCCCGCAGGTCCTGATAATTCTGGATCAGTTCACGCCCGTCCATGGAAAGAAAACGGTCGTAGTAGCGATGGATGTTATCATGGATGGAGCGGAACACGAAGATGTAGACCGGGTTTCCGGTGATCTCGGCCAGGGCCAGATGAAAGCGCTTGTCGGTCTCGATAAAACCGTCGCGATCGGCCGCCTGCATGTAGCGGCCGGCCTCGTCCACGATGGCGGCCAGCCGATCAAGATCGGCCGCCGCGGCCCGCTGGGTGGCCAAAGAGGCCACGTTGCCCTCCATGCCCTCGCGAAATTCGGCCAGATGCTTGAGCGACACCTTACGCGAGCGCACCATGAGGGCCAGGGTCTCGCTGGTCTGATCGCTGCCGATGGCCCTGACCCGAGACCCGCCGCGCACCCCGAGGCGGATTTCGATCAGTCCCCGCTCTTCGAGGACCCGCAGGGCCTCGCGCAGAGTGCCGCGGCTGGTGTGGAACATCTGCTTCAGCTCGCGTTCGGCCGGCAGCACGTCGCCCGCCTTGAGCCGCCCGTCGAGGATGGCGTCCTGGATCTGGTTGACCACATCCTGGAACATCCGATTCTGTGATGCTTCATGGAACATGGGCTTTTTCCTAAATGGTTCGACCATTAATAAGGAATCGGCCCTTTCATGTCAAGCACAATGATACAAGATCATACCAATCAAGACCCAAGCAGGTCCACTCATCGGCCCGGCGCCCCCCTGTTCATGCCTCCCCCGGGCCATCCGCCTGCCGGAAAAGCAACCCCGGAAAGATTCATCCAATTGAATTTATAGCATTCTAGTATCGCGACAGGTCTTTTCGGATCCATCAAAAAAGATTTTGACAAAGATCTTCGGGCGCGCTAATGGTTAAACCATTAACGGATCCCTCATGGACCGTCGCTGACCGGCCCTGCGATCCCGACATCCGTACGCGCATTGTCACAATTCCAAGGAGGTGCCCATGGGCCAGCACCGGATCGACCATCATCCGATCCTCGACGTCCCCGACCGACCGAGGGTCGAATTCACCTGGAACGGCCAGCCGCTGAAGGGCTGCGCCGGGGAGATGATCGCTTCGGCCCTCATCGCCAACGGAATCCACATTTTCGGTCACCACCCCAAGGACCACAGCCCCCAGGGGATCTTCTGCGCCAACGGCCAGTGCAGCCAGTGCCTGGTCCGGGTCAACGGCCGCCCGGTCAAGTCCTGCATGACGGCCCTGGAGCCCGGCATGGCGGTGGAAAGCGTCGAGGGGCTGCCGCGCCTGCCGGCCGAGGACGACCCGGTAGCCCTGCACCCCATCGAAACCATCGCGGTCGAGGTTCTGATCATCGGCGGTGGGCCCGCCGGTCTGGCCGCCGCAGTCGAATTGGGCCAACTGGAGGTGCCCACCCTGCTGGTGGATGACAAGGATCGCCTGGGCGGCAAGCTGGTCCTGCAGACCCACAAGTTTTTCGGTTCCGTGGCCGACTCGTACGCCGGCACGCGCGGCTACCGCATCGCCGAGCGGCTCGCCGAGCAGGTGCGGGCCCTGCCCTCGGTGCGGATCCTGCTGGACACCACCGCCGTGGGGGTCTTCGCCGACCAGGCCGTGGGCATCGTCAGCGGCCTGCGCTACCGGCTGGTAAGGCCCCGCAAGCTCCTGGTGGCCACCGGGGCGCGGGAAAAAATGCTCTCGTTTCCGGGCAACACCCTGCCGGGGGTCTACGGGGCCGGCGCCTTCCAGACGCTGGTCAACCGGGACCTGGTACGCGCCAGCCGGCGGGTGCTGATCGTCGGGGGGGGCAACGTGGGGCTCATCGCCGGCTACCATGCCATCCAGGCCGGCATCGAAGTGGCGGCCCTCATCGAGGCCCTTCCCGAAACCGGCGGCTACAAGGTCCACGCCGACAAGCTGCAGCGCCTGGGGGTGCCCATCCTCACCCGCCATACCATCGTTTCGGCCCAGGGCCGCGATCACGTGGAAAAGGCCACCATCGCACGCCTCGACGAGCGCTGGCAGGTGGTCCCGGGAACCCACCGCACCTACGCGGTGGACACGGTCCTGATGGCCGTGGGGCTCGCCGAGGTCAACGAGTTCACCCTCCAGGCCCGCAGCTTCGGCATGGACGTTTACACCGCCGGCGACGCCCAGGAGATCGCCGAGGCCTCGGCGGCCATGTTCACCGGCCGCATCGAAGGCTTCCGGATCGCCCGGGCCCTGGGCCGCCAGACGGGTGCCATCCCCCCCGACTGGGACGCCAAGGCCGCCATCCTCAAGTCCAAGCCCGGTCCCACCGTCCAGCCCCGGGTTCCGGCGGCCGAGAGCGGCGTCTTTCCCGTCTTTCACTGCCTCCAGGAAGTGCCGTGCAACCCGTGCACCGCGGTCTGCCCCATCGGCGCCATCCACACCGAAGACGAGCGGCTCACCGGACTGCCGTATCGCGACGAGACCCTCGAGTGCACCGGCTGCATGGCCTGCGCCGCGGTCTGTCCGGGACTGGCCATCACCCTGGTGGACTATCGCCGGGATCCGGCCCGCCCCCTGGTGACCCTGCCCTACGAGGTCTGGCGCGAGAAGGTCGCGGCGGGCCAGACCGTGATCCTCACCGACCGGCAGGGCCAGGCCCTGGGCGGCTTTCCGGTGGAGAGGGTCCGGGTCAAAAAGAAGTATCCGGAGACGCTGCTGGTCCAGGTGCGTCTCGATCGGGCCGTGGCCAAGCAGGCGGTGGGGATCCGGGTGCAGCCCGAGGCGCCGGAGCCCTCGACCCTGTACGAAAACGCCCCCCTGCCCGACGAGGCCGTGGTCTGCCGCTGCGAGCGGGTCACGGCCGGAGAGATCCGCGCCGCCATCCGCGACGGCGTGCGCGACATCAACCAGCTCAAGGCCCTGAACCGCACCGGGATGGGGGCCTGCGGGGCCAAGACCTGCCGGCCCATGGTGTGGCGCATTTTCCAGGAGGAAGGGGTCGATTTGAAAGCGGTGACCGATCGGGTGGACCGGCCCCTGTTCGTCGAGGTGCCCATGGGGACCCTGGCCGGTGCCGCGGGAGGTGAGGACCAATGAAACGCTACGATGCCATCGTCATCGGCGCCGGGAGCATCGGGGTCCCCACGGCCCTGGCCCTGGCCCAGGAGGGGCTCGCCCCCCTGGTGATCGATATGCGCCCCAGCCCGGGCCAGGGAGACAACAAGCATGCCATCGGCGGCATCCGGGCCACCCACTCTTCCCCGGCCAAGATCGTCGCCTGCCGCCGGTCCCTGGAAATCTTCGCCACCTGGAAGGAAACCCACGGCGACGACATCGAGTGGCAGCCGGGCGGCTATATCTTCCCGGTATACCGGCAAGCCGAGGAAACGGTGCTCAAGGGCTACCTGCCGCTGCAGCGCCGATACGGTCTGGACATCGAGTGGGTGGGACCGGCCCGCATGACCGCGGCGGTGCCCGGCCTCAATCCGCGGGGCCTGCGCGGGGGGACCGTTTCGCCCGAAGACGGATCGGCTTCGCCGCTGCTGTCGGTCAACGCCTTTTACCGCCGCGCCCGGTCCCTGGGGGCCGAGTTCCGCTTCAAGGAGAAGGTGGGCGGACTGATGGTCGAAGCCGGTCGCGTGACCGGCGTGACCACCGATCGGGAAGCCTACCGGGCTCCGGTGGTCATCGACGCCGCCGGCGGTCTTTCCCGGGAGCTGACCCGCTCCATGGGCTGCGAGATGCCCGTCATGCCCGAGTCCCACGAGGCCGGGATCACCGAACCGGTGGCCATGTTCTGCCCGGCCATGGTGGTGGACCTGCGCCCGGCGCCGGGTTCCAAGAACTACTACTTCTACCAGAACCACCATGGCCAGATCGTCTTTTGCATCACCCCGGATCCGCCCATTGCCGGCACCGACACCCGCTCGACCTCGGTCTTCCTGCCCCAGTGCTGCGGCCGGATGATTGATCTGATGCCGCGGTTGAAAAACATCCGGGTGCGCCGGGTATGGCGCGGCACCTATCCCATGACCAGCGACGGCTCCCCCCTGGTGGGCTGGAACCGGGATCGCCGGGGACTGCTGCACGCCACCGGCATGTGCGGCCAGGGCTACATGCTCGGTCCCGGGCTGGGCGAGGTGGTGGCCCGGATGGTCACCGAACGCCTCACCGACGACGACCGGATGATCCTGGAGGCCTTTTCGCCCTACCGCGACCTGACCTGTGAGGTGGAGGCCCTCAAATAGGCGCCACCGGACGGCGGCCTCGTCAACGTGTTGGGATCCTGCCTGCGAAGGATTTTTTACGGGCGCATGACCCGCTTTCCCCGGTCATGGCGAACGCTGCTGCGCCATCCGCAGAGGAAAAGATCAACGCCAAACGCTGACCTCCGGCCAGGCAGGCGACAGATGCCCTGACGCTGACGGGGCCTTGCGGGCCGCGGGCCATCGGGTTGCGGCGGTCCCGTTTCTGGAGTAGAATTCAAATATTCGCAGCCTGCCGCAGCGCTGGACACCCATGAAACCTCATGGGATAGACCGCGGCCCCCGGATGGAGACCACCTGATGACGAGACATCTCCTGTTAGTCGGCCTGGGCATCTTTTTGGCCGCCGGCAGCGCCTGGGCCCAGCCCGAGGCCGCCGGTTACATCAAGACCCTCAGCGGCCGGGCCACCGTACTGCGCGCCAGCGCCGCACTGCCCGCCGAAACCGGCCAGGTCCTTTACCCCGGCGACACGCTCCGCACCGATGAAAATGCCAGCGTCGGCATCCTTTTCGAAGACGACACCCTGCTGTCGCTGGGGCCCAGCAGCCAGTTGGACCTCGACGACTACGCCTTCAACCCCCAGAAAGGACTGTTTTCCATCGCCGCCAGCCTGCTCAAGGGGTCTCTGGCCTACGTGTCCGGGGTCATCGGACGCCTGGCGCCGGAAAAAGTCCGGGTGGAGACTCCGGATGCCGTCATCTCCAGCCATGGAACCCGCTTTCTGGTCAAGGTCGATCGATGAAAACACCGCACCTGGTTCTGGCAGTCGTGTTGATGGCCCTGGCGGGCTGCGCGACCCAGGGGACCCGCGTGGTTCTCCTCGAGGACGCCGACGGCGGCGTGGGACGCATCACGGTGAAATCCGCGGCCGGATCCCAGGTCCTGGAAAGCGCGCACCAGGAGACCCGCGTCAACACCCCCGACGCCCGGCCCACTGCCCCCCGGATCCTCGATCCGGCGCAGATCGCCCGCCAATACGGCGCCACCCTGGCCGCCCTTCCCCAGCCGCCGGAGATTTTTCGCCTCTACTTTGAAAGCGACAGCACCGCTTTGACCGCCCCGTCGGCCAGCGACATCGAGCCCGTGGTGGCGGCCGTCCAGCGCCGCAATTCCGTAGATGTGCGCATCAGCGGCCACTGCGACCGGGTGGGAAGCGAGTCGTACAACCTACGCCTGGCCCTGGAAAGGGCCCACGCCGTCCGGGACCGGCTGGTTCAGGCCGGCCTGGAGCCGTCCACCATCCGGGTTTCTTCCCACGGATTCAGCCATCCGCTGGTGCCGACCCCCGACCAGGTCCCTGAGCCGCGCAACCGCCGCGTGGAGGTCACCGTTCGCTGATGGTTTTCCAGAAGCGCTCGCCCCAGAAATCGGGGAGCCTTGGGCGCCGGACAACGCTTTACCTCCTGGCAGCCGGCGTAACGGTCACCCTGGCCGTCCTGGGGCTTCACATCCTTCAGCCGGCCCTGTTTGCCCACATTGAATCCAAAACCTTCGACGTCCTGCTGGCCCATACGCGGATGCGCGCCCCTTCCGGGATTCCGGTGCTCATCGCGGTGGACGACAAGGCCCTGGAGCGCTATGGCCAGTGGCCCTGGCCCCGGCACCACCTGGCGCGCCTGATCTCGCGCCTGGCTGAAGCCGGTGTGGCCACTGTCGCGCTCGACCTCGTCTTTGCCGGCCATGACAGGTCTTCGCCGTTGTCGCTCCAAAAAGACCTGCGCGCCGACTTCGGTTTCCATCTGCCCCTGGACGACCTGCCGGCCGACAAGCGCGACTATGACCGGATGCTGGCCGAGGCCTTGGCCCACCCGCCCGCGGTGCTGGGATACAAGTTCCTCTTTTCCGATCCTCCCGCCCCCGACACCGCCGGCCAGTGCCGTATCCAGTCCATCCTGCCCGGCACGGCCCTGTCTTCCATTTCGACGTTTTCACTGCCGCGCGCCGCCGCGGTGGTCTGCAACCTGCCGCAACTCACCGCAGCCGCCCGCGGATCCGGGTTCATCAACGCCCTCTCGGACGCCGACGGCGTCCTGCGGCGCGTGCCGCTGCTGGCGGCCTACGCGCAGGCGGTTTACCCGAGCTTGATGCTGGCCACCGCCATGGTCCACCGCTCGTCCCCCGCCGTCGCCGCAGGGCGGGACGCGGATGGCGGGTTTGTGCAGCTCAAGCCCCAGCGCATTCACCTCGACGACCAGGGGCGTCTGCTCCTGAGGTACCGAGGTCCCCGGCAGACCTTTCCCACTTTCTCCGTGGCCGATCTCCTGGAAGGCCCCCTGCCCGACCTGAGCGGCTGCATCGCCATCCTGGGAACAACGGCGCCGGGGCTCGGGGACATCCACGTAACCCCCCTGGGACGGGTCTTCCCGGGCATCGAGATTCACGCCACGGTGCTGGACAACATCCTGCAAGACGATTTCCTCCTGCGGCCGGCCTGGGCTTCGGGCGCCGAGGCGGTGGCCATGGTGGCCGCCGGTCTCCTGGTCACCGCGATGATCGCCACCGCCGGACCGATCTTGTCCCTGGGGGCCATCGGAGCGGCGGCCCTGGGCGTTGCCCTGGCCAGTTTTCGACTTCTGGATGGGCCGGGATACTGGATTTCCCCCCTGGCCGTGGAGATGGTCCTGATCCTGAACGCGGCGGTCCTCAGCTTTCTGGAATACGGCCTCTCGCGGCGCGAACTGCGGGTGCGCAGCCAGGAGCTGGTCCAATCCCAGGATGCGACCATTGCCAGCCTCATGGCCCTGGCGGAAACCCGGGACAACGAGACCGGCGGACACATCCGGCGCACCCGGGAGTACGTGCGCCTACTGGCCCAGGGCCTGGCGCGAAGGCCCACGTACCGCAAGCTTCTGGATCCGGAAACCATCGAGCTGCTCTACAAGACCGCCCCCCTGCACGATATCGGCAAGGTCGGCGTCGCCGATCGCATTCTGCTCAAGCCGGGGCCTCTCAGCGAGGCGGAGTGCAGGGAGATGGAACGCCACACCCTGCTCGGCGCCGAGGCCCTGGCCGTGGCGCAAGAACCGTCCCCGGGCCAGGAAGGCTGCACCTTCTTGAGCCTCGCCCGGGAAATCGCCGTTGCCCATCATGAAAAATGGGACGGCTCCGGGTATCCCCGGGGGCTGCGCGGCGAGCAGATCCCTCTGGGCGGCAGGCTCATGGCCTTGGCGGACGTCTATGACGCCTTGATCACCAGGCGCGTCTACAAGGAGGCCTTGTCCCACGAAAAGGCCGTACAGATCATCCTGGAGGGACGTGGGACGCATTTCGACCCGGATGTGGTGGACGTCTTTGTCGAAGACCAGGAACGCTTCAGGCAAATCGGCGCCGCTCAGCCTTGAAGCGGATCGAAACGCCGGGCGGCGCCCACCTTTTTACTTGACCGGCAACCGGGTCTTCATCTAATCTCCGGTATTCCGGTTCCATAATTCATACAGGCAGTTATCCACGGGGGAAGAATCAGGATGCTCACGGATAAAACCATCGCCTTCATCGGCACGGGCAACATGGGCGAGGCCCTGGTCAGCGGCCTGCTGGGCAACGGATCCACGCGGCCCGAGCGCATCATCTGCACCGATGTACGCCCCGACAAGCTGGCCCTGCTGGCCGAACGCTACAAGGTGCGCACCCTCACGGACAACATGGCGGCGGTGCATGCGGCCGACGTGGTGGTCTATGCGGTCAAGCCCCAGATCCTGGCCAAGGTCCTGCGCCAGACGGTGGATGGCCTCGACCTGTCGAAACTTGTCATCTCCATCGCCGCCGGCGTCCCTCTGGCCGCCGTGGAATCCTGCCTGGACAAGAAGCTGCGTCTGATCCGGGTGATGCCCAACATCTGCGCCTTCGTCGGCGAAAGCGCCACCGCCGTGGCCCGGGGAGACAACGCCAGCGACGAGGACGTCCAGCTGGCCATGGCGATCTTCGACGCCGTGGGCAAGACCGTCTTCGTGGGCGAGAACTACCTCATGGACGCCATCACCGGCCTTTCGGGAAGCGGACCGGCCTACATCTTCATGATCATCGAAGCCATGGCCGACGCCGGGGTCAAGATGGGCCTGTCCCGCCAGGACGCCCTTTTTCTGTCGGCTCAGACCGTGCTGGGGGCGGCCAAACTCCTGATCACCTCCAAGGAACATCCCGGCCAGCTCCGGGACCGGGTCACCTCCCCGGGGGGCACGGCCATCGCCGGCATCCACACCCTGGAAAAGGGGGGGCTGCGCACCACCCTGATCAACGCGGTGGAGGCGGCCACCACCCGGGCCCGGGAGCTGGGCGAGATCTGCATCCAGAACTTCGCCAACGGTCCGACCCGCTGACCCATGCTGACCGAAAGCGTTTCCTACGGCGCGGCCTTCGCGGCCGGTGTGCTGAGCTTTTTCTCGCCGTGCATCCTGCCCCTGGTGCCCGCCTATTTCACCTTCATCACCGGCCATTCCCTGGAGGATCTCACCGCCTCGGGCCGGCGGCCCGGCGTCCGCGGCGCCACCATCCGCGCCACCCTGGCCTACGTGCTGGGATTTTCCCTGGTATTTGTGCTCATGGGGGCCTCGGCCTCCTTCCTGGGACGGCTGGTCTTGGCGCACCGGGAGCTTATCCCCATCGTCGGGGGCCTGATCATCATCCTTTTCGGCATCCATCTCACCGGGGTCTGGCGCATCGGCTGGCTGGACGTGGAGCGAAGGGTTCACCTGGAGCGCAAGCCGGCCCACTGGCTGGGCACCTTCCTGGTGGGCATGGCCTTCGGCGCCGGCTGGAGCCCGTGCATCGGCCCCCTGCTGGGCTCGATCCTCATTGTTGCGGGCAACCAGGAGACCATCTGGCAGGGTATGGGACTGCTGGCCCTCTACGCCGCCGGCCTGGCCATCCCCTTTGTGCTCATATCGGCCTTCATCCACCTGCTGCTCGGGTTCGTGCGCCGTGCCACGGTCCTGATCCGATACCTGAACCTGGCGGCCGGAGGACTGCTGATCCTCATGGGGCTGATCCTGCTGGCCAACCGGCTGGATCTGATCACCGGTCTGATGGGAGGCGGCGCATGAATTTTCCCCTGGATCCCCTTCTTCTGGCCCCCCTGGTGACCCCCGGCGGGCGCAACGCCACCGCAACGCCGGGATACCGGCCGGCCAGCGTCAGCCTCCTGCTCTTTGCCCATCCCCAGCCCCACCTGCTGGCCATCCAGAAAACCGACACCGAGGGATACCCGTGGCGCAATCAGGTCGCCCTGCCGGGGGGGCACCGGGACGCCGGGGACGCCTCGGCCCTGGATACGGCCCTGCGGGAACTGGAGGAAGAGCTGGGCATCCGGCCAGGGCAGGTGGCGATGGTGGGATCCCTGGGGCGTTTTCAGACCATCGCCCGGCGGGAAGTGGAGGCCTTTCTGGGCATCTGGGACGGCAGCGGGCCGGTGCGCTACGATGCCACCGAGATCGCCCGGGTGCTGAGAATCCCCGTCGCCGACCTGGCCCGCACGCACTGCGAACGCCATTACGCCGGCCGCCTGCCGGACGTACGCGAACTGCTCTATCCTTACAGGGACGTGATCATCTGGGGATTGACGGCCAAGATCCTGCACCGCTTTCTCGAACGGCTGCTGCCCCTGGTCCAGGCCGGGGCGGGAGCCTGTCCCCCGGTGGTCAGCGCCGCCCCCGGCGCCGTCTGAACAGGCGCAGGCCGATGGTGGCCGCGGGCAGGAGAGCGGCCCCCGCCAGCACCAGCGCAAGGCTTGCATGGGGGGCAAAGTCCGGCTG
>CALJLV010000002.1 GCA_937982505.1 uncultured Desulfobacteraceae bacterium | reverse complement strand
GCGACAACGGCCACAAGAGCAGCCTGGGGGTCGATCTGGTGGATGTGACCGCCGGTGGTCTGCTGATCCAGGCCCCCAACGGCGGCGCCGGTGAGCTGAGCACGGTTGCTGGACCGCTGGAAATCAGCGTCGGTACCATCGCGGCGGCGGCCGGCGGCGCCGGGATCAGCCTGCTGGAAAGCGATGCGGTGACCGTGGGTCCGGTGCAAGTCGGGGTGACCGGGGTCAGCCTGGCCGGCGTCCTGACCCCCGCAACCCCACTGGCGCTGAACGGATTGGTCACCAGCGGCAACGGCGCCATCGTCCTGCGGACCTTGGGCGGCACCCTGACGGTGGGAACCGGCGGGGTGGACGCCGCCGGCACGGGCAACCTCCTGCTGCAGAGCCAGGGAGTGGATGCCGATCTGGTGCTCAACGCTTCGGTGACAAGCCATGGCGGCGCCATTTCGCTCCTGGGCGCGCGAGATGTGCTGCAGAACGCGCCGGTTTCCACCAGCGGGAGTGGAACCATCGACGTGCGCGCCGCAACCGGTTCGGCGCGGATGGGCGACGGGATTTCGACCCTCACCAGCGGCGGGAATATTCGCTACCGTGCCGCCGCCGACATCCAGGTGGGGGTGATCAACGCCGGGTCCGGCAAGGCGAGCCTGATCGCCGATTCCGGTTCGATTCTGGACGGCGGCGACAGCGGCGGTGCGGATCTGACCGCGGCCCAGATGCGGTTCAGCGCCGGCACGGGGATCGGCCTCCTGGGAGAACACGCCGATGCGCTGGAAGTGACCGGCGGCCGCCTGAGCGCCGTTTCCGGCAGTGGCGGCATCAACCTGCGGCATAGCGGCGACCTTGTGGTGGATGCGGTGGCGGTGAGTCTCTCGCGCGTCAAGACCGACGGGACCTTGCCGGCCGCCGCCGATCTGGTGGATCTCGCCTTGAGCGACCTGACCACCGGCGCGGGCGGTTCCGTCGTGCTGGTGTCAATGGGCAGCCTCACCCTCAACGACGGGGATGGAGATTTTCTGGCCGTCAGCGCTGGCGGCACGGGGAACGTACTGCTGCAAGCCGGCACGACCATGACCGTCTCCAGCGGCGTCTTCAGCGGCAGCGGCGTCTTGTCCCTGCTGGCCGGCGCCGGGGATATCACCCAGGGGGCCCAGGCCCTGCTTGCCACCAGCGGCGCGAGTATCGATGTCCAGGCCTTTGCGGGGGCCGTCACGATGATTGACGGCGCCCGGGCCTTGAGTTCTGGTGCCGGCGATGTGCGTTACGCCGCCAGGGGCGATATCCGGGTGGGGGGGATCGATGCCGGATCGGGTAACGCCAGCCTGGTGTCCACGAACGGCAGCATCCTGGACAACGGCAACACCCATGGGGACGTTCAGGCCGTCGGGTTGAGACTCCAGGCCGGCGCCGGCATCGGCGAGCTGGGCAGCGGTCAGGGCGCCTTGGAGATCGCGGTGGCCACCCTCGCCGGGGCCGCCGGTAGCGGAAGCATCAGCCTTTACGAAAGCAACGACGTGGCGGTGGGCGGGGTGGGCGCATCCGTCAGTCGCGTCACCGCTTCCGGGACCCTCGCCCCGGAGCTGGTTTCCGATGGCGTCCTGAGCGACCTGACCGCAGGCGGCGCCATCGTCCTGCGGACCTACGACGGATCGATCCAGATCACCGACGGTAACGACGCCCCGGGCAGCCCGGGATACGGGATCGGGGTGGTCTCGCGAGGCGCCGGGCACATTCTGCTCCACGCCGGTGACAAGGACAGCCCGGCCACCAGCGATGTCACCGTGGGGGCCGACGTGGTCAGCGCCGGCGGCGCCATCTCCATGATCGCGGCCGACGGGATTTCCCAGACGGCCCGGATCGCCACCAGCGGCGCGAGCATCGATGTTCAGGCCATCGCGGGCGCCATCAGCATGGACCCCGCCGCGATCACGGTGAGCGGCGGGGCGGGCAACGTGCGCTATGCGGCCGGCACCGGAATTTTAGCCGGGGCCGTGGATGCCGGAAGCGGGAATATCGATCTGACGGCCGCCGCCGGCAGCGTGACCCGCAACGCCACCGGTTTGCTCGTGGGCCAGGGGGTGCGGCTCCAGGCGACCGGCGGGGTGGGCGTGCCCGAAGGGACGGACCAGGGTCCTTTGGTCCTGTCGGCCGCCACCGTCAGCGCCGTTTCCGGTGCAGACGGCATCTTCTTGATCCAAACGGCGAAAATGGCCGGAGCAGCGGTGCCCGGCCTTACCGTGGGCGCGGTGAACGTACCGGTGGGAAGGGTGACCGAAAGCGGCGTTCTGGCCGCCAATCCGGTCGCCGGCGGCGTGCTGAGCGATCTGACGACCAGCGGCGGGGGGAGGATCGGGTTGTATGCCGGCGCTGCGTTGATCCTCACCGATGGTGCCGACGGTGATGGCGCCGCCGTGGAAACCGCGCTGGGCGGAACGGTGCTGCTCGTCGCCGACGGGAACCTGTCGGTGGAAGCGGTCGTCAAGAGCGTTTCCGGCGATCTGGTACTCGCTTCGGCAGGCCAGATCAACCAGAACGCCAACGGAGACCTGAGCACCGGCGGCACGATCACCGTGGCGGCCGGTGCCACCCTCAGCATGGCCGCAGGGGCCGCGGCGACCGCTGCGGGCGCAGGTGATATCCGCTACCTGGCCATGGGGGACATCCTGGCCGGTGCTCTGGATGCGGGATCCGGAAACGCCCACCTCGTCTCGCTGACCGGAAGCATCCTGGACAATGCCGATGCGGCCAGCACCGTCAAGGCCGCCGCAATGCGCCTGGAGGCCGGTTTGGCCATCGGCCAGGCAGCGGGGACGGGCAACGGCCTGCTGGAAATCGACGCCGCGCAACTGGCGGCCAGGGCCGGGGCGGGGGGGATTTTTATCGCCGAGGCCAGCCACATCGTCACCGGCTCGGCCCCGGCCGTGTTCCCCTTCGCGGATGTCCTCCCCGAAACGCTGATCGCCGAGTTCTTCGCGATGCTGGGACTGGATGATCCAGCCGATCCGGCGCATGCGACGGTCATCGCCCACTACCGTGCGCCCCTGGGAGACATCGAGAGCGGCGGCGCCTTGACCTTGACCGTGGGCGGCAGCGCCGTCTTCAACGATGGCGACGCGGACGGTCTGGCCCTCGAGGCGGTCGGGCCGATTCAGATCACCCATGCGGGCCAGGCCGACGTCAATGCCGGGATTTCCGGCGGCTCGGTGGTCTTCGCCGGGCAGGGCGATCTGGTCATCGCCGCGGCCGTTGGCGGCCTCAGCGGCGTGTCCTTCAACGGTACGGGGACCATTTTCCTCGGCGCGGACGTGGCCACCACCGGAGCGCCGGGAGATATCGTGGTCGCTTCGGCCGGCATCATCCTCACCGCCGACGTGACGCTCGGCACCAGCGGCGGAGCCGTGATCCTGGATGCGGTGGGGACCGACGCCGCCGGCGGCCACACCCTGACCATCCTTGCCGGCCCTGTGCGCTTCAAGAACACGGTGGATCTCGGCCAAGCCGGTGCGATGACCGTCACTTCGAGCGCCACGGTTCAGGTGGATGCCGCGGTGGATGTCGGCGGCGCGGTGGCCGTGGTCTGCGTGGATCTGGATCTGAACGCCCACATGCATGCCGGCGCGTTGACCGTCACCCACAGCGGCACGGCCTTCCTCGACGGCGCGATCACTTCGGCCGGTGCGGTTCTTTTCGACGGGATCGGCCCGGTGGCCCTCGGTGCCGACATGGTCGTCACCGGCGCCGGCGCGGGGCTGGAAATCCGCCATTGCGTGCTGCTGCTCACCACGGATGCGCGCATTGAAACCAACGACGGCAGCATCCTGTTGGACGAAATCGCCACCGACACGCCTTCCGATCATGTTTTGACCCTGGCCGCCGGACAAGGGGCCGTCACGGTGGACGACAACGCGGGAATCCCGGGCGCCGCCCTGGGTGGATTGACGGTGGAAAGCGCGGGCGCCGTCACTTTCAGCGGCGCCGAGGCCACCCTCGACGTCGTGGCCTTGGACATCTTATGTTCGGGCGCCACCGTCTTCGACGGACGGCTCCGGGTGGGGACAGCCCAGATCCGCACCGGTACCTTGACCCTCAACGCGGCGCTGGCCGCCGCGGGCAGCGTGACCGTCACCCACACGGGACGGGCCGAGATCCTGGCGCCGGTGACGGCGGGGGGCACCATCGGGTTCAACGGACCCGGCGTTCTTCGCCTGGGTGCCGATCTTGCGGTGACCGGCAATGGCGACGTGGATCTGGACGCTCCCCTGGTGCTCGTCACGGACGTGGTCCTGTCCACCGCCGGCGCGGGTTCGGTCTACCTGCGGGACGTGGTGGACAGCGACGGCAGCGGGCCGGGATGCCGCTTCTTGACCATCGGGGTGGATCCGGCCAGTGGTTTCGTCTCCTTCGAGGCCGAAGTGGGCGCCACCGCGCCGGTGGGCGGGATTCTGGTCATCTCGGCCTTGCATGTCGATGTCGCCGCGGCGGTCACCACCTGTTCGGGTGGCATTGACCTCGATACCGGCTCCGTGCGGTTCGCTGGGCCTGTCACCACCCTCGAGGGCGGGGCGGTTTGGATCGCCAATCGCGAGGACGCAACGATTCTCTCCACCGCACCGTTTGTCCTGGATGGGCCTTTCGCCCAGACCGGCGCTGGTCCGGTGTCCCTGGGGGCTTCCATCGCCACCAGCGGCGACGGGATCTCCTTTGCCGGCAACCTCACCCTCAGCGGGCCGGTGACGCTGGCCACGGGGCAAGAGGGGGGCGATGTCCTCCTGGGGGCCAGGGTGAGCGGCCCGCATCCGCTGACCGTGCAAAGCGGCACCGGGGCGGTGGTTTTCGGCGCCGCGGTGGGAAGCCCCGCCCGGTTGACCGGCTTGACCGTTGCCGGCGGCGCGGTCACCTTCCATGGGCCGGTGCAGACCAGCGCCAACGGGGCGGTGGTGATCGAGAACAGCGGGCTGCTCGAGATCGGCCCGGCCGCCGTCATGACCCTGGACGGTGCCTTTTGCCAGACAGGCACGGGGCCGGTGCGTCTGGGCGCCAGCATCACCGCCACCAACGATGCCGTCTCGTTTGCCGGGGCCGTTACCCTGACCGGCGACGTCACCCTGAGCAGCGGCGGCGGCCCCGTTACCCTGAACGCCGTCGGTACCGATGCCGCCGAAACCCGTTTCCTGACCATTGATGGCGGCACATCGGGGAAGGTGGTTTTCCAGGGGCCGGTGGGCAACGCCGCCCGTCCCGTCGGCCGGCTGGCGGTCATTCGATCGGCCGCCATCCAGGTGGGCGAATCCGCTCCCGTGACGGTCCTCGGAGAGCTGGAATTCAATACGTCCGGTGATATCCAGACGGCGGCGCCCTTCACGGTCTCGGGTATTCTGGTATTCAACGCGAACGGGGATATCGAGATCGCGGCCCCGCTTCTCGGTGCCGGTGGGATACGGCTCAGGGCGGGGCTCGGGAATCCGGCGGAGGGCTCCGTTCGGGTAGACACCGGCAGCGCCGATTATGCGCTCAAGGTCAGCCAGGGCGGCGCCGACCTCCACATTTCGGCCGGCGAGGCGGCGGGGGATATTTTTCTGACCGGAAATCTCTCGGGCGTCGATCAGGTGACCCTGAGGGCTTCCGCCGGGGAGGTCATTCAAGGCGACGGGGTCGTTTCCGGCGCCATCCTCGATATCCGGGCCGCCGGAGCGATCCTTCGTCAGGCACAAGCGCAACCACCGGCCTTCTTCGAGATCTCCACGGCGATCCTGAAGGCCGCCAGCTCGGGTAACGGCGATATCTGGCTGCGCAATGTGCCCTACGGCCCCGCCGGAGGGCTCGATCTCCAGGAGCTGACGACCGTCGGCGGCAACCTTCGCCTCGAGCATCTCCTGGCCGGATCGGAAGGTGGCGTTCTTCTGATCAGCGGCAACGTGCGCAGCGGTAATCAGGATCCGGCAATCGACGGCGGGGATATCGAGATCACCGGGGCCAAAGGCCTGGTGTTGCGGGCCGAGGTCAGCACCCTGGGCGGCAGCGGGGGATCGGCGATCATCCGCGATGGGGTCGATACGGAATCGCCGCTGGCCCGGATCCTTCTCGGGGCCGGAGATATCATCCTTTCGGGGGACAAGAACAGCGAAAGCCTCGTCATCGCCGTTGATATCGTCCAGGCCGAATCCATTCTGCTGACCAGCGAGGGGGATATCATCATCCGGGCGCGCGTGGAGACCACCGAGCCCGGGTCGAGCGTCACCCTGATCGCGGATACGGACGGCGACGGCCGGGGTGGCGTGATCCTCGAACCGGAGGGATTTGTCAAATCCGGGGCGGACATCAACATCCGCGGTTCGGATTGCATCACCACGGTGGACGGTATCGACAGCATCCTGATTCGCAATGACGGCGAAAGCTTGCAGCTCGACGCCGCCGGCGCCATCTCTCTTGCCAGCGGTGAGGCGGCGCCCGAACTGGCGATGGTGCAGATCGACGGCCGGCTCCAGGCCGGGTCGGGCGGGATTCGAATCGCGGCGGCCGGAGAGATTCGCACCGCCACGTACATCAAGGCCCTTGGCGGCGATGCGGCCTTTGACAGTCCGGTGATCCTCACCGCGGATACCCGGGTGGATACACGCCGAGAATCCGGGGCGCCGGGATCGGTTCTTTTCCGGCAGACGGTTGCAGGATCGGGCGCGCTTTCGGTTTTCACCGGTTCCGGGCATGTCCGCTTCGATGGGGCGGTGGGTACCGCCGGGGCTTATCCGTCAGGGCTGGAAATCGATGCCAGCGACATTACCCTGGCCTCTGCGGTCTTGATCAACGGCCCCATTTCCCTGGTCGCCCGGGGCATCGTGCTTCTCGGCCCGACCCTGGACGCGGTGGGGCCGGGCGATATCCAGATCCGTGTGCCGGCCCACCTGACCATTCCTTCAATCCGGACCGCCGACGGAAAGATCGAGGTTCAGGCGGGCGGCACCATTACCGTGCGCGAGGCGGTCTCCTCGGCGGGAAGCGATGCCAACCGCATCCGTCTGGAAAGCATCGGCGGCAACATCCTTCTGGGGGCGGTGGACGGTGGCGCCTCCGGTACCGTGGCCATCGAGGCGCCGGCGGGCGCGGTGGTGGACGATTCCCAAGGGGAAACCTTCAACATCCGGGGGGCCCGCCTGACCCTCAAGGCCCTGGCGGCCGGGGTTTCGCCGGGTACCGATGATCTGGATCTGGCCGTGGGGCGGATCGATGTGGTCACCACCGGCGCCACGGGCCATGTGGCCCTGTCCCAGACAGCCGTGGCCGGCCCTCTGACGGTTGAACGGGTTCATGTCCAGGGGGCGTCCAATTCCGGCGGGGTCTATCTGGTCGTGGAAGGCGGCGCCCTTCGCGTTGCCCAGGACGGAAGCGGAGTCCGGGTGGAAGGATGTGGCAACGTTCTGCTGGAGGCCAAGGGTGCCGCTTCGGATCTGGTTCTGAACAAGGATCTCATCCTGGCCGGCGGTTCGGTCTCCCTGCAGGCCGGACGCCATCTGGTCCTGGGTCCGGCCGCACGGGCATCGGTTGCCGCAGCGGCTACCGTGGAGATGAACGCCTTGCGCGGCGCCATCGAGATGGATGCCGGGGCCGCGGTGAAGGCCGAGTCCGGGGATGTGCTTCTGTGCGCCGCAACCCGGATCATCGTATCGGATATCCAGACCAGCGCCGGGGTCAGTCTGACCGCCCTGGGCGGCGCGGTACGGGATATCGGGCCGGCTCAGGTTCATGTGACGGCGCAGAGGCTGGCCATTCGCGCCGCCTCGGGGATCGGCAGTCTCGGGGAGGCCGCGGATCCCTTCGAAGTGGACGTCCATGATCTGGCCCTGCGTTCGGAAAACGGTGGAATCCATCTGTTTGATGGCAATGGGGTGACCGTGACCCGGGTGGAAGCCGCGGTGATCGACCGCATCCTTGCCGACGGCACGGTGATCAGAGACGCGGGGGGCCTCTTTCTGGCGGGATTGACGACCGCCGGCAACGGTACCATCGTCCTTCGCGGGCTGGCGGGCGATATCCATCTCCGGCGTGAGGTCACCGCTGAAGCGGGCCATGTCCTGCTCCAAACCGGGGGACGCATCGTCTTGTGGAGTGCGGTTTCTTCGGCTGACGGCGACGTCTCCCTGATTGCCGGCGGCGATGTCTTCATCGGCGCCAGCGTGGCCGAGGGTCAGTCGGTGGCCTTGACCGGGCGGATGTTGTGCTTCGCGGACGGGGATGCCCAGATCCAAGCGCTTCGTTACACCCTGGTTTCGCTGCCGGCTCACGGGAGCTTGTCCCTCGCCGGCCGAAGGCTGGATGTCGGGGACGCCTTCACCCAGGCCGATGTGAACGCCGAGACCCTGGTTTATACCCACGACGGCAGTGAAACCGCGGGTGATGGTTTCACCTATCAGATCAGCGACGGATCCGGGGGGAGCGCTGGCGGCGCCCTCATCCTCTACATCGATCCGGTCAATGATGGGCCGCGGGTCACCGTTCCCGAATCGTCGAGCGAGAATCCGGTCACAACCAACACGGGGCAGGATATCGTTTTCGAAGGCCCCCTGGCGGTCACCATCCGTGATCCGGATTCCGGCTTGGCGCCCGTGGCCTGTACCCTGAGCATCACGGCCCCGGAAGGCGCGGCGGTTCTGCGGCTGACGGCGTCCGAAGGCCTCGCTTTCGAGGGGATCGGGACCACCCGCGTTACCTTGATCGGCCCCGTGGCCGCCATCAACACCGCTCTGGCCACCCTGGTCTACGATATCCTCGAACCGACCGCCCGTTACACGGATACGTTGACGATCAGCGTCAACGATCAGGGATACTACGGCCGCGGCGGCGCGCTCACGGACACGGCCCGGATTCACCTTAAGATCAACGCCGTGCCGGAACTGACGGCCAACACCGGCCTGGTCCTGGATGAGGGGGCCGCGGCGGTGATCGGGCCCGAGCACCTGTCTGTGACGGATTTCGACGACACCCCCATTCTGGTGCTGGTAACCGTTCCGACTCATGGGATTCTGACCCGCGACGGGATGGTCCTGGCTGCGGGCGACAGATTCCCCGGGACGATTCTGGAAACCGGTGGCCTCGTCTACACCCACGACGGAACGGAAAACTTCGCCGACGGCTTCGTCTTCTCGGCAGAGGATGGAAGCGGCGGTGAACTGTCACCGGTGCTGTTCAACATCAGCGTGACCCCGGTCAACGAAGCGCCCTGCCTCAGCGGCCCCCAGCGCTTCACCGCCAACAAGGGCGAAGATCCCAAGGATCCGGTGACCATCCGGATCAGCGGTCTGGCGGTGGTCGATGTGGATGCCGTTCCCGAGGATGCCACCCGGCTGACCCTTTCCGTCACCGCCGGGGTGTTGACGGTTCAGGGTGCGGTCGGGGTCGCGGTGCAGGGCAGCGGTTCGGCCCAGGTGACGATCCAGGGCACTTTCGAAGCGGTCCGCGCCTGGCTTGCCGGCTTGGACGCCGGCGGGCTGACTTTTGTCTGGTCCGAAGAATTGCATGGCACCGCCGTGCTGCGCATCGCGTTGACCCATGGTGATGAACCGGCGGATACCGGAGAGATCCAGATTCCGATCAAAATCAATGCCGTGCCCCGGGATGTGAATGTCAACGTCAACATCCAGACGGGCACGCGCGTGGTGATCACCAACGCCCATCTGCTCTTTATCGATGCCGACAACGATCCCGAGGATCTTCTTTTTACACTTCAGAGCCTGCCTGCCAAAGGGGTGCTCTACCTTGGCGGCCGGCCCGCGGTGGTGGGCGACAGCTTCACTCAGGCCGATCTGAACACCTTTGGGGTGCAAACCGCCCTGGTCTATGCGGGCTCTGACCAGACCGCTGCCGAGGAGGTGGACCGATTCCGCTATCGGGTGGCGGATGGGGACGGGGCCGTCCTGGTCGATCAGGAGTTTACGGTCTTCGTCGAAAGTACGACCGTGACCCCGAGGCTCCAGGCGCCCGGCACCCTGCGTCTCAACGAAGGGGAAATCATCGCCGTCGGCCCCCTGACGGCCGATGGTCCGATGAGCGGCCTGGTCCTGAACGTGCAGTTGAACCCGGACAGCACCGGACGGCTTTCGTTGGGGCTGGACGATCCGTGGACGGAACGCAAGGAACTCAGCGGAACCCCCGCCGAAATCAATGCGGCGCTGGCCGGGCTGCGCTACCGGGCCGGGGATGAGGCCGGGGCCTATCTCGACGCGCTATCGATTACGCTGAAGTCCGGCAGCCTTACCGCCGAGGGGCGCGTCGCCGTGACGGTCAACGATATCCCGGTGATCGCCGCCAATGCCGGCCTGACCATCGCCGAAGGCGGCGTGGCGACCATTTCCAACGATCTGCTCGCCGTCACCCAGGCCGAGGATTCGGCCCTGACCTTTACCCTGACAACAGGACCCCTCAACGGGCAGTTGCGCCTGAACGGCACTGCCGTCGGCGCCGGCGACCGGTTCACCCAGGCGGACATCGACGGGGGCCGGCTGGTCTATGCGCATGCCGGCGGGGAAGACAGCGCCGATGGTTTTGGTTTCACGGTGGACGACGGCCTCGGGGGGACGATCGGCGAGACGCATTTTGCCATTCTGGTGCTGCCGGTCAACGATGCGCCGGTGGCGATTGTGCCCACTAACCTGCGGGTCAATGAGGGCAGTGCCACGATCATCGATGGCGTGCGGGTGACCGATGCCGATGCCTGGGGATCGGACCGATTCACCGTCTGGCTGAATCTGGGGCCGCAAAGCCGCGGCATTCTGGACATGGTTTCCATGGGTAATGCGGTGGTGAGCGGCAAGTACACCGCTTCGGTCAGGATCTGGGGAACCCTTGATGATCTCAACGCCACCCTGGCCACCCTGTGCTACACCGTGCCGGCGGATGGATTCGAGGGACCCGCCGGCGATCTGTTGACGAT
>CALJLV010000001.1 GCA_937982505.1 uncultured Desulfobacteraceae bacterium | reverse complement strand
ATCTCCTTTTGAATAACGAAAATGGGAAAGACCCGCATGGCCGCCGGCGCTGTGCGTTTCGGCCATGCAAGCCATTCGATTGTTGCGTTTACCGTCGTCCCGCCGCGGCAAAGGCGCGCCACTGCATCAGGTTGCGCAGTTCCATCTGCTGCCGGCGACCGCTGGCACCCCAGAGGGGCGTCGGGGCGGCCGGCGCCGGTGGAGGAAAGTGCCGGCCGCCGCCGGCGGCCGCCTGAAGGCAGACGGCTTCTTCTTCGCTGCGGATGTATTCGAAGACCGCCGCGGCCACCGCCGCCGTCGTCTTGTTGTTCTCCATGGCCTGCTCCCGTCTGGCTTGAGGTTGAAGTGGTCGGCCCGGCGCTACATGGGAATGTTGCCGTGCTTTTTGGGCGGCCGCATTTCGCGCTTGGCGCACATGATCTCCAAGGCCTCGATGAGCCGCGGCCGGGTTTCGCGCGGGGCGATGACGGCGTCGATGTAGCCGCGGGCCGCGGCGCAGTAGGGGTTGGAAAACAGCGCCTCGTACTCGGCGATCTTCTCCCGGCGCTTGGCCGCCTGATCGGCGGCGGCCTTGATCTCCTTGCGATGGATCACGTTGGCGGCCCCGGCGGCCCCCATGACGGCGATTTCGGCCGTGGGCCAGGCAAAGGCCATGTCGGCGCCCAGGTCCTTGCTGCACATGGCCAGGTAAGAGCCGCCGTAGTCCTTGCGGGTGACCAGGAGCAGCTTGGGCACGGTGGCCTCCGAGTAGCACCAGAGCAGCTTGGCCCCGTGGCGGATGATCCCGCCCCATTCCTGGTTGCTGCCGGGCAGGTATCCGGGCACATCGGCGATGGTCAGCAGGGGGATGTTGAAGGCGTCGCAAAAGCGGATAAAGCGTGTGGCCTTGTCCGAGGCGTCGATGTCCAGGCATCCGGCCAGGACCGCCGGCTGATTGGCGATGATCCCCACGGTGCGGCCGTTGAGCCGGGCCAGACAGACGATGATGTTCTTGGCGAAATGCGCGTGGGGTTCGAAGAATTCGCCGTTGTCCACGACGGCGCGGATCACCGCTTTCATGTCGTAGGACTGGTTGGGGCTGTCGGGGATAATGGCGTCCAGGGCCGCATGGGCGCGCCTGGGATCGTCGCCGGTGGCCACCAGGGGCGGGTCTTCCATGTTGTTGGACGGCAGGTAGCCGAGAAGACGGCGGATCTGGGCCAGGGCATCAGCGTCCGATTCGCAGGCGAAGTGGGCCACCCCGCTTTTTTCATTGTGAGTCATGGCCCCGCCCAGGTCTTCGAAGGTGATCTCCTCGCCGGTGACCGACTTGATCACCTCCGGGCCGGTGATGAACATGTAGCTGGTGTTCTTGACCATGAAGATGAAATCGGTCATGGCCGGCGAATAGACCGCGCCGCCGGCCGTGGGGCCCATGATGGCCGAGATCTGCGGGATGGTGCCCGAGGCCAGCGAGTTGCGGTAGAAGATCTGGCCGTAGCCCGAAAGGGCATCGACCCCTTCCTGGATCCGGGCGCCGCCCGAGTCGTTGAGCCCCACGAAGGGAACCCCGGCCTTGAGGGCCAGGTCCATCACCTTGCAGATCTTCTTGGCGTGCATCTCTCCCAGGCTGCCCGCGCGGCTGGTGAAATCCTGGGCAAAGGCGAAGACCGGCCGCCCGTCGATCAGACCGTGGCCCGTGACCACGCCGTCCGAGGGGATTTCCACCGCTTCCATGCCGAAGTTGACGCAGCGGTGGCGCACGAACATGTCGATCTCGCGGAAGGTCCCCTTGTCGAAAAGGACATCGAGACGTTCGCGGGCCGTGAGCCGGCCGTTCTGCCTGTGCTTGGCCACCGCGTCGGGCCCGCCCATGGCCTGCATCCGCGCTTCGCGCTGCGCCAGATCCTTGATTTTGTCCTGTACCACGCTCATGATGCCGTCCTTTCTTTAAGCACCCGTTGCGGTGCGTCCAAAACATCCGTTTTCCTTACCTTCTAAACCCCTTCGCCCCTGTCAAGGGAAAAAAGCAGCCGGTGGGCCGCCTGCGTGGGCGAGAGCCGTCCGGCGGTCACCTCGCGTTCGATGCGCGGCAGGTGCTGGCGGACGGCCGGATGCCAGCGGAAGCGGGATTTGAGACCCTCTTCGATCAGCGCCCACATCCAGGCCCGGGCCTGTTCGCGCCGCTTGGCCTCGAACTGGCCGCTGTGCATCATCCGCTGGCGGTGGTCCGCGACCTGCCGCCAGATCTCGGCCAGTCCTTGCCCCGTCTTGGCGCTGCAGGTCATCACGGGCACCCGCCAGAGGGGCGAGGCCGGCATGAGCAGGTGCAGGGCGTTTTCATACTGGCGCCGGGCCAGTTCGGCCGGCCGGCGGTTGTCGCCGTCGGCCTTGTTGATCACCACCGCGTCGGCCATCTCCAGGACCCCCCTCTTGATCCCCTGGAGCTCGTCGCCGGCCCCGGCCAGCATCAACACCAGGAAAAAGTCGACCATGGCGGCCACGGCGGTTTCGCTCTGGCCCACCCCCACGGTCTCCACGAGGATCAGGTCGAAGCCGGCGGCTTCGCAGACCAGCATGGTTTCGCGGGTCTTGCGGGCCACTCCGCCCAGGGTGCCGCTGGAAGGCGAGGGGCGGATGAAGGCCGCCGTTTCGGTGGAGAGCCGTTCCATGCGGGTCTTGTCGGCCAGGATGCTCCCCCCGCTGCGGGTGCTGCTGGGATCCACGGCCAGCACCGCCAGATGGCGGCCTTCGGCCAGGCGCTGCATCCCGAAGGCCTCGATGAAGGTGCTCTTGCCCACCCCCGGAATCCCGGTGACCCCCAGACGCACCGCCTTTCCCGTGTGGGGGATGAGCCGGTCGAGGATTGCCAGGGCCATGGCCTGGTGTTCGGCACGGGTGCTTTCCACCAGGGTGATGGTCTTGGCCAGGATGCGGCGGTTGCCCGCCAGCACGCCGTCGACGTAAAATTCGGGGTCTTGACTGAGCATCGGGATTTCAAATTTGAAATTTGAGATCTGAAATTGCTTTTACTTTTTCTCCAGCAGGTTGAGCACCTGGTTGGCCGACTGGACGATGCGGGTCCCCGGGCCGAAGATGGCATGGACCCCCATTTCTTTGAGCAATGGATAGTCCTTGGGCGGGATCACCCCGCCCACGATCACCAGGATCTCCTCGCCCCCTTCTTTTTTGAGGGCCTCGACCAGCTGGGGCACCAGGGCCCGGTGGGCTGCGGCCAGGCTCGACCAGCCAACGGCATGCACGTCGTTTTCCACCGCCATGCGGGCCGCCTCCTCGGGGGTCTGGAACATGGGGCTCAGATCCACGTCGAAGCCGATGTCCGCAAAGGCCGTGGCCACCACCTTGATCCCCCGGTCGTGGCCGTCCTGGCCCATCTTGGTGAGCAGGATCCGCGGCCGGCGCGCCTCGCGCTCCAAAAACTGCTCGCAGCGCTTGCGCAGGGACTGGAAGATCTCGCTGTCGCCGTACTCGGCGGCATAGACCCCCGAGATGCACTGGGTGGTGGCCACGTAGCGGCCGAAGACCTTTTCCATGGCATCGGAGATTTCGCCCACCGTGGCCCGGGCTCGCACGGCCGGCAGGGCCGCTTCCAGCAGGTTGCCTCCGGCCTCGGCGGCCCGGGTGACGGCTTCCAGGGCCTGTCGCACCGCCGCCTCGTCGCGCCGGGCGCGGATCTCCCGGAGCCGGGCGACCTGCTCGTCGCGCACCGTTTCGGAGACTTCGAGGATGTCGATGGGGTCTTCCTTTTCGAGCTGGTAGCGGTTGACCCCCACGATCACGTCCAGACCCTGGTCGATGCGCGCCTGGCGCCGGGCCGCGGCCTCCTCGATGCGCATCTTGGGCATCCCGGTCTCGATGGCCTTGGCCATCCCGCCGAGCTGCTCGACCTCCTCGATGATCTTCATCGCCTCGCTGGCGACGGCGCCGGTGAGCCATTCGACGTAGTAGCTGCCGGCCAGCGGATCGACCACGTGGCAGACCTGGGACTCTTCCTGGACCACCAGCTGGGTGTTGCGGGCGATGCGGGCCGAAAAATCCGAGGGCAGGGCCACGGCCTCGTCAAAGGAGTTGGTGTGCAGCGACTGGGTCCCGCCGAGCACGGCGGCCAGGCATTCCAGGGTCGTGCGGATGATGTTGTTGTAAGGATCCTGCTCGGTGAGGCTCCAGCCCGAGGTCTGGACATGGGTGCGCAGCATGCTCGAGCGCGGATCCTTGGGCGAAAACTGCTGCATCAGCCGGTGCCACAGGAGCCGGGCGGCGCGCAGCATGGCGATTTCCATGAAGAAGTTCATCCCCACCCCGAAAAAGAAGGAAAGCCGGGGGGCGAAGGTGTCGATGGCCAGGCCGGCCTTGAGGGCCGCGCGCACGTACTCGACCCCGTCGGCCAGGGTGAAGGCGGTCTGCAGGACGCTGTCGGCCCCGGCCTCCATCATGTGGTATCCGCTGATGCTCACCGTGTTGAACTTGGGCATCTCGCGCGAGCAAAAGGCGATGATGTCCGAAACGATGCGCATGGACGGCTCGGGCGGGTAGATGTAGGTGTTGCGGGTGAGATATTCCTTGAGGATGTCGTTCTGGATGGTGCCGTTGAGCTTGTCGTGGGCCACCCCCTGCTCCTCGGCGGTGACGATGTACATGGCCATGATGGGGATCACGGCCCCGTTCATGGTCATGGAGACGGACATCTGGTCCAGGGGGATCTGGTCGAAGAGGATCCGGGTGTCCTCGACGCTGTCGATGGCCACCCCGGCCTTGCCCACGTCCCCGGCCACCCGGGGATGGTCCGAGTCGTAGCCGCGGTGGGTGGCCAGGTCGAAGGCCACCGAGAGCCCCTTCTGGCCGGCGGCCAGGTTGCGGCGGTAAAAGGCGTTGGAGTCCCTGGCGGTGGAAAAGCCGGCGTACTGGCGGATGGTCCAGGGGCGGCCGGCATACATGGTGGCCATGGGGCCGCGCACGAAAGGCGCAACGCCGGGCAGGGAATGAACGTGTTCCAGGTGTTCAATGTCCCGGGCCGTATAGAGGGGCTTGACCAGGATCCCCTCGGGGGTTTTCCAGTTGAGGCTGTCCGGGGACTTGCCCTTGAGCTGTTTGGTTGCCAGTTCCACCCACTGGTTCAGATCCGGATGTGCTGCCATGGTCGTCTCCTTTGACTGGCGGTTGCCGGTGTCTCCGCCCTGCGCCCGCCGGTCGGCGCCGGGCATCCTCAGGTTGGTTTTCTGCGAGCATCGATCGGACCGCTGCGACCGATCGGTCCGATGAAGAAATTCCCCAGGTCCGGGCTTCTTCCCATCAATCGCTGTTGGCGTGCGCCGGGTTGGCGATGGCCCGCCAGATCATCCCGAAAAGCACGTTGGTCTGGTCGGCCAGGCCCTGGGGCTGGCCTCGAGCGATCCACATGAAAAAGGTGCGCTGAACGAAGCCGAGCATGAAATCCAGGAGCACCCCGGGCCGTACCTGGTCGTTGAGCACCCCGGCGGCCTGGCCCCGGCGCAGCACGTCCAGATAGAGGTGAATCATTTTTTTCTGCTGAAAGGTTTCGTCCGCCATCCAGGTCTGCATGGGCAGGGTCATGAAGAGGATGCGGCCCAGGCCCGGGTTGCGCTCGTAATAGTCGAGCTGCAGCCACAGGACCTTGCGCAGCCGTTCCTTGAGGCTTTCGATTCCCTTGAGGTGGTCGAAGATCCGTTCGGTGAGCTTGCCCAGCCAGATGTCCACGAAGGCGAAGACCAGCCGTTCCTTGCTTCCGTAATGGTTGTAAATGGTGGAAAAGCTCACTCCGGCGCGGCGGGCCACCTCGCGCATGTTGGCCTTGTGAAAGTCCGCCTGGGAAAAGATTTCCATCACCGCCGTTTCGAGGCGCTGGAACCTTTCGGGGCGCAGGCGTTCGATGTGGGAGGCCGGAGGATTCGGAGGATTCATGCACATGAAGCTGGAACGATGTTCCAAAAAATCTTTTTAGACCGGGAAGGACCCGGTCCAAAAAGATTTTTATTCAGGATTGGAAAAACCTTTTCACGTCCCATATTTTTTCGTTATTTGTTTGATTACAGGCATTTTCCCAGGTTTGTGGCGGCAGTTGGCCGTCTAAGGATAACGATGTTACCGAAGGCAGGGTAATGGGAATGGGCGCGCCTTGTCAAGCCCAAAGGGAGCGCCAATCAACAATCCTCAATCACCTATCCCTTCATCCGTCGCGCTGGCACAGCTCCACCAGGACCCCGCCGGTGGCCTTGGGGTGCAGAAAGGCGATCCGGGCACCGCCGGCGCCCAGACGCGGCGTCTGATCGATGAGCTGGACCCCCTTGGCCTTGAGTTCTTCCAGGGCCGCGTCGATGTCCGCCACCCGGAAGGCGATGTGCTGGATTCCGGTTCCCTTTTTTTCGATGTACTTGGCCACCGGACCGTCCGGAGCGGTCGATTCGAGCAGTTCCACCTCGCTTTCGCCCACGGGGAAAAAGGCGGTGGTCACCTTCTGTTCGGCCACGGTTTCGGCCCCTTCGAAGGAGAGTCCGAGGATGTCGGACCAGAACGTCTTGCCGTCCTCGATGCTGTTGACGGCGATGCCCAGATGGTCGATCTTGAGAATCTTCATGGAATTCTCCTTGGTTTTCGGATTCAGACCTGCCGTTGCCGCCTAGCGATACGTCTCCATGACCCGCCGGAAGCCGGGCATGGCACCGGTGATCACCGCGTCGTCCACGCAATAGGCGATGCGGAAATGCCCCGGGCCGCCGAAGCCGCTGCCCGGCACCACCAGGATCAGTTCCTCCTGGAGCTGGCGCACGAAGGCCACGTCGTCGGCGATGGGGGTGCGCGCAAAGAGGTAAAAGGCCCCCGCCGGTCTCTCGAACCGGTAGCCGGCCTCGGCCAGGCCGTCGCAGAGCAGGCGGCGCTTGCGGGCGTACTCGCCGATGTCGACGCTCTGGCCCTGCATCTCGGCCACCACCCGCTGCATCAGGGCCGGGGCGTTGACGAACCCCAGGATCCGGTTGGCCAGGGTCATACCGGCCAGCAGGGCCTCCTTGTGCACCGCGGCGGGATTGACGGCCGCGAAGCCCAGGCGCTCGCCCGGTATCGAGATGTCCTTGGAATACGAGGTGCAGATGAGGGCCTCGTCGTAGGCCGCGAATATGGAAGGCACCCGGACCCCGTCGTAGACGATCTTGCGGTACGGTTCGTCGGAGACCAGGTACACGGTGTGGCCCAGGGTCCGGCTTTTTTCGGTGAGCAGGCGGCCCAGGTCTCGAAGGGCCTCGGCACTGTAAACCTGTCCGGTGGGATTGTTGGGCGAGTTGATCAGGACCACCTTGGTGCGCTCGCCGATGGCCGCCGCCATGGCCTCCAGGTCCAGGGTGAAGTCGGCCCGGGTGGGCACGGTCTTGAGGGTGCCGCCGTGGTTGTCGGCGTAAAACCCGTATTCGACGAAATAGGGGGCCGGACAGAGCACCTCGTCTCCCGGGTCGAGGAGGGTCTTGAGCACCACGTTGAGGGCCCCGGCGGCCCCGCAGGTCATGATGATCTCGCGGCCGGTGACGGCGACCTGCTGCTCGGTGCAGAGGTAGTCGGCGATGGCCTGGCAGACCCGGGGATAGCCGGTGTTGGGCATGTAGCAGTGGCCGTCCGGGCCGCAGGTGGTCACCGTTTCGATGAGCAGCCGGTTGAAGCGCTCGGGGGGCGGCACGTTGGGATTGCCCAGGGAAAAGTCGAACACCCGGTGCGCTCCGTGTTCGGCCTTGAGGCGGGCGCCCTCCTCGAACATCCTGCGGATCCAGGACGAACGGGTGATGAAGCCTTCGATCTTCTTGGCGATGGTCATGCCGCGCGCTCCTTTTCAGGCCGGTTCGACGGCCTTGATTTCCGGGATCTGCTGCTTGAGGACCCGTTCGATCCCGTTGCGCAGGGTCATCTGACTCATGGGGCAGCCCTTGCAGGCCCCCTGGAGGCGCACCTTGACGATCCCGTCGACCACGTCCACCAGTTCCACGTCCCCGCCGTCGGCCTGGAGCATGGGCCGGATCCTGTCCAGGGCCGCCTGTACCTTTTCTTTCATGGATGTCCATCCTTTCTGTTGGCCGGCCCGTTTTCCCCATTGGCATCGACCAGGATTTCTACCGTGTTCTTAGAACGAAAATAACCTTCGACCGCGGCCAAAATCGCATGGGCTGCCCTGATGGCCTTGTCCGCCTCACTGCGATCATAGAACTGATGGGGATAGCCGCCCGGCAAACCGTTGGGGTAGCGCGCCGGGATGTAGTGCAAATCGAGTTCCCGAGCAGGTCTGCCCAGATCTTCCACTGCCTCGATCTTCAGCTCTTTGGCGGCGCTGATCATTTCCACTGGCGAATGGGTCAGCAGCGCCCGGCGCCGTGCGCCTTCGTGGTAGAGCAGGGCCTTTAGGGCCTTTTCGGCGCTTTGATGGCAAAGAAAGCAGACCGTGCTGAAAAAACCGCCTTCCAAGGTGTCCTCATCCTTTGCCCCCATCCAGCTCGGCGTGAAAGGACCGCCGGAAGGCCTCAAAGCGGTCCGCCACGATCGCCGTGCGCACGCGCTTCATCAGGTCCAGATAATAGTGCACGTTGTGGATCGTGTTCAAGCGGTATACCAGAATTTCCCGGGTCATGTACAGGTGGCGCAGGTAGGCCCGGGAATAGTGGCGGCAGGTATAGCAGCCGCATTTTTCGTCGATGGGGGCCGGGTCCAGGCGGAAGCGGGCGTTGGCGATGTTCAGCGTGCCGCGGCGGGTAAAGAGCTGGCCGTTGCGGGCGTTGCGGGTGGGCATGACGCAGTCGAACATGTCGGCGCCCAGGGCGGTCAGTTCCACCAGGTCGGCCGGGGTGCCAACCCCCATGACATAGCGCGGTTTATCTTCCGGGAGCAGGGGCAAGGTGGCGGCGGCCATCTGCAGCATCAGGTCCTTGGGCTCGCCCACGCTCAGGCCGCCCACGGCGTATCCGGGAAGATCCAGGGCCGCCAGCGCTGCGGCGCTCTGGCGTCTCAGGGACTCGTACATCCCGCCCTGGACGATGCCGAAGAGGGCGTTGTGCGGCCGTTCGGCCGCTTGCCAGGCCCGGCGGCAGCGCTCGGCCCAGCGCCCGGTGAGCCTCATGGCCCGCTCGGCGCGCGCCGCCTCGGCCGGGTAGGGGATGCACTCGTCCAGGCACATGAGAATGTCGCTGTCCAGACAGACTTGCACCGCCACCGAGGACTCGGGGGTGAGCAGGTGGCGCGAGCCGTCGATGTGGGACTGGAAGGCGTAGCCTTCCTCGGTGACCTTGGAGAGTTTGGCCAGGGAAAAGACCTGGAATCCGCCCGAGTCGGTGAGGATGGGCCGGTCCCAGTGCATGAAGCGGTGCAGGCCGCCGAAGGCGCCGATGGTCTCGCAGCCCGGGCGCAGGTAGAGATGATAGGTGTTGCCGAGAATGATCTGGGCCCCGCAGGCCACCAGGTCCTCGGGCGAAAGGGCCTTGACCGTGGCCCGGGTGCCCACCGGCATGAAGATCGGTGTTTCGATCTCGCCGTGGCGGGTCGTCAGGTGCCCGGCCCGGGCGCGGCAATCGGTGGATCGGGCGCTGAGTTGGAAAGAGAACATGGTTTCGCGATGCCGTTTAAACAATCAACATGCCGTCCCCGTAACTGAAAAAGCGGTATCCGGCGGCGACGGCGGCCCGATAGGCGGCCATTATCCGCTCCCGGCCGGCAAAGGCCGACACGAGCATCAGCAGGGTCGAGCGGGGCAGGTGAAAGTTGGTGATCATGGCGTCCACGGCCTTGAACCGGTACCCCGGGTAGATGAACAGGTCGCAGCGGCCGCGACCGGGGCGAACCTGTCCGGCGGCGTCGGCGGCGTATTCCAGGGTCCGCACGCAGGTGGTCCCCACGGCGAAGACGCGCCCGCCGGCGTTGCGGGCCGCGTTGATCGTCCGGGCGCTGGCGCCGGCGATATCGAAGCTCTCGGCGTGCATGCGATGCTCGCGGATGTCGTCCACGCGCACCGGCAGGAAGGTGCCGTAGCCCACGTGCAGGGTGATCGGCGCGATCTTCACGCCGCTGCGCCGCAGGTCGGCGAGCAGTGCTTCGGTAAAGTGCAAGCCGGCCGTGGGGGCGGCCACGGCGCCCTTGCGGGCCGCGTAGACCGTCTGGTAGCCGAGACGGTCCGCCGCCGTGTCGGGGGCCTGGGGGACGCGGCGGATATAAGGGGGCAGGGGGATGTGGCCGATGCGTTCGATGAGCGCTTCGAAGTCTTCGGCGCCCTCGAAGCGCACCGTGTAGACCCCGCCGTCTTCGGCCGCCAGGACTTCGGCCGCCAGCCCCTCGTCGAACGTCAGACGGGTGCCGGGGCGGGTCGGTTTGGCGGCCCGCAGCAGGCAGCGGCCCACCAGCCCGTTTCCCGCGGCCCGCCTTTCGAGGCACTCGGCATAGTCGAGCAGCAGCAGTTCGACCTGCCCGCCGGTCGGCTTGCGGCCGTAGAGGCGGCCGCAGACCACCCGGGTGTCGTTGACCACCAGCACGTCGCCCGGACCAAGATAGGCGCCGATTTCGTCGAAGCGGCGGTGGGCCAGGCGGCCTTGCGGCCGTTCGAGCACCAGCAGCCGGGACCGGTCCCGCCGGTCGGCGGGGGTCTGGGCGATGCGCTCGGGCGGCAGTTCGTAGTGGTAGTCTTCAAGATGATACATGAAAACAACGAGTCTCAAATTTTGGATTTCAAATCTCGAATTTCCCGCTTCAGCGCCCACCGTTCTGTCCGAGGTAGACGACCAGCAGGCCGAGGCACATGAGCACGAAGCCGAATTTGCGCAGGGCATCGTCGGGCAGCTCGATCACCTGCTGCATCAGGCGCTTCATCTTGTCCGGAAAGGCAAAGTAGGGCAGTAGATCGGAAGAGCACACGTCTGAACTCCAGTCACGTCAGTCAAGCTCGTA